>JBAXED010000035.1:0-35060 GCA_037140615.1 Prolixibacteraceae bacterium
GCTAAGCGTTCCGGTCAAATTACCCGGTGTGGAGGTAGCCGTGTAGGAGGTGATCGCAGACCCGCCATTGGTACCAGGTCCAGTATAGTCAACCCTGGCCTGGCCGGCTCCTGCGGTGGCGGTGCCAATAGTAGGTGCTCCCGGTATCCCATATGGCATCACTGAATTGGAGGCTGCGCTTGCTGCGCCGGTTCCGGCGGCATTGTTGGCTTTAACGGTAAAAGTATAACGGGTGTTATTTGTTAAGCCGGTAACGGTGATCGTTCCACTGCCTGCCTGGCTGAGGGTTCCGGTCAAACCACCCGGTGAGGAAGTGGCGGTATAAGAGGTGATCGCCGACCCGCCATTGGAAGCAGGTGCAGTAAAGGTAACCGTGGCCTGACCGCTTCCGGCGTTGGCAGTGCCGATGGTCGTGGCTCCAGGTACCGAACATGGAGTTGCCAAATTGGAGGCAGCACTTGCGGCACCGGCTCCCACTGTATTTTTGGCTTTAACGGTAAAGGTATAAGCTGTCCCATTGGTTAATCCGGTAATGGTAATCGTTCCGCTGCCTGCCTGGCTGAGGGTCCCGGTCAAATTGCCCGGAGTGGAGATTGCAGTATATGAGGTGATTGCAGAACCACCATTGGAAGCAGGTGCGGTAAAGGTAACCGTGGCCTGGGTGTTTCCGGCGGTAGCGGTGCCGATGATAGGAGCACCCGGCACCGAAAATGGAGTAACCGAATTGGAGGCTGCACTGGGCGCACCGGTGCCTGCGACGGTGGTCGCCGTAACGGTGAAGGTATAGGCGGTGCCGTTGGATAATCCGGTAACGGTAATGGTTCCGCCGCCAGCCTGACTGAGTGTTCCGGTGAAGTTACCGGGTGTGGAGGTGGCTGTGTAAGTGGTGATGGCATATCCGCCATTGGAGGCAGGTGCAGTAAAGGTCACCGTAGCAGTGCCGCTTACACCCGAAACGGCAGCTGTGACCACGGTTGGGGCATCGGGTTTCCCGGCCGAGGCTAACCCCCCGACAAAATTGGTCCAGGTGGTACCGTTGTAGATTTGCAGTTCGCCCGAAGTGCCGCAGTCGCTGCACCAGATGAGCAGTCCGGCCACAGGAGAGACGATGGCATTTTTCTGGGAGTTAGTCATCCGAGGAGGCGCAAACCCCTTGGTTGTAGAGCTCACATCGAGCATGGCACTCGCGTGAGGCGTGGCACCGTCGGTGTTGATCGCTATACCCGGACTTTGAGATAAGGTGCTAAAAGTTGCTGTTTCGGGAGCAGCGCTGGTGGCCACGCCACCGGCGGTGTTGGTCCAGGTGGTTCCGTTAAAGATTTGCAGTTCACCCGATAGCCCGCAGTTTGAGCACCAAACCATTAGTCCGGCGGCTGGCGAGGCGATGGTGGCTTTCTGCGCATTGGTCATCCGCGGAGGCAAAAATCCCTTGGTCGTCGAACTTACATCGAGGATCGTGCTGCTGTTGGGAGCCGCCCCATCTGAGTTGATCGCCACCCCAATGTTTTGCGATAAGGCGTTGGCACTGAACCCCAGAACCAATATAACTGCTGCTAAAATATTTCTCGTTTCCATTATTTTTAATCTTAAATCATTGATAAACAAACCCTATCGAAATGCTTCGTAAAAAATCAATCTTTCAGGCAACGTACAGACATACCATTTCCCTCAGAGTCGTAGGTTCTTCTGGCAACGGTGTTATCATAACTCATGAACCGGTAATTGGCGTAGGGGAACATGTATTCTGTAGATGACCACCAATAACCGATGTTTCCAATGTTGGAGAATGGTCCGCTGCGTGAACGGTAGCCTCCCGGAAGGGCTGTAAAGCTTTTCTCGTCGGTGGCTCCGGAGTTGGGAGCTGTCCAATGTGCGGTTCCTGTTTCCTTTAATCTTCCGCCGGCTACACTTTCACCACCTAAAACGGTTGTAAGCGTTAACCACTCGTTATTGCTGGGCACATGCCAGCCGGTTGGGCATAGTTTGCCTGTTTTGACTGCGTACCAGTTGTATAATCTGCCATAAATTGCGGCATTTAACGCATCGTTGTTATAGTCGCAATAGGCTTCTGAAGTTAGTCTTGACCAAGAGGAACTACTTATTACTTTTGGAATATCAGTGCCATCGCTATATTTGGTTGTATAGAGATTTTTTGCCATCCAGGTTTGCCATCCAACCGTGAGGATCTCATAGGTGTTGCCTGATCCGTCAGTAATTAGTTCTGGCGCCGTGGGAGTCACTGAATTGGAAGCACCACTTGCCGGACCGGTGCCTGAAACGGTGGTTGCAGTTACTGTAAAAGTATAGGCAGTTCCAGCGGTTAAGCCGGTGACGGTGATAGTGCCACTCCCGGCCCGACTCAACGTACCGGTAATCCCACCGGGCGAGGAGGTGGCCGTGTAGGAGGTGATGGTAAATCCACCATCGGAGGCCGGAGCAGTAAAGGCAACCGTGGCTTTGGCGGTGCCGGCGGTAGCAGTGCCAATAGTTGGGGCATCGGGTTTTGGAACAGAGGCCACGTTGCCGGTCACGTTGGTCCAGGCGATGCCGTTGAACACCTGAAGCTCACCCACTGTGCCACAGTTTGTGCAGTAGACCATCAGTCCGGCAATGGGAGAGGCAATGGCCATCCTCTGCACATAGGTCATGCGCGGAGGGAGAAAACCCTTGTTACCCGAACTTATGTCGAGTATTGCACTTCCGGCAGGCGCAGAACCATCCGCGTTCATCCCGATGCCGATATTTTGCGAAAAGGCGTTCATGCCGAATACTACCGCCAAAAAAACCAAAGTTGCAACCTTCTTCGTTCCCATGATTTTATGCTTAATCTTATTGTTGATACTGATCATAAGGTAATCCTCCCGCCTGAGCGGGTGACCTGCGTGTTTTATAGATTGTTAAATTTAAGGTAAAGAGGTCAGCTGTTGGCATAAAAAAGTGTCCGGACTTTTACAATTATAAAAGTCCGGACACCATTTAAAACACTGAATATCTACTATTTATGTCAGGATGAAATATCAGCAAACGAATCGTGCTGTTCCGTCTCCCGCAACAGGGTGCATTGTGTTTCAAGGAATGCAGCCGGGCTTATCCCGGTGAACTGTTTAAAAGCGTGGTAAAAGGTGGACCGTGTGTTAAAACCTGCCAGATCAGCAAGCTGGTCGAGACTAAGTTTTTGGTTGGCTGCGTTGCGCATCAGGCGGCAAACTTCCTTCACACGCAACAAGTTGATGTAGTCATTGAATTTTTGCTTGTATTGACTGTTCAACAGGTTGGAGAGGTAGGTCTGGTTGGTATGCAACATGGCCGCCACATCATTGAGGTTGAGTTTCTTTTGGAGAAAAGGCTTCCGGGTACGCATCAGGAATTCCAGATTCTCGGCAAGCCCAGGTGTGTTTCCTGACAAAAGCTTCTGATGCGCCTGTTCATCCTCGATCTGCAGGGATTGTTGGATTTGGTCCACCAGATTTTTGTAGGTTTTCTCTAGTTTTCTTTTCTGGCGCATGAACAGGTAAAAGGCAACGAGAACGACAAGAACAAACAAGGTGATAACCAGGATATACCACTGCTGAAACCGGATGGTGCCGGTTTTAATTGCCTGATCGGCTTTAAGATTCTTGGCTACATATTCGGCGGCAATAGAGGAGAGTGCCATCTGGTGCCTGATCAGGTCTCTGGAGCTGTTCAGCCTATAAAGAGTGTCGCTAAGTTGCCTCGATAGCACACTGTATTTAGACTGAAGATCAGGTACTTGGTTTTGGCCAAAGAACAATGAAAGCGAGTCGGACCAGGTCTTTATAATCTCCGGATCGCTAAAGCGCTGCGCAAGGTTCATCGCAGAATCTGCATAGCTTGAAGCCTTATCAATTTCGGAAAGCCTCCTGGCAAGCAGCGCCCGTTTCAGGTAGAGTTCGGCACCGGCATCATCTGAGCCAATATTTGCGGCATGTTCCATTGCCAGCCGATAGTGGCGTAAACTACTGTCGGATTGCTCACTTAACCCATAGTGATTGAACAAAACCTTGTGTACATTGAGTGAAATGGAATTCCATTCAATGAATATCTTATCATGCAGGTTTTGGGCCATCTCCGGCCGGTTACTTTTGTAGAAATCGAGTATGGCAAGGCTTTTTCGAGCATTGGCAATAAGCGAATCCTCTTGGTGGAGTGCCAGGTAATCAGTCGATATATAGCTGTAATTTTGAGCAAGCATGATATCTGTCCGGTCTGTAATACTCCGGTCGGCTGCCCGAAGGTAGTAAAGGGCCGAATCGTATTTCTGCTGACCGGAAAAGGCGAGGGCGATATTTTGCATGGAAAGAGCCTGTGCATGAGCATTTTTAATTTTCGTCGCCTGTTCAAATGCGATACGGTAAAAGGTGTTTGCCTCATTATAAAATTTGTATGAGAATAATATATTTCCGATATCGACAAACAAATAAGGATCGTTGGTGAGGGTCGAACCCGGATTTTCAATAAAAATCCCCATGGCCTTCGTCGAACTTTGGATGGCCTTTAGCTTGTCGGATTTTCTGTACTGATAGAACTCCGATAGAAACATATAAAGGCTGATCTTCTTTTGGGGACAGTGAAATGAATCTAACGTGCCAATGGCAGAATAGGCCAGTAATTCGGCAGAATCCGGATCCGACGCATAATATTTCTTAATAAGCACATCCAGCGAATCAATCCTTTTGGCAACGCCGGAAGGTACATTTCTAAATTCATCTGTACCATTTTTCTTACCGGGATTATTGCACGAGGAGAGAAATAAAACAACCGAAATCCCGAAGGAAGCCACCACCAGAATCAACCTGTTATGTAAAGTTCTAATCGTGGATTTGGACATCCTGAATTTATTATTGTTTCTTCTATTAACAAATGTAATAATATATCAGATAAAGCTGACAGGTTTCCAAAACCTGTCAGCTCTTCTTCAACGCACCCCCTTACGGAGTCCCTAACTTTAAGTACTCCAAACTCCAAGTACTCGAAGTACTTCTTCGGAGTCCCCAACTTTAGTCACTTTAGTTCACTTTAGTTCACTTTAATATTATCACTTTAACCACCTGACTCACCTCCTTATTGTACACCTTCACGTAATAGGTTCCTGAAGGTACCCTGGTAAGGTCGACTGGTGCGATCAGCAGCTTGTCGACATATACTTTATCATTCTGGGACAGCAGCATACCTTGCTCATCGAAGAGTAGAACGGTGAAGTAAGCCTGCGCGCCTATCTCGATGCGCAGGTCAAAATGCCCGTTGCTCGGATTGGGGTATGTATCCACCTCCAGAACGTTTGCCTGCATTGGGGCGATCTCAACGCTGCTGGTCAGCGGCGAGTCACAGCCCTTGAGACTGATCAGCAGTGCCACTGTGCCTCCATTGGCTGCAGTGAACTGACGGTCCTTGCCATTGGTGGTCACTGCTGTCCCGTTGAGATACCACTGGTTGCCCAGATCGGTGCTGCTGATCATCGTATGCTTTTGCACAATAAAGCTCGGAGTGACCGGCGTCGGATTGACCGTCACGGCAAAGTTCTCTGATTGAACCGTTCCGCACTCGTAGGTGCCGCTTACCTTGACATTGCCCGAGGTAGCTGAGCTGCTGAAGTCGACCGAGATGCTTGAAGTGGTCGCGCCTGAGACGATGCTCGCCCCCGAAGGCAGTGTCCATACATAGCTTGTCATTCCGGGAGTCGTACTGTAGACAACGTTTTTGGTGCCCGTACAAACTGTGGCAGCGCCGCTCACGGCGAGCTGGTACGACGGTTTGACACTCACCAGCACACTCTGGCTGTTGGTGCATCCGGTAAGGGCCATCACCTCAGTGACAACGTATTTCGTTGTCGTGGCAGGTGAGACAACAGGATTCGAGAGCACTGAAGTGTAACCTGCCGGCACAGAACCCCACACATAGCTGTTACCTGTAACTGCGGGTCCGCCAAGCGTTGTGGTAGTTCCCGGACAGATGCTGCGGTCGGCTCCGGGAGCTGCGGCGGGCAGCGGATTGACCGTCACCACCATGTTGGAAACAGCAGTACATCCGGTAGCTATGATATATTCCGTCAGGGTGTAACGGGTCGTTGCAAGAGGTGATACAGTAGGATTGGCCACTGATGAGGTAAACCCTGCGGGAGCTGAGCTCCAGCTGTAGGTGCTGCCTGTCACGGCTGCTGCACCCAGCGTCGCACTTGAATTCAGACAGATGGATCTGTCCGGTCCGGTTGAAGCTGCAGGAGCAGGATTCACCGTGATGGTGAAGGTCTTGACCGGTCCGGTGGTGATCACTCCGCCGCTGACAAATGCAGGTAAGACGGTCAGAGTTGCTTTGAGCACTGAGGTGCCCTCGTTGGTAGCCTTGAACGAAGCGATATTGCCGATGCCCGAGGCATGCAGTCCGATGGCAGGATTGCTGTTGCTCCATGCATAAGTGGTTACCCCGCCGGTATTGACCGTTTCAAAGGTTACTGCTGCTGAAGAGGATCCGCTGCAGAGGGACTGATTGGCTGGCTGATTAACCTGCGCCGAAGGATTGACCGTGATGGTAAAGATTTTAGACCCTCCATCACAAGAACCTCCCTCGTTGCTGTAGAATGGCGTTACCGCGATGGATGCTACCACCGGTGCAGTGCCGTTGTTAACTGCCGTAAAGGATGCAATGTTACCCTCTCCCGAGACAGGCAGTCCGATGGAGCTTGTGCTGTTGGTCCAGGTGTAGGTGGTTGTACCTCCGGTATTTGTGGTTGCAAAGCTTACCTGAGGTGCCTCTTTTCCGTTGCCAACAGTCAGACTGGCAGGCTGATTGACCTGCGCCGGTGGATTGACCGTGATGGTAAAGATTTTAGATCCGCCCTCGCAGGAAGCACCGTCATTGGTGTAATATGGTGTGACCGCCAAGGTGGCTACCACAGGCGCTGAACCGGCATTTACCGCCCTAAAGCTGGCAATATTACCTGTTCCGGAGGCCGGCAGTCCGATTGAGCTTGTGCTGTTGGTCCAGGTATACGTGGTTGTACCTCCGGTATTGGTGGTTGTGAAGACCACAGCAGCAGAAGCCGAAGCATCGCAAACTGTCTGGCTAATTGGCTGATTTACCTGACCGAAAGGATTGACCGTCATACTGGCTTCAGATGAGTTAGCCGTTGAGCACTCACCGTTTCGCAGAACAGCACGGTACTTGGTTGAGACTGTCAGATCAGTAACCACAAGGGATGGGGTGGTGTTTTCAACATCTGCCGTTGTTTCCCAGTTGTCGGTCGAGGTCTGCCATTTTACAACATTGCCGATATATCCCGACAGCCTCAGCGTGGTGCTATTGGTGCCGGAGCAGACAGCGCCGGATCCGGAGATAGAACCTCCGATACTTGGTGGCGTAATGGTAACAGTAGCCACTGAAGAAAAGGCTGCACCGCATTCACCATTTTGAACCACGGCACGGTATTTTATGGTGGCCGTGAGATTGTTGGCCTCCAGAGATGTGGAAGTGTTTTCGATATCCTCTGTTGTTGTCCAGTTGTCAGTCGATTTCTGCCATTTGAGGATGTTGCCCGTATAACCTGACAAAGTCAGCGTTGCACTGTTAATACCTGCGCAAAAGGTGGCCGATCCCGAGAGTGAACCGCCAACACTTGCCGGAACAACGGTAACTGTGGCAATAGATGAATACGCTGTTGAGCACAAACCACTTTTCACCACCGCACGGTATTGTGTCGTTTCGGTCAGGTCGTTGTCAGTCAGCGTGTTGGTTGTATTGGCAACATCGGTTGATGCTTCCCAGTTGCTGGTCGTTTTCTGCCATTTAACAACTGTTCCTGTATGTCCAGAGAGCGTCAACATGGTACTGTTGGTTCCTGTGCAGACCGCAGCAGAACCCACGACGATGCCTCCAACGCTGACCGGGTCGACGATCCAGCTAAGAACTACAGGTTCAGCATTCGAGCAATAATCAGACGTCCGGGTATTGCGTATCTCAACGCCGGTTTTTTCAACGGTCGAAATTTGACTTTCCAGAGTGTAAGCAGCCCATTCAGACCAGCTGGTTCCATTGTTCGTGCGGTATTCTTTAACATCAATGCCGTTTCCTCCGCGACCTTGAACATCTGTTATTGAGACGGCATCAATTTCGTTCCATCCGTAAACTGCCGGAGAGTTGATGGCCAGCTTGATCTCAGAAACATCGAAGGTGGTTGGGGTGATGGAAGGGGAGAAGATCCTCGATTCGGAACCTGCAGAAGATGCCGTGCCACTCCATAACAGTACCCACTCGCTGGTGTTTGGATTCTTTGCATAGATGGCATCAATGGCTCCCGGATTGTAAGTCTCATAGATGGATATTTTCTCAATAGGAGCCGGATTCTGGAAGACCAGCACAAGTTCTTCACGCTGAGCATCCGTTGAACGACTTGCCCAGGCAGTGGCGATGTCGCCATATCTTGGATAAGCATCCGGTGCTCCGATAATTTTGTCGGCCGACCAGCTTGTCGTACTATATTCAGTACTGAAGGACGAAACACTGGAGACATACCTGACAGCCGGGGCCGCTGACACTTTGGTTCCGGCACAAACATTGGTTGTATTAGGCGTTTTATACAGATTGCCCGAAACCGGAGCTTGTTCGATGGTGACCTTCACGGCATTTGAATAGGCTACTCTCATCCAGTCACTCTTGCAGGTTGTTCGTGCCACTCGTCTGTACCAGGTTGTCTGGGTCAGCCCTGATGGAGGATCAAAGGTCGGTGCATCGCTGCTGGCGATATCAGTGAATCCTTCTCTATAGCCTGTTGTGGAGGATTGCCATTTGTATTCGAGCGTACCGTTGTGACCTGTCGGAGCTGCGGTACTTGTAAATGTCGCAGGATCGAAAGATGCGCATCCGCTCTGGTTTCCCTCGATGGTACCACCTTCGGTTGGGTTGGCGCATGCAGCGGTTGTGCTCTGGCTCTTTGGATTGTCGGTTGCCTCTGCTGTATAATATTTCTCATATCCGGCATTGCCGTTGTAGTCAAACACCTGGACGGAATACAGTGTGGAGGCAGAAAGTCCTGTTAAAGTGACAGTGCTTCCGTTGCCATTGTACACGCAATAGTACCCTGAAGTGCCAAGCTGCGTCCCTTTTGAGGACCAGTCGGTGCTGGCAGTGTAGGTTGTGTTGTTTGTGGGAAGGGTGATTACACCGGTTTCTTCCTTGACAAAAACAGCTCGTTTTGTGCCGTTGCCATTGGTCCAGGTGATGGTCATCTGCGTGGCCTGGACGGAGGAGAATACGATGGAAGATGCCTGTACAATACCATCAACCAGGACAGAGGCTGTGCTGCCAATGCTGTTCAGGACAAGATTGGCATCCACATTTTCGGCATTTTTGATGGTTCCGCCGTTAAGAGCAATGGATTCGCCGACAGTGACTCCATCGCTGTCGAAATCCCCGCTGACTACTGTATATCTGAATACAAGAGCGGACGTTCCGCTACCACTAACGTAGGTTGCAATTTTTTCACCTCCGGTATTTAAAGTGACGATGAAAGAAGGAATATCCGTTACAGTAACATCCTGGTCAAAATTGACCGTAAAGTCAAGATTGGTATCAGTGATATAGGTACCATCGGCCGGCACCCCAACAGATGTAACCTTTGGCTGAGGAATTGAAACTTCGTATTCATAGGCTCCCATGGCCGGAAGAGTTGCACTGCGTGTTGTACCTGCATAATCCGTTGTGATGCCCGTTCCCGTTCCCGCAACCAAAGAACTCTCTGATGGCAGGTAATCGGTTGCTGAAGTACCTCCGGCACTGGCAAACTTCGGAACAATATTTAAACTGTGGGAATCCTGGCCTGTTGCTGTTTTCCAGTCGGACAAAGTGGTTATATCCCCATCCAGACTACCCAGCACGCCATTTGGCGCATAATAATCATTGTAATCCATGGTTAGCCGGGAGGCAGATTTTACTTCAACAGCATAATGTTTTCCGGTTGTTCCACCCGATCGTGTATTGCTGAATATGTTGTTCCTGTAGTTTCTGGTACTGGGGGGAACGTTGGCCAAAGCAAAGGTTTTTTCCGTTACGCCGGAAACTGAACCTTCTATATGCACTGTATTGAAATACAGATTGATAGTATTGCCTCCAGGGGAGGCATTTCTGATACCGTAAATGGCATTTCCATTGGGATTGCCCGTACCCAGAGTAATGATATTGTTGGAGGAAGTTGAGGAACCGCCATCTATTTTGAGACCATACAAAGCGGCACCAGCCGAGGTGGCCGATATACTATGAATGAAGTTTCCCGAAATAGTACTGAGCGTAGTTCCTCCGGAGTAATACAGACCCACTACGTTTCCGGTAAAAGCAGCGTTACTATTTGATAAATTATAAATAGTATTACCACTAATGCTTTGGGTTGCAGCTGTAGTAGAGCTCAGCGCAATCCCAATCACCGATGCTTCAGAGTCGGCAGCGGAGTTTGCATTGGCAATCGTAAGATCATGGACGGTGTTGTCTTTAATGGTATTGGTGCCATCGAAGGTTAAGATACCATGAATCAAACCATAGACAGCCGGATCAGAACTTGTCATCCCGTTTGTCATATGGGCGATGAGGTTGTTCGCCATGGTCACCTCTCCTGTCCCCATGTTTAATATTCCAACCATTGCCTGACCCCATGCAGTTGAAGTCGAACTCTGATATATGCTGCCTGCTGTTGTATTGCTGCCTATCGTATTGAAACGGATGTTTGTTGTTCCGAGGCTCGCGTTGGTTATTCCATAAAATCTATGTCCTTGTTCGGGGTCCGAACCGGCTACTGTAATGGATGCGATCCTGTTAAAGAGCACCTCCTTGTTTCCATCTCCAGCTACGTAAATTCCATAGAAATAGCCTTCGTCTGTCCCGGCATTAAGGGTGATGGACCCCGTTCCTGTTTCCTCACCGATGGTGTTGCCTAAATCAGTTCCAATATTCAAAAAGCCGGTATAACCTGCAATTCCATACCAACAACTCTTACTTCCCGGGTTAGACCATAAGAAATTACTAATGGTATTGCCCTGGATATTGCTTGCGGTCCCATTAGCCACTTTCATGGAAATGGCGTAAAAATTACTGTCAAATGTGTTGGTTTTTGTCCATGCAGTGCCACCACAACTTGCCGCGCTACCGCCGATGAAGTTACTTGACACGGTAAAATCAATCCCTGACACATTGTCTATACTTATAATCCGATAATGCGCTTTTGCCGTTGGCACAAATGAAACAGTTTCATAAAAGCTGTTGGACGAAATGGTCCAGGTTGTTGAATAATTCCCAAGGTTTATACCATAAGAATCCAATCCGCGGTTTAAGAAGTCGTAGATTTTGTTGCTGCGGACGGAGTTGCTGCTGTTCTCTTTTCCTTCCGTTCCCAGCGAGAAAATTGCAATGACAGGTCTGTTGGCATCAGCCGAATTCGTGATGTTATTGTTCTCAATCAGGTTGCTGTCATTCCCGGTTGTTCCGTTGGTGTCACTGAAAAACAGTATCCCGCTTGCGGTATTTGTCGAAGAACCTTTTACCGTGCAATATTCCACCGTATTGTTGCTGGCATCGTTGATAAACCTAACGGTGGAAGTACCGGATGTGGCTTCGGTGCTGGTGTTGGTGATGACCAGGTCTTTGGTTGATCCTGTGGCATTTACCCTACCGTCGATGGTCACATTGTCTGCTCCGTTGAGGTCGATCAATGGTGCAGCAAGGTTGCCACTGACGCTCAAGCCTGTGGCTGTTGGATAGACGTTGACAGTTGTGTATGAAGCACTGCCGCTGCCGCTGGCATTGAGTACTGCGGAGGCACTCTCTGTGGTGCTGCTGTTGATCTTGACAGTAACGGTTCCCTGGTGGGTTCCGGTATTGATGGCATCGAAGGCTCCCTTCAAGGTATTGTATTGTCCTGAAGTGGTTCCTGCAGTAGCTACCACCGTCACCGGTGACATAAATTCAAGGGCCCCCATGCCTGTGCCGGAAAGTTTGCGGGTGGATCCTGCGTAATCGGTTTCGATACCTGTTCCGGTTACAGCAACCATCGAAGCTGCCGATGGTTGGTAATTGGCCGCTGAAGTACCTCCAGGAGTGGTAAAGCCTGGATCGACTGACTTACTATTGGCATCATTGCCGGTTACAATAGGCAAGTCAGCAACATTTCTTCCATAATATCCCAAAATCCCTCCGGTTCCGGAGACATAATAATCATTGTAATCGCATGTCAATTCATTGCCGGTATATTTTACGTACAATGCAAAGTGATTACCTGAAGTACTGGATCGTGCATTTTTAAAAATATTGTTTTTATATACTCTCGTGTTAGCTCCCATATTTGACAAGGCATAGGTATCGCCTGATGCACCATCAACAGTTCCTTCTATGTCAACAGTATTAAAATAAAGAGTAATCGTGTTATCTCCTCCTGCAAATAATTTAATCCCATATATTGTATTCCCTAGGCTAATACCGGCACCTAAACTGATGATATTGTTGGAGTAGGTAGCTGTACCGCCATCTATTTTAAGTCCACACAAGGAGGCACTTACAGAAGTTGCCGATAGACTGTGTATGAAGTTTTTTGACACGGAGTTGGTGCCATCCAGTTCACTATTATAGTACAGGCCAATAACATTTCCGGCAAAAGTAGCGTAGCTGTTGGATAAGTTGTAGATGGTGTTGCCTGATATGGTCTCATACATAACAGCACTTGATTGGGATATGCCAATGATTGAAGAAGCGTGATCTGACTGGGTATTCTGATTGGCAGTTGATAAATTGCGAACAGTGTTATTGGATATTGTATTTCGGCCGCTCAAGGTTTTAATCCCAACAATTTGTCCTCCGGATCCATTTGTGGCATTGTTCAAATTTGCAACGGTATTGCCCGAAATGGTTGAGGCAGCCGTGCCTAGACTATAAATCCCATAAACAAATTGAATTCCTGAACTGATAGAGGTTGAACTTGCATTAATACTATTGGCTGTGGTGGTGCTGCCTATCTCATTGTTGCTGATAGAAATCGTACCATAAGCAGAGTCCTTGTATATTCCATAAATGCTATGTGAAATAGCATCAGAACCTACAGCCGTGATGGATCCTATATGGTTGTTTCGAATATCATTGGTACCTGTACTGGCAATATACATTCCATAAGAAATCGCATCATTGCCATTGGTTAGGGTAATAGAACCTGTTCCGGTCGAAGCACCGATGGTATTACCTGTTGTAGTTCCGATATTGATATCTCCGCTTCCTTCAGTCCTGATTCCTGTGAAAGATCGGGCATTTGTATTCGTCCAGCTGATATTTGCGATCGTATTTCCATCGATTTTGCTGGCAGTTCCTGCACCGGTACTTAGGAAAATCCCGGTAAGCTGATTGTTGTCTGCTACATACCTGCTTTTGGTGAAAGCAGATCCCCCGCATGAAGCAGCTGTACCTCCAATGAAGTTCCCGGAAATGGTATAATTGACGCCTGTATTTAGGACATAGATCATATTATAGATCCCCAAATCATCGGTAGGAACAAAATTGGCCGTTTCATAAAAGCTGTTTCCCGAAATCGTCCAGTCTGTATTGTAATTGCCAAGTTTGATTCCGTATGAAGCCGCTCCACGATTCAGGAAATCGTAGATGTTGTTGTTGCTGATGGTGTTGCCACTGTTTTCTTTGGCTGAAGTTCCCAAAGAGCAAATAGCGTTTAATGGCCTGTTCGCATCATCTGCACTGGTGATGTTGTTGTGATCGATGGTATTGTTGTCGTTACCATTGCTGCCTGAGTACGATAAGCTAAAGTTAATGATGCCGGAATTTGGGCTGGCTGATGAACCTTTAATCATACAGTATTTTACCATATTGTTGCTGGCATCATTTATGAAGCGAATGGCTGAGACACCGCTTGCTGGGGATGAGGAAGTGCTGGTGTTTGTGATGACCAGGTCTTTTGCGCTGCCTGTTGCGTTCACACGTCCGTCGATGGTGACATTGTCTGCTCCATTCAAATCAATAAGCGGAGCAACGAAGTTGCCTGTAATGGAAAGGCCGGTGGCTGTTGGATAGATGTTGACAGTTGTATACGAAGCACTGCCGCTACCGCTGGCATTCAGCACCGCAGAGCCTGTTTCAATTATGCTCGCCTTAATCTTAATGGTGATTGCACCGGTATGGGTACCTTCATTGATGGCAATGAAAGCCTCCTCCAGTGATGCGTATTTGCCTGGAGTAGGATCCACGGATGTGGTTACTTCTATCGGAAACTCAGGGGTCGACTGACTCTTTGGATTATTAGCTGCAGTCGCTGTCATGTACTTCTCTAAACCTGTATCTCCATTGTATTCAAACACTTGCACCGTGTATTGAGTGCTCTCCGAAAGACCTTTCAGAATGAACGAATTGCCATTGTCGTTGTACATGCAAAAATAGCCGGAAGTGCCCAGTTGTGTCCCTTTTGAGAACCAGTCGGCGCTGGATGTGTAGGTTGTAAGGTTGACAGGATTTGTGATTTCTCCTGTTCCTGCCTTTACAAAAACAGCCCGTTTTGTTCCGTTGCCATTGGTCCAGCCGATGGTCATCTGGGTCGGTTGGATATCAGTGAATGTTATGGCAGATGCCTGGGTGGTAGGAGCAAGAACGGCATCAATCAAAACGCCGGTGGTACCGGCCACACTGTTCAGGACAAGGTTTGCATCCACTGTGGCAGAATTCTGGATGGTGCTTCCCCCGGTGAGGGTAATAGTTGAGCCCAGCGTAATGCCGTCATTGTCGTAATTGCCGCTGACAACTGTATATCTGAAAACAATGGCTGTCGAACCGCTTCCACTCACATAACTTGCATAGACTGTTCCCCCGGTATTTAGCGTGACAGCAATTGTAGGTGTACCATTCACGAAGACTGCCTGATCAAAGTTGACTGTAAAGTTGAGATTGTTGTCTGTCAAATAGGTGCCATTGATTGGTACCTCGACTGATGTAACTACCGGTGCGGGAGGGAGAACAGAATAGGCATACGCTCCCATGGAAGGAAAGACCAGGCTTCTGGTTGTGCCGGCATAATCTGTTAAGATGCCTGTTCCGGTAACTGCCAGCAATGATGTCTCCGAGGGCAGGTAACTGGCTGCTGTAGTTCCTCCGGGAGTGGCAAAGGATGGATTGGCTGACTTGCTGTTGGTATCCTTTCCGGTTGCTGTTTTCCATTCGGAAAAGGTTTTGGATGCACTGTTAAAACTACCTACAACATCTGCCGTAGCATATAAATCATTGTAATCCATGGTTAAATTCGTGGTAGAAGTTACTGAAATGGCATAATGTTTTCCGGTCGTTCCACCTGAACGCGAATTGCTGAAAATATTGTTTCTGTAGTTTCTTGAATTGGTAACCCCATTAGATAAAGCATAAGTATTTCCCGTAACACCGGAAACTGTACCTTCAATATCCACTGTGTTGTAATACAGATTGATGACATATTGTTCCGGAGATGTCATTTTTATCCCGTAGATGGCATTTCCATTGGTAATGCCCGTACCCAGACTAATTATATTGTTGGAGAAAGTTGCTGATCCGCCATCTATCTTGAGACCATATATATTGGCACCCGCTGAAGTAGCAGATAAACTATGGATGAAATTTTTGGAAACAGAATTGGTTCCGGTTGCTGCACCGCTGTAATACAACCCGGTTACACCTCCTGTAAAGGTAGAGTAACTATTGGATAAATTATAGATTGTATTGCCGCTAATGGTTTGTGCTGGTGTATCTGGATTATAAAACACAATGCCTCCGGCAGAGGCCTGATAAGAAGTAGTAATGCTGTTTGCATTTCCGATAGTAAGGTCCCTGACCGTATTATTGGTAATCGTGTTTGTGCCCGCTCCGGAATAAATGCCATTGATCCGTCCAAATATATTAGTAGTAGGATTCGTTGTTCCATTGGTTACTTTTGAGACGGTATTCCCTGTAATGGATATAATTCCACCGCCTGTATTGTAGATTCCATAAACTTGTTGGTTGTCGGATGTGGATGTCGAGCTTGCATGAACGCTATTTGAAGTTCCCGCATCAGTACTGCCAATTAAATTGTTCATTACGGTAACATTTCCTGTCCCACCATTTTGAATCCCATAAAAATCTGCACTCTTGCTTCCATTCGAATGGGCAGTTGTGACTGCTCCAATAGTATTATTTCTGCAATCAATAGTTCCTGCACCGCTATTATAGATTCCTGTAAATGTCCCGTACGATGCTCCATTTGTATAGATTATTGAACCGGTTCCCGTTGTGGCACCAATCGTATTGCCTGTTGTAGTTCCGATATTTACATCACCACTTGAGACATTCATGCCGTACCAGGATGCATTCGAACTGTTTGCATAGGTAAAATTGCGAATGGTATTGCCCTGGACACTGGATGCTGTACCAGTACCAACGTATAGATTAATCGCTGTGAAGGCATTGTTGAATGCAGCTGTTTTTGTCCAGGCTGTTCCACCGCAACTTGCAGCGCTACCCCCTATGTAGTTGTTGTCTACCGTAAAACCGGTTCCTGAAGCGTAGTAGATGTTTATCGCATAATAAGCCACTGATGCTGTTGGCACAAAAGAAGCAGTTTCATAAAAGCTATTACCTGTAATAGTCCAGGTTGTATTGTAATTCCAAAGGTTTATCCCATAAGAGATTGCGCTTCTGTTTAAAAAATCGTAGATATTGTTGTTGCGGATAATGTTACCACTGTTATCTTTTGCTGTGGAGCCTATTGACCCGATGGCATTTATAGGCCGGTTAACATCTGTTGAACTGGTAATATCATTTAGTTCGATGGTGTTGTTATCGTTTCCAGTTGAACCGGTCGTGGTACTGAAATAGAGTATTCCACCATATGCGCTTGTGGACGAACCTTTTACTTTGCAATATTTGATAGTATTGCTGCCGGCATCATTGATAAAACGAATGGTAGAGGTGGCGTCTATATTGGATGTACTGGTGTTTGTAATAACCAGGTCTTTGGCTTCACCTGTTGCATTCACCCGCCCGTCGATGGTCACATTGTCGGCTCCGTTCATGTCGATTAGTGGCGTGGCAAGATTGCCGGAAATGGATAGTCCGGATGCCATCGGGTAAATATTTATTGATGTGTAACTGGCACTGCTGCTACCGCTCGCATTCAATACTGCCGCTGCCGTCTCGGTTGTGGAAGCATAAAGGTTAATGGTAATTGCACCCTGGTGTGTCCCCAAATTAATGGCATCGAAGGCAGCTTTCAGGGTTAGGTAGCTGCCCGAAGCAGTCCCTGATGTTGAAGCGACCAATACAGGCATCCCGTCATAAGCCCCAATGTTTGGCGTGGGCGGCCTTCCGTAACCACGCTGGTCGGTGGCCATTTTATCTGTAGCGGGTGAGCCTGGCGTAAAGGAGGAATAATCACTAAGCTTGTAATAGTTGTTGTCGTTTCCTTTCAGGTAATATCCATCTGTTGCATTGTAATAGATGAATCCGCCAGTCCGGTATGCAGGTTTGCCTGAAGGTACCTCCATGGTTTGGGTAGGTCCGCCGTTGCTGGCAAGGGCGGAGATGTCGCCGGCTGTAAAGGCAGTATTGATGGAAGGCGCTGTGGCCTGAGACGTCGGAGTACCGGTTCCGTCACCTACCCAGGAGAAGAAACTGTAAAGGGTCGTATTCATGAAGTTGGCACCACCCGTAGCAGTATTGTTCTGAAGTATTGAATTGGCAAGATAAACTGTTTCACTCGAACCTCCGCATATTCCCCCGCCCAAAGAAGCTGCACTGTTTCCGGTAATGGTTGTGTTAATGACATATGTGGTGCTTCCATATGGGAACAGGGCTCCTCCGTAACTTGTTGCCTGATTGGCTGTGAATGTTGAATTGATCAGGTAGAGAGATGTATTTCTTGTCGAGATCGCACCTCCCCGGTCCCCTAAGTTGCTTGTAAAAGTACAATTGTTGATGGATGTGGTTCCTTCCGAATAGATGGCTCCGCCAAAAACAGCTTTCGAATCAGATAGGGTGGAATTTTCAAGGATCAGATTCCCTGCAGTTACCAGAATGGCACCTCCATATTCTGATAATGCATAAACAGGACTGGCAGGCCAAACATTTCCCCCCATCATCTTCATATTTCTAAGGGTAATTGTTTTGCCGGAAGCATTAATACTGAATACCCTCCATGTGCTAACCTTCGGGGATGTCACTTTTACGGTGACATCAGTGCCACCGTCGGCCGTATTGGCTCCATCGATCGTCATTGCCTTGGTAATTGCCAGTTCAGAGGTGATGGTTATCGTTTCGTCACCTGCAGCTAAATTGAAGGTTATAGTACCACCATCACACACATCAGCCATCGCTTGCGGCAATGAACCTGCACCGGAATTGTTGTTGTTTGTTACCGTGATGGCATTGGTGCAGGTTGGGGCACCGGATGGGGCGGCGCTGAGTGCGGCAGTCAGGAAGAATGCTGCTAAAAATACAAGAAGCTTTTTCATGGTAATAATGTTTTGAATGTATTTTAAGAAATCTCTTCCCCAGTATCTTATAGTGAATGAGAAAATGTCAATGCGAAAACTTTTAATCTTTCCACTAACAATTTTGAGGGGCAAAATGTTCAAACTTTGGAAAGAATTTAGAATAATTGAAGTTCATAAGATTTCTGAGGAACAAAGCATTGAGAAAGGGAGAATGTTGAAATATGTGTTTCCCCGGCAGGGGATCAAGCTTCATAGAAAGGAGAGAATGTTGAATTGAGGGTTTCCCCGGCAGGGGATCAACCATTGCTTCATCGATTATCTTGTGCATTGAGCATTCTATATCCCCTTCCGGGGAAACGGCTTTCGGTCAGGTGGTTGTTTCTATGAAGCTGGATGCCCTCCGGGCAAGGGAACCCAGGAAAGGGTAAAGGATAAAGGGTAAAGGAAAAAGTGCGCCACATTCAGGATTTGCAGCTCGTCTCTCATGTCTTACATCTCATATCTCATGTCTTATGTATTAGGTCTCTTATTTCAACTCGCAACTCTCTTTTTTCTTATTTTTTTGCCGTAAATTTATGGGAAGGGGAATTCGCAATGGATTTAACTAATTGCTGATATTCTCTCCTAATTATCATGAATCTACAAGTAATTCAAAAGAAAATCAGCGAAATCAGGGGACAAAGGGTGATGCTGGATTATGACCTTGCTGTACTTTATGAAGTGGAAACCAAAGTGTTGAAACAGGCAGTAAAAAGGAATATAGACCGGTTTCCAGGAGACTTTATGTTTGAACTGACACGAGAGGAGTATCATTCTCTAAGGTCACAAAATGTGACCTTAGAGAATGGTAGAGGGAAATACAGCAAATTTCTACCGTATGCTTTTACAGAACAGGGCGTTGCCATGTTATCGAGCGTATTGAGAAGCCCCAAAGCACTTCAGATAAATATCATGATTATGCGGGCTTTTGTGTTGTATCGGCAATTTGCCTTGACAGATAAGGAATTAACTGCCAAAATGAACGAGCTCGAAACCAAATACAACATGCAGTTCAAGGATGTGTACGATGCCATCAACTTCCTGCTGCAGAAGGACAAGCAAAAGGCAGATCAGAGCCAAAGAAAACGAATCGGATTCAAAACAGATTATGATCATGCAACCACCCGCAATTCGAAGGAAAATTTATGAGGTTAGGGGAATGGCAATCATGCTGGATTTTGATCTGGCCGAGCTTTATGAAGTTGAGACTCGTATTTTGAATCAGGCAGTTAGGAGAAATATTGATATTTTTCCTGAAGACTTTATGTTCAGACTTACAGCATCCGAATGGCAGGGTATGTCATCACAAATTGTGATGACATACCCTTCTAAACGTCCCAAAACGGCCTTGCCATATGCCTTTACCGAGCATGGGGTGGCTATGCTCGCCAATGTATTAAAGAGCAAAATAGCCAGGCAAACAAGCATTTCCATTGTAAGAGCCTTCATTGCCCTGAAACAATTTGCGTTTTCTTACAAAGAAATTTCCGATCGCATGAACGAGCTCGAAACCAAATACAACAAACAGTTCAAGGATGTGTATGATGCCATCAACTTCCTGCTGCAAAAGGACAAGCGGCAGGCAGATCAGCATCAAAGAAAACGAATAGGATTTAAGAACGAATAAACCCCTCGGATCGGGGACCAGTCTCAACTCCCCCTCGGCTACGCTCGGGGACCAGTCTCCAAGTCTCCAAGTCCCCAAGTCTCCCAGTCTCCAAGTCCCCCAGTCCCCCAGTCTCCCAGTCCCCCGGTCCCCTAGTCCCCTAGTCTTCCCGCTCTCTTCCCATTTACCTGGCTCCGCGCACTCCAAATGCTCACATTCAATTCAAAACCGATTAGCAGAATCAGTGCCATGAAGTAGAACCAAAGCATCACAACAATCAATGTACCTATGGAACCATAAAGGGTGTTGTACTTTCCAAAGTTATTGATATAGAAAGAGAAGCCGACTGAAATCAGGATTGAAAGTACGGTTGCAAGCGTGCCTCCCGCAGAGATAAACCTGAATTTCATCTTCTTCGCCGGTGCGAAATAAAATAGAAAAGCAAAGGCAAAAAAGAATAGTAGGAGGATAACCAGCCATTTCCCTCCGATCAGCAAGTAATAAATGTAATCGAAACGGATGAATTCTTTGGCTACCAGAATTTCCATCACCCGCTGACTGATGGTAATAAGCGCGACACTTAGGGTGGTTAATGTTGTGAGAATCAGAGATAATCCAAAAGCAATAAGGTAAAGGCTGATGATGCCACGCGTTTCAATGGCATGGATGGTATTGTTGAAAGCCACAATGACAGACACCAAACTATTGGTGGAAAAAACGAACGCTGCCAGAAATCCAAACGAAAGCAGGCTGCCCCTGGGTTGCGTAACAATATCCTGTATGGTACCCTGAATGGCCAGGTATGCATTGTCGGGCAATACGCTTTGAATTAGTTTCATTAGCTCTACCTGGAAATTATCGATGGGGATGTACGGAATCAAGGTAAACAGAAAAATGATTGCAGGAAAAACTGCCAGAATGAAGTTAAAAGCAATGGAAGAAGCTCTGGTGGTAATCGCCCCATCTACAATCCCTTTGTAGAAAAATCGTGCGACATCGTATAAAGGTAAACCATCGAAAAAGGGCACAGTGATCTTTTTCGCTTTTAATACGATTTGATCGAGTATGTTTTTGATCCAAATCCTGGCCGATTCTAAAACGCTATACATGAAGCTTTCTTTTGCTAATCTTTCTCTATTCTTAATTGAACCAGCATGGGTTTGCCGGCAAAAGATTTGAGCATAAAATAGATCCGGAAATTGGCCGTGGCCGTCTGCAATTTGCCTATTCCATACACAGAATCTGTCCCACCCTGATGTGTTAGCTTAAAATCGACCGGCTTGTTTTTGCTGAAAAAATCATTGAGAATCATCTCTCCCTGCTCCTTCGAGCAAACATTTTCCTTGTCGAGGATGACCAGCTCAACATTGTCATTGAAACAGGAGGCAACCATTTTTGCGTTACCTGATTTTAAGCCTGATCCAATCTGGGAAGGGATCTGTCCTTCACTTCTGACTGAAAGAAGCAGAAGGAATATAAAAGTTACCAATGAGAAAAAAATATTCTTCATCACACCTTTTTGAAATGTTTGATACAATAAAAAATGCCGTAAGAGTGTCAAATATAGCCAATACCTTCAAATTTTATAGCCATTTTTGAGACATGTGTAAAAATAACATTACTTTGTAGGATCTCTAACAATTATCATGCCGTGCGGATTACCTTATTACTGGTTGGGGCCACCGATAAAAAATACCTCCTCGAGGGGATAGACGATTACCAGAAAAGGTTGGTACACTACCTCCCTTTCGAGATCAGGGTGATAGCAGATATCAAGAACAGCCGTCATCTTTCTGCCGATCAGCAAAAGGAGCGCGAAGGGAATGCTATTCTCGATCTGGTTTCTACCGGCGATGAACTGGTACTGCTGGATGTTGATGGAACTGAATTGTCCTCCCCCGGACTCGCAAGTTGGGTTCAAAAAAGAATGCTGGCGGGAACCAAACAGGTTATTTTTGTGGTCGGCGGACCATACGGATTTTCAGAGACAGTCTACAAAAGGGCAGATAGTAAAATATCCCTCTCAAAGCTGACCTTCCCGCACCAGTTGGTCCGACTGATTTTTATCGAACAGTTGTACCGTGCCTTGACAATTATCAAGGGAGAACCCTATCACCATGCGTAATAGACCCGGAAATAGTATCCGCAGATTCGCCTTTCTCATCATGGCCTTGCTTGCCTTGATCTGCGCTCTTTGTATTGGGCCTTTATTTTATTCAGAGCCTGGCCAGAAAGCAGAGGGAGACCGCATCTTCAGGGTATTTGAAGGGAAAGAGAAAACCATCAGGGCCGAAATGGATCGGATCGCGAATAAACTTTCCACATCCAGCAAGGGGAAAGAGCTATGGTTGGAGTCCCCGGGCGCAGAGCAAGAAATCCACGGACTCTTTTATTCTGTATCATACCACGATTCGCTGGTTTACTGGAGCTCATCTCTCGTAGCTTTTGACCACAAATCTGAGCAAATCAGGCAGGAGGGAATAATCAAAAAATTGCCTACCGGATGGTTCTATATTTTCTCCAAAAAGAGCGATGATTTTACGGTCTATGGATACATGCTTATCAAGAGGGATTTTCCCTACCAGAACAGATACATCCAGTCGTCTTTTCAGGAAGATTTTCGACTTTCCAATCAGTGCGAGATAATTACAGAGCAGAATCCCGGCACCATTCAAGTATTTTGTCACGAAGGAAAATTCCATTTCGGGATACAGTATAAAAACAGACAGTACGAGACTTCTCAGGCTGAAATACCTGCATTTGTATTCTTCATGCTTTTCGTTCTGCTGTTGTCCATTCAGGTACAAACCTGGATTTCTGAGCTGAAATATAAATCACCTGCGAAATTTTTAATCTCAGTTTTGTTCGCCGCTTCGTTTTATCTCTTGCTTAACTATTTTAAGTTTCCAACGGAAGTTTATTCCGGAAAGCTATTCGCCCCTTTTCATTTTGCCTGGGGGAGGGCACTGTCTTCGATGGGTGATTACCTGCTTTTGTCCTTTTTTCTATTATTTATAGCCCAATCCTTTTTTTACATTTTTAGAAAAGAACGGAATATTCAGCTATTCTCCTTCTTAAATCTGTTCTTCATCTTTTTTGTCACCATCTATTTTATCGGATCCATACGCCTTTTCCTACTTCTGCTGAACAATTCGGATGTTTCACTTGAATTTTACCGGAATTACACTCTTTCTGTGCCAAATATTTTGGCATCGGTATGTATCGCCATGCAAATGATAGGCCTTAGCGCGATTTTGGTCAGGATCAAATGTGCGGTTCAAAAGACAGGAAAATCCTGGTCGATTTTTGTTCCTGCCTTCGTCGCTTTCCTGTTCTTCTGGTTGGTCCTGTTTTTTGCCGGATTAAGTATCCCACTTTGGATTGGCTTTATATATCTGGTGGTCGTCCTGCTTATCGACCAGACCGCAGTCGACCTTCTGGCGAAATACAAGCTAACTGCCTTGCTGGTTTATGGTCTGCTGCTGGCTTTCGTACTTAATCTGGTGGCCGAAAGTCAAAGTGAAACGAAGAGGGCAGACATCCAGAAGGTACTGGCTGTTACCCTTGCCACAGAGCGCGATCCGGCTGCCGAAATATTTTTATCGGATTTTGAATCAAAGATAGTGAAAGATTCTATGATTCAATTGTTTACAGCACCTCCATATCAGAAATTGGAATCCTATCTAAAGCAGAATTACTTCACCGGTTTCTGGAACAATTACGAACTTCAGGTCACCGTTTGTGCTCCAACTGATAGCGTTTTTCTTCTTGACGAGCGGCAAAAATTTCCGTGCCTGAACTTTTTTAACGAATTGAAAACCTCCAATGGGGTTATCCTGCCGGGTTCCGATTTTTATTTCATGGATCGTCTCAATGGAAGGATCTCTTACCTTGGCGAATTACACCTTTTTGACAGGCTGAATATAAAGCCACTTATCGCCTTTATCGAACTCAACTCCAAGATCATCCCCGAAGGGAAAGGCTATCCTCAATTGTTAATGGATCAGCAGGCTGCACGAAAAAATCGCAACAATGGTTATAGCTATGCCAAATATTTTGACAACAGACTTGTCGACCGCGGAGGATCCTATTTGTATGATCCTTCCATACCGTCCGGTCAGAATTTTCAAAAAGAGTTTACTTATTATGAAAAGGGTGGCTTTTCTCATTGTGCCTACAAACGAAGTGGCGAGAATTACGTCATCGTAAGTTATCCTATTTCTTCCCTGGTAGAGAAGGGGAGAGGTTTTCCAACACTTTTCCTTTTCATCTATCTGTTTGGATTTTTGTGGATTGTCATCAATCAACAGTTGAAACTTGTTCCGAAAAATAGACTTGAACTTAGCGGGAAGATCCAATTCACGCTAGTTGCGACCTTGTTGGTATTGCTTTTCATCATCGGCTGGGGACTCATCAAATACAACTATCTTGAATTGCAACGATCGTTGAAGGAGGATCTTGACCAGAAAGTGCGGGCTATTTCATCCGAATTGGGATTGAGGATCGGTCATTCAGCCAGGCTGGATTCTCTGCACACTTTCCTCGGCGAGCAGTTGGTCGAAATTTCGGATATCACCTGGACAGACATCAATATTTATGATCTAAAAGGTAAGTTGGCGGCTTCCTCCCGAAAGGAGATTTTTGAACAGGGACTAACTTCCGACAGGATGGACGCCAAAGCCTATCAGGCAATGAGCGTTCAGGGAGGTGCGATATTTTTGCACCTTGAGAATCTTGGTAAAATGGAATTTTTCTCAGTCTATGCACCACTTTTCAATGAGTCGGAAGAATTGGTGGGATACGTCAATCTGCCCTATTTTAACAGGCAGGACGAGTTCACCAGACAGGTAACAGGCTTCATCGTGGCGTTTATTAACCTCTATATTTTGCTTGTTCTGCTTACGATGCTAGTCGCATTGGCCATCAGCACCAGACTGACAGTTCCGCTGTTGCAGATTGAGCAGAAGTTGCAGGGCATTGCTTTTGGAAAGGTAAATGCCAGAATAGAATACCAGGGAGAAGATGAAATTGGTCGGTTGGTTGAGGCTTACAACAAAAAAGTAGCCGAACTGGCCGAAAGTGCGGCTATGCTGGCACGTTCAGAAAGGGAATCGGCCTGGAAAGAGATGGCCAGGCAGATCGCGCATGAGATCAACAATCCGCTCACCCCAATGAAATTAAATGTTCAATACCTGCAAAAAATTAAAGACGAAAGCGCCTCAAATTTTGATGCCTATTTTAATCAGGTAACCCGGATGCTCGTGGCGCAGATCGATGCCTTGTCTGCCATTGCATCTACTTTTTCAGATTTTGCACGATTACCCTCCACACGCATTGAACCTGTTGAAATGACCGGATTGATCAGAGAAGTTGCCACGCTTTTTGATTCGCCAGGAGCGTATTCGCTTAGCGTTGAGTGTCCGGATAAAGAGGCCTATGTTTCAGGAGACCGTGATCAGTTGCGCAGGGCATTGGTAAATATTGTCCGGAATGCAACGCAGGCGATACACAATCAGGTCGATGGTGCAATTCGGATCACTTTGGACATTTCCGAAAACCAGGTGAAGATTGCTGTCAGCGACAATGGACCGGGTATAGCAGAGGCAGACCGATCCCGTTTGTTTGAGCCCAATTTCACCACCAAAAGCGGCGGAATGGGACTCGGTCTGGCCATTACTAAAACCATTGTTGAAAATTACAAAGGTGAGATCAGGTACGAAAGCGAAAAAGGGAAAACAATTTTCTATCTGAACTTACCGGCGAGTTAGCGAATAGATGTTGGCCTTTAGCTATTCGCTTATCACCTTGAGGGGACTCCCATAATAATTTTTCTAATTGCTAAATTGCTAATTGCTAACAGCTAACAACTAGAATAATGTAGAAGTATTGAACAATATGTGGTCTTGATTGTTATGGATATAATTTCGATTACAATCCTGATTCATATGAAAAAGTCTTTCCTTACATCATTAGCGCTGCTAATTACGCTGTTGATTTTTGCTCAAAAGGCAAGTAATGTTGCCATTAATACGGATGGCTCACTTCCGGATAATTCGGCCATGCTCGACGTGAAGAGCACAAACATGGGGATGCTGTTTCCACGGCTAACCGAAACCCAGCGAAACAGCCTTTCCTCACCTGGAGTTGGATTGTTGATATACAATAGTACATCGAAGCAGTTCAATTATTTCAACGGAGGAACCTGGAATAAAATCGAAGGAACGATTGCTGCCTATAAAAGTGGTTCAACAGCACCGGGAGGAGGCGTTTCAATGAGTGTCGGTACAGATGTCGTGGCGGATAAATCGGCCATGCTGGATGTTTCAAGCACGACCAAGGGTGTTTTAATTCCGCGAACTCAGCCTCACATGATCAGTTCACCGGCAACAGGATTGATTATTTACAATCCATCAACCAATAAAATAAATTATTACAACGGTTCTCAGTGGAAGACCATTTGTTCAATATCTACAGGTAATATAGGTGCTTCCACTTCCCAGACATCGGCAGGATTTGCCATCAATGAAGGGGGGGGGGCTCCTGCTGCATCTGCCATTCTTGACATTCAATGTATCGATAAGGGACTGTTGGTCCCACGGATGGATGACGGCCAGAGAAATGGGATTTTACCATCTGCCGGGCTACTGATTTACAATACATGGTCAAACAACCTGCAATTCTGGAATGGGGCGAATTGGTGTCGGATGAACGAGGCCCCGGTGGCACCATCCAGCGGAACGCTTTATCCTTCTCCTACCGAGATTACCTGGAACTGGAATTCGGCCCAGGAAGCTACCGGCTACAAATGGAACACCACCGACAACATTGCTACAGCCACTGATATGGGAACCTCCACCTCAAAAACCGAAACTGGCCTCACGGATGGAACTATTTATACCCGATATGTATGGGCGTACAATTCTTGTGACAACTCTCCGGTTTTAATCTTAACAGCCAAAGCGCAATTTGTTTGCGGTTCTTCATCCATTAGGGTGAACCACGTAGCAGGCTCAGTAGCGCCGGAAACAAAAACGGTTTCCTACGGTACCGTGACAAATATCCCGGGTGAAACCAGTAAATGCTGGATTACCAGAAATTTGGGTGCAACACAACAAGCTAGCAATGTAGATGATACATCTGAACCTTCCGCTGGTTGGTACTGGCAGTTTAACCGTAAACAGGGCTTTAAACAGGATGGATCGCCAAAATCTGCATGGATTCAAAGTCCAAACGGGAAAACGGGAATCGTGGAGTATTCCGATTGGACAAGCTGGAATGATCCTTGCACCATAGAATTAGGGGCAGGCTGGCGTATTCCGACAAGAAGTGAGTGGGAAAATGTTGATAAGGCCGGTAATTGGACAGACTGGAATGGTCCGTGGAATTCCGGACTGAGGTTGCATGGTGCACTTTGTCTTTGGTATGGTTCCGGAGCAATTGAAAGTTGGTACAATTCATCGGGGGGTTCTTATTGGAGCAGCAGCCAAATCTATGCTAAATATGGAATTCAGTTAGAGTTTTTTAACGCTAGTTGCTTTGTATGGACCGGCCTCAATAAAAACAAGACAAATGGTTATCCGGTGCGTTGTATTAAGGATTAAAGAGCGAGATTATTCGTCCTCAGCCTTTTTAACAGTTTAACCAACGCGCACATGCACAAGCCATTTCATAAATTCTTCATCGGCCTACTCCTCTTAATTTCACTGGAGTCACTTCTTCCCATGCAGCTTTTCGCTCAAACGGGAAATGTTGATCTGACGATTCATATTCGTGGCGTTTATGACAGTAATATTACTTTGCTTACTCTTTCTGATACACGTAAATACACATCAGTTAAAGAGATTCAGGGTATTAAGAATGGGGGAAAAGTCACCCTCTCTGTTCCAAAGGAGTTCCTTCCGGGTGAGTTTGTCCTGAGATTCAATTACAGAGAAACCGAATTGGCTTCACCCTATCCTTCCGAGAAAAACCTGATCATTTCCGGCCAGAATCTGGAGATGTGGGTATCGCCAAAATATTGTGGCAGTGCTGATAGTACCTGGTTTCAGAAAGGAGAGACAGAAAATAAAGCGCTTGAAAATTTCCTAATCGAAAATAGCAGGCTGAGGGACCCGTTGGGGATGCTACAGAATTTCCTGATGAGCTATGATGAACCCGGTACCAAATTTTATTTAGAAGGAATTCAGACCTATGAAAAAAGGCAAAAGTCCTATAATCAGTGGTTGATGAAATTGGTGAATAAAGATTCGGCTTTGTTTGTCAGCAACATATTTCGTTTTCAATACCTGCCTCAAATCAACTGGAAAGGAAATATGTCTCAGCGGACACAAAGCTTGCTGGATCATTATTTCGACGGAATGGATTTCAGGAATCCACAGGTTATCAAAACTTCCGAATTGAACAAATGGCTCGACAATTGGGTCAATCTATCGGTAGCAAATGCTTCCGAATTTGCCTTGAACGATTCTGCGATTGTCCGGGCAGGAAAAATTGCCATCGAAAAAGCGAAAATGAGTCATCCGCTGGTTTATGGCTGGATGGTGGATTATTTCTACCGTGGATTCGAGGCCAATGGCATCAATTCAGGACTCAAAATGCTTGAGCCTTACATCAATGATCCCAATTGTCTTACATCCAAAAGAATGGAAATTGCAAGGCGGATACAGGGTCTGGCTTCACTTGTTCCGGGAATCAAAGCTCCCGGGATTAAGTTAATCTCTGATGACGGGACACCTTTCGAGCTGGACAAATACAATCCTGACAGCGAATATACCCTCTTGTTGTTTTGGTCGGCAGGGTGTAGTCATTGCGTTGAAATGGTGGATAAAATATATCCGTGGCAGCAACAACCCGGGATCAGTAAAAGATTATCCGTAGTCGCCATTGGTTTGGATGACAACGAACAAGATATTAAAAGATGGGAACAAAAGAAGCCGGAGCTGAAAGGATGGCAACATCTATCCGCCTCCGAAGGGGTGCGGAGCAAAGTGGCTTCAGACTATTTTGTGCTGTCTACTCCTTCCATGTTCCTGGTTGAAGTTAAATCCGGAAAAATCAGCGCACTTCCAAACACACTTGATGAGCTTGTAAGTGCCACGAAGTAAAATACCTAAGAAGATGAAGAAAATATCCGTTTATCAAAATCCTGTTATGAAGACAACATTAATCTTCGCACTTTCAATTCTATTTGCTACCGGACTATCTGCCCAGGGCTTATCCAGCTATGGCGGAAAATTAGGAGTAGGTTCGTCCTATAAAGAGGTTAAGGCGATGAGTGGGGCCATTGTTAAATCCGGCGCAGCATCAGTCGTGGTCGTAAATGGTGATTTTTACAACAACGAGTTGGCTACTGTCACGCTCACAGGGAAATTAAAATTGATTGGTAAGCTCACAAAAGACAGTGGGACAGGCAGCGTTTTATGCATCAATGCGGGTTCCTACAGCGAAGTGGAATTTGCGGGATCCAGTGCACAGAGCGTTGGAGGTACCTCAACGGGTTCATTTGACTTTTACAAGGTCGTCATAAACAATTCCAGCGGAGGAGTCTTGGCAAACCAGAGCATATCCGTCAAGGGTAACCTGGACTTCCAAAAAGGACTGTTGTCTACCGCCGGATCTGCACAAATCAAGGTTCTTGCAACAGCGACAATTACCAATGCTGCATCCGATAAATATGTGGATGGGAAATTGTATCAACAATATATAGCGCCTAATACAAGGACATTCCCGATAGGCAAGGGGGGCAATTACAGACCACTAATTGTAAATTTGACCACTTATGCTACCGTGGGATTTGTAGCAGAACAGATTGAGGACAAAATGCCTGGTTCTGCACCGGCCAATACGACGATGTTCGATGCCCGATACTGGACAGTGACCCTTGTGGGACCAACAGTTGATTTCAAAGTTTCCCTCACACCCACCGGATTTACTCCGGTAAATACGCCTGTGATCGTTTCAGGCGATGGAACTACGAATATTAATAACCAGACTACAACACCCAATTACACGAATCAAACTGCGTTTAAGGCATCCGGTTTATTTGGATTGGGCGATCTTTCCTGCAACAATCCTACATCGGCCGGGACGATTGATGCAGCACAAACAATCTGCTCTGGAACCGTACCGGCCACTTTGACGAGTACCACTGATGCTTCAGGACATTTGGGGACGATCGAATACAAATGGCAATCTTCCACAACCAGTGCTACTACGAATTTCAGTGACATTGCTTCATCAAATTCGGCAACCTATTCACCGATTCCCATAAGTTCCAGTACCTGGTACAAAAGGGTTGCCAGGGTAAGTTGCAAACCTAACTGGACAGGAGCCGTCGAATCCAATGTAATTGCCATCACAGTTATTCCAGGTTCCAAGGGAGGAAAGCTGGCCGGCTCGGGAAGCGTATGCAGTGGCACCAATAGTTCAAACCTCACACTATCTGGTCATACCGGAACCATTTTAAAATGGCAGTCTTCGACCGACAATTGGACAAATTCCACCGATATAGAAAATACTACCACAACTTTAACTGCGACCAACCTCACGGCAACAACAAAATACCGTGTCGTGGTGCAGAGTGGTGCCTGTACGACTGCCAATTCCACGGAGGCAGTTATAACCGTGAGTCCGCAGACAGTTGGAGGAACCATTGCAGGTTCTGCTACAGTTTGTGCCGCACTCAACAGTACAAAGCTTACTCTTTCCGGCCAAACCGGGACGATTCAAAATTGGCAATCCTCGACAAACGACTGGGTAACTTACACCAACATATCCAATAGCACTGAAACATTAATCATTACTAACCTGGCCACCACAACCAAATATCGGGAAGTAATACAGAGTGGCTATTGTGCAGCTGCGAATTCGGCCGAGGCAGTTATCACTGTCAATCCGGCATCGGTCGGCGGAACCGTCATCGGATCAACTTCCGTCTGTTCGGGCAATAACAGCACTGATCTGTCATTAACCGGGAATGTTGGCGATGTAGTCAAATGGCAATCTTCCACCAATAACTGGAGCACCATTGTCGATATTAGCAACACAACAACCACGCTCACAATCAATAACCTGACAACAACGACCAAATACAGGGCAGTTGTAAAAAGCGGAAATTGCGAACAGGTTAATTCATCCGTTGCAACTTTAACAGTGAGTGCCGTGACAGTAGGTGGATCTATTTCTGGGTCAACTTCGGTTTACGCCGGCACAAACAGTACCTTGCTAACTCTTTCCGGCTATACCGGAACTGTCATCAAATGGCAATCCTCAACCAACGACTGGACGACTGCAACTGATATTGTCAATGCGACAACGACCTATACCGCGACAAACCTGACTGTTGCCACAAAGTACCGTGCGATTGTCCAGAGCGGCGTATGCGAAACTGAATATTCCGAAGAGGCTGAGCTGAAAATCAAGGCACTGCCTGAAGTGACTTCAGTTACCGTCGCTGAGGAAAAAACATATGCCATCGGTCAGACCATCTATTTCACCGTGAACTACTCTGATCCGGTTACCATCAGTGGTATACCTACCTTTAATCTGACACTGGATTCCGGAAGCAAAAATGCTTCCTATTACAGTGGATCCGGAACAGCTAGTCCGGTATTTAAGTACACAATTTTCGCAGGTGATTCAGATGTAAACGGTGTAACGCTTGGATCATCGATCGCATTGAACGGCGGAGCGATCAACAATTCCGATATCCAGCCTGCTACCTTGACTTTAAACAGCATCAGTTCCATGACCAATGTCCTGGTCGATGGAATTTCCCCGACAGTGACATCTGTGACCGTTCCGACAAATGGAATCTATATCGCCGGACAGAACCTCGATTTTACTGTTAATTTTGATGAGGCTGTTAACGTAGTAACTACAGGCGGAACTCCTTATATAACAGTTACAATGGATACCGGAAGTGCTCAGGCTGCCTACCTGAGTGGTTCGGGAACAACCGGTCTGGTATTCAGATATGCGGTTGTAGCGGGCAACAAAGATGTCAATGGAATTGCTCTTGGCAGTTCCATCACGGCAAATAGCGGTACCCTGAAAGATGCTGCCGGTAACAATGCCGGACTTACCATTAACAACGCAGGCAGTACGACCGGAGTATTGGTTGACGCAACGATTCCGACCGTTTCATCGGTCAGCTCGACTGCGACCAATGGCACCTATAAGCCGGGTGATGCAATTGCTATAGTCGTTAATTTTTCGGAAGCTGTTTTGGTGACCGGAACGCCCAAACTTGCCCTTAACAGCGGCGGATCGGCAGCTGCGAGCTACGCCTCAGGAAGTAATAGCAATGCCCTTACTTTCAACTATACCGTTGCCTCAGGCGAAACCAGTGCAGATCTGGATTATTCATCCACCTCTGCCTTGACACTTGAGGGTGGCACCATTGCCGACGCAGGAACCAATTCTGCTACCTTAACGTTGCCAGCTCCGGGCGAGACAGGATCTCTTGGGACTAACAAAAACATCGTGGTAGGGTATGCCCCGACAGTTACCACACAAGCTGTCAGCGGCATCGCAGACATCGCTGCCGCCGGGAACGGAAATATCACGAGCCTGGGATTTCCCAATCCGACTGCTTATGGCGTTTGCTGGAGTACCAGTACCAATCCGACCACAGCCAATAGCAAGACCAGCAAGGGAACTGCCACTTCAACAGGCGCATTCATTGCCTACTTATCAGATTTGGTGCCCGAAACAACCTATTACGTCAAGGCTTATGCGACCAATTCTGTCGGCACGGTTTATGGCGAAGAAGTGACTTTCACCTCTGCTGCAGACAAGAATTTACTCAGTAATCCAGGGGCTGAAACTGACTACAGTTCGTGGACCAAAACCAACGGAGGTTCTGGTTGGGCGATCGGATCAGATGCCCATACCGGAAGTAAGGATTGGGCCAGTTCATCTTCGGAATGTAAGTTGGTGCAGGAAGTTATTTTGAGTACAAAAGGATATTCCGATGCGGATTTGGATAAATGCGTTCCAATTGACGCAGGTGCCTGGGTAAAAACACTTAATGACCGAGCACATGCCTATATTCAGGTAGAACTTATTAGTGCCTCCGATGCGGTGTTGAGTAGCAATATTGTATTAAACGAATCCTATCTGCCTGGAAGTATGCCTTGGACAAGTAATAAAATTCTCATTTCAGGCTATCCTATTGGTGTAAGAAAGATTCGGTATACCATTTCAGCTTACGAGAGACACGATGGTACAGGATGGTCCGGACAGTATGGTCCAAGAATTGACGATACCTCCTTGCGGTTCAATCAGGGTGCGTGTGCCAATCCAACAACAGGCGGAACCATTGGCTCTGCCCAAACAATTTGCGGAAATACCAGCCCAGCTGGGTTGACCAATATTTTGGCAGCCACTGACCAGACCGGTACCATTGAATACATGTGGCAAAAATCTACCACCAATGCGACCAGTGGGTTTGAAGATATTTCTTCCAGCAATTCGACAACTTATTCGCCTGGAGCGTTAACTGCAACGACCTGGTACAAACGTTTAGCCAGGGTTTTGTGTAACGACGGTTGGTTGGGTGCAGCAGAATCAAATGTCGTGCAGATCACAGTATTGCCGGCTTCTGTAGGGGGTACTGCAACCGCTGCCTTGACTTCTTTGCTTTCCGGCAGCACTACCAGCATTTCCCTGAGCGACAATACCGGCACCATTCAATGGCAGCAATCTGCCAATGGCACCGATGGTTGGGCCAACGTGACTGGCGGCAGTGGCGCTTCAACTTCAACTTACACAACACCGGCTCTTAGTGTCAATACTTGGTACCGCGCGGTGGTAACCAGCAATTCATGTGCAACGGCGAATAGCACTGTGGCAAGAGTGAATGTTTTTGACTTGACGACAACCACCATAACCGGGATTGGTTCCATGACAGCTAGCGGTGGTGGTGAGCTGACTGGAGATGGTGCAGCGAGTATCACTGAACGCGGTGTTTGCTGGAGCACAACCGAAACGCCTACCATTGCCGGAGCCCATACTTCTGACGGCAGTGGAGCAGGTATATATTCCTCAGATATCTACGGACTGACGGCCGGCACAAAATATTACGTCCGTGCGTATGCCACCAATTCGGATGGTACTGTTTATGGAAGTCAGGTGAGCTTTACACCTTTCGTCCTCGGAACCTTCTCCGACATCAACAAAACATACAGGGATGCTGCTTTTGAACTGACAAACCCAACTTCGGCAGGCAGCGGGGCCTTCTCGTATGAAAGTAGTAACACCGGCGTCGCAACAATCTCCGGCAATACAGTGACCATCGTCGGAGCCGGAACAGCCACCATTACGGCCAATCAGGCGGCAGCAACACCTTATGCAGCAGCAAGTACAGCGGCGGCTTTGACGGTTGCCAAAGCACGACAAAAAATCAGCCTGTCAGTGCCTACGACTGCTCCACTGAACACATTTTTTACTTCGGAACTCTCGGTATCAGCAACCTCGAATTCCGGTCTTGTAGTGACCATTATAAAAGATGCAAGCAGCTCGGCACCTGGGACTTTCAGTTTTGTGAGTGATGGAAGCTATTCACTTACCGGCGTTACAGGAACTGGTACTCTGACTTTTAAAGCCAGTCAGGCCGGAAATGCCAATTATGAGGCCGCTACCGATGTCACGCAAAGTTTTGATATAACTAAGGGCAACCAGCTCATTACTTTTAATACTTTGACTGACAGGACATACGGAGGTTCTGACTTTACTGTTGAGGCCACCGGCGGAGGCTCAAATTTGCCGGTCACCTTTACCAGCTCAGATGCAACGATTGCCTCTTGTTCAGGAACAAATGGTGCAACCATTACCATTCACAAAGCCGGGAAGTGTACGATCACAGCCAGTCAGGCCGGGAATACCAATTGGAACGATGCCCCAACTGTTGATCAGAGCCTCACCATTGGCAAGGC
>JBAXED010000036.1:0-34799 GCA_037140615.1 Prolixibacteraceae bacterium
ACTTCTTAAAAGGTAAAAAGCTTTCGTGCATCCTTTTTATCTTCGTCGGAGAGTTGGGTCATCTCCTCAAGAGCAGCACTGATCTTAGATTTAAAATTCCAGCAGGTCATTTGACGCAATGAGAGTCTACGCGCGAATTCATATGTTGAAATGCTTTCATTCCCTTTGCATACTTGAAAAGCAATGTAAAATGCCTTGCTAATAGGGAATTTGCAGTTGTGAAATATTGTGCCGGAGGTGGCTGATTCTTCACTCTTGCATTTGGTGCACCTTCTCGAGAAAGGAGTTTTGCCATTACAAAAATTGGAATTTCCGCACTTTCTGCACTCAAAATCCTCAACCCATTTTAGGCCGGCAATAAATTCCAGACATTTTTCATCACTCTGGAATAGCTGAGCGAGCTGATCTTGCGTCAAATCGTCTGAAAAGAAATTCTTCATTTGACAAAAATAGTGATAATAAAAAGATTTAAGTGATATTAATGCGATTTAAAATATATTTTTCTATTTTTGTCGTGCCAATTCGGGGAATGACGAACTTCGTAGTTGAAGAATTGATATTTTCAATCAAGATTTTTTCAAAAAGAGCATGGATTATTCAAATATAAATCTCAGATATAGTCAGTTAGCAAAAACTGAATGTTGCCTTTCATGTGGTGGTGCATTAAATTTTTCAAGAGTTCAACCTGGAGAAGTATGCGTGGATCTGGGCAGCGGACGTGGTACCGATGTGCTACGGATGGCAGAGCTGGCAGGAGATGAAGGTTTTGTTTATGGTCTGGATATTTCTGACGGAATGCTGAAAACTGCCAGTGAGAATGCCATGAAATTTGGCGTAACAAATGTCAAGTTTATCAGGAGTGAGTTGGAGAAGATAGAATTGGCTGATCAAACGGCCGACCTTGTCATTTCGAATTGTACCATCAACCATGCAGATGATAAAGAAGCTGTTTGGAGTGAGATATTCAGAATACTGAAAAAGGGAGGGCGTTTCGTTGTGAGCGATATTTATTCTTTGTCTCCCGTACCTGAGGAGTTCCATAAAGATCCGGTAGCGGTATCAGAGTGCTGGGCCGGTTCTGTTACGAGGGAGGAATATCTGAAAACACTTAAGAGTTCTGGTTTTAAATCGATCACAATTTTAGAGGAGTCCAGCCCTTACCGAAAGGGGAAGATTGAGGTCTCCAGTTTTACGATTGCCGGAGAAAGACCCGGGATTGGATCATGCAAATGCGGATCCAGTGAGTTTTCTTCCAATTGACAATGTTTTAAATTCAATTGGTCCTTCAAAATTGGCTTTTCTAAGCAAATAAATAAGTTCACAGTCAATTCATTAAAAGTTTTTTAAATGAAAAGTTTGGTTAAAAAGCAGGAAGCGCAGAAAAGCGTTGTCATAGCTCAGTGCTGTGCAAAATCTTCCAAAACTGTTGTGGGATGCCACGACTAAATTTCATGACAAAGATAGACGGCAGAGTACCGCCGTTTATCTTTTTTCAAAATTGATACATGGATAAATCAAAGCACAATATTATATCGAAAGTAAGTGACTCAGAGTGCTATTTCGTTGTGAATCTTCTTAGTGGGAATGCTGATCTCCTTTCAAAAGAAGAGGCCAGGTTACTAAGCGAAGATGAAATTGAACTTTCTGAAAATTCTGAAATTGCAAATGATTTTATTGCAAATGGCTATCTGGGTGTCCTCAACGACGAGAAAAAGAACTACCGCAACCGATATTTGGATTTTGTGGATCAGCGGGACGAAGAGGAGGTCCAACTTTTTTTTGTGCCCAATTATAGTTGCAACTTCAGCTGCAGCTACTGTTACCAGGATGAATACACAAATCCGAACCAGAGTGCAACCCCTGAACTAATTGATGCATTTTTTGCCTATGTTGGAAAGGAGTTTGCAAGCCGGCGCAAATATCTGACGATTTTTGGGGGGGAGCCACTCTTGAACACACCTCACCAGCGTGGACTGATTACCAAAATGGTAGAGAAATCAAATGACCAGAATATGGATATCTGCGTGGTAACGAATGGATATTATATGGAAAATTATATTGCGGTTCTTTCCAAAGGCAAAATTCGTGAGATTCAGATAACACTGGATGGGACCAAAATGATCCATGATCAGCGACGTTTCCTCAAAGGTGGGTCGCCTACTTTCGAGCCCATTGTCCGTGGAATAGATGCCGCACTTGCTGCCGGATTTCCGGTGAATCTGCGCATGGTCATCGACAAGCAAAATATCGAAAATCTGCCCGAACTGGCTTCTTTTGCCATAGAAAAGGGCTGGACTTCACATCCCTTGTTCAAAACTCAGATTGGAAGGAACTACGAATTGCACCACTGTCAGTCGACACAGGATCAACTGTTTACCAGAATTTCTCTTTTTAAGAAAATATTCGAACTGACGGAAAAGCATCCGCATATCCTCAAATTTTACAAGCCCTCCTATTCTGTGGCAAAATATCTTTCTGAGAATGGCACTTTACCGGATCCACTGTTTGATGCCTGTCCGGCCTGTAAATCAGAGTGGGCCTTTGACTATACCGGTCGAATCTATTCCTGCACAGCAACTGTTGGAAAAGAAGAGGAGGCCCTTGGAACCTATTATCCGGAGGTGACAAAGAACGAACAGTTGATACACCAATGGTCTTCCAGGGATGTTACCTCTATCGAAGAATGTCGAAATTGTTCGGTCCAGCTTGCTTGTGGCGGCGGCTGCGGGTCGGTCGCAAAAAACAAGAACGGATCTATCCTTTCACCTGACTGCCGGCCGGTGAAGGAGTTGCTGGAGATTGGGTTTAGGGCGTATTTTGCAGAGGAAATTGAGAAATGAGGGGGCGAGGGGGCGACTTGGCGAGGGGGCGAGTGGTTGAAGAAGGAAGAAGGAAGAGGGAAGAGAGAAACGTGAAACGGAGAAGGAAAGACGGGGAGACTTGGAGACTAGGGGACTAGGCGAGTGGTCGAAAAAGAAGAGGGAAGAAAGAAACGAGAAACGGAGAAGGAAAGACTAGGGGACTTGGAGAGTGGTTAAAAGTGAACAACGAAAAGCGAACAACGAAAAGTGAAAAGTGAAAAATGAACAGTTGAGAACTAAGAGTTGAGAACTGAGTGTGGAGTATGGATGGAGTGAAACTGGAAATATCAAATATAAAGAAATCAAAATGAAGGAAATCAGTAGTTCGGAATTTGAACAAGAGGTGTTGCAAGGGGGTAAAGTTGTGTTGGATTTTTATTCTACCGAATGCCCGCCATGTGAGGCAGTGGCTCCAAAATTTGAGTCTCTGGCCGGAATGTATGGTCACGAAATCAAATTTGTTAAGATGTATCGTCAGGCAAATCGCGAGCTTTCTGACAAACTCGGCGTTAAATCTTCGCCAACTCTTCTATTTTTTGACAATGGCAAAGAGGTGACTGAAAGACTTGCCGGAGGTATCAAACGAAGTGAGATCATAAATAACCTGAACGCGCTACTGCCAGCTGAAAGCATAACCAAAATTACCGGCAAGATCAAGCCACTTGTTTCAGAATATGATGTCATCGTCTTGGGCGGCGGTCCCGGAGGATTGACAGCAGGTTTGTATCTCTGTCAGGCGAAGATAAACACGGTCCTGGTCGACATTTCTTTGCCGGGCGGTCATGTCTCAACTACTCATGAGGTTTCGAATTATCCTGGATTTATCGATCCGCAAGCCGGATATATGCTTTCACACAACATGTCTGAACAGACCAAACTTTGTGGCACAGTATTCAAAGTTGCGGTGGATGTCACCAAGGTTGACCTCATTAACAAAACTGTCGTTGTGGATGAATTTGAAACCATCCACGCCAAACGAATAATTATTGCCACCGGTACAACACCAAATCTGACCGGTGCAAAAGGAGAGCGTGAACTCAAAGGGAAGGGGATCTCGTATTGTGCTACCTGCGATGCGAAATATTTTGTAGACAAGGAAGTTATCGTGATCGGAGGAGGTAATTCTGCTGTTGAGGAGAGCGATTTTATCGCCAAATTTGCTTCTAAAGTGACCATCATCCATCAGTTTGCAGCATTTACTGCGAATAAAACCGCCATCGAGAAATTGCTGGCCAATCCAAAAATTCACCCGATTTTTTTACACGAGCCACGCTCTTTTAAAAAGGTTGGAGATCAAATGGTGGTTGAGGTAGAGGATCTGACCACGAAAGAGATTAAAACCATCGGGGGTGATGGCGTATTCATTTTCATTGGAATGAAGCCTAATCTTGGTCTTTTTACCGACAAACTCGAACTTGATCAGTGGGGTTATATCAAAACTGACGATGAGATGCGGACTTCTATTCCTGATATTTATGCGGTTGGAGATGTCATTAGCAAGAAATACAGGCAGATTACTACCGCAGTTGCGGATGGTACCATTGCGGCGATCTCTATCGCCAAAGATCTGGATTGACCCTTTTATGCTTAAGATTTATCTCCCGTCAGATATAATTTGCCCTAATAATGGTTAACTTAGGACTTTGAATTACGGAGTTTGGATCTTTGAACTTTTATCAATCATAACCTTAAATATCCAGTCATGCAGGACAATCAGCTACTATTAGAAAAAGAGAGTCTTTTTGGAATGAATGAAACTGTCGAAATAATTATCACAGCTGCCACCGACCGTGATTGGAGTAATCCTGCGACCCACGATCTTCAGCAATCTTTGGCCAAGGCCGGAAAGTCGGTTCGCCCGGTCAAGGTAGTTGAGATTTGCAAGCCTGAATTTTCCGGTGCCATGCTCGAAAAAAGCGATGAACGAATCATCTCAGTGATGATGCCTTGCCGGATCTCAGTATATGAAAAGGCTGACGGCAAAGTTTATGTTGCCACGCTGAATGCAAGAATGTTTGCCTCATCAATGCCAGAGAGTATCCAGTCGGTCATGGTTGCCGCTGCAGATGAAATGGAAGAGATTGTAAGGGCAGTGGCGAGGTAGATTTATATTTTTCCAGAAGGGAAGGTTGAACCTCAGGAAGTCTCCATATCAGAAAAATCACTTCAAACATGCCAAATTTAGCTAAATACGGAAAGTTAACTTGCCAAATTTAGCTAATTTCGGAAAGTTAACTTGCCGGATTTGGGTTTTATTAATAATTTGTATTAGTTTTGTGCGTGTAAAAACTTCAATTCCAATGGAATTAGTCTGGTATAAACGATTTTTAGAGAGTCAATCGGCATCCATTCTGAAAAAGGGAAAGGTTTTCGTGCTTTATGGCCCACGACGGGTTGGAAAAACCGAGCTCATCAAAGAAGTAATTTCAGGATTTAGCGGCAAGATCTATAGCGGATCGGGCGACAATGTAGAAATCCGTGAATTGTTATCCGCTCAAAAGCTTAGCCAGTTGCAATCTGCATTTGGGAACTACCAAGTGGTATTTATAGATGAAGCACAGCGAATTCCTGAGGTTGGATATGGATTGAAGCTCTTGATCGACAATTTCCCGGAAATGATTATTCTGGTCACTGGTTCTTCATCGTTTGATCTTTCTAACAAAATCGGAGAACCATTAACCGGTAGAAACACCGTCAGGACTTTATTCCCGGTTTCGGTTTTGGAGCTTAATGAACAATTCGGCGGAATGTACGTGCTCCAAAAACTGGAAGAACTGATGATTTACGGAGCCTATCCTGAAGTTTTAAATACTCTTTCAGCAGACGAAAAGAAAGAATATCTGATGTCGGTCAGGGATTCATACTTACTAAAAGATATTCTTGAACTTGAAAATATTAGAAACCCCTCAAAACTCAATGATTTATTGAAATTGCTTGCATTTCAGATTGGTCATGAAGTTTCGCTGAACGAGTTGAGCAATGGTTTGGGAATTTCGAAGCAAAGTGTAGAAAGATATTTGGATTTATTGGAAAAGACATTCATCATCAAAAGGGTTGGTGGATTTTCTAGGAACCTCAGAAAAGAGGTGGTGAAAACAGCCCGCTATTACTTTTGGGACAATGGCATTCGAAACGCTGTAATAAACAACTTCAACCTGCCTCTTCAGCGAAATGATGTAGGTATGCTTTGGGAGAATTTTCTATTTATGGAGCGGTTGAAGACCAAATCTTACCGTCGAATTTTTTCGAACGACTATTTCTGGAGAACTTACGACCAACAAGAAATTGATTTGGTGGAAGATCGCAATGGCAAACTTTATGCTTATGAATTTAAATGGAGCCCACGGAAAGTTAAAGCCCCTAAAGCCTGGGTTAATGCTTATCCTGATTCAGAATTTCAGGTCATTTCGAAGGAGAATTTTTTGGAATTTTTGATTTGACACGAAAGCCTGGGCTAAATATTGGTCAGCCACTAACTATTTTGAGCGAATACCTGTCTAATTCCTTAGGCTAAAAGATCTCTATCTCCGTCAAAACAGGCAGATGATCAGAAGGGAAGAACAGTCCGGTAGAGTCTGACAATATGCCGTGACGAAGAACATTAACTTTTTGGTTGATGAAGATATAATCAATGGTGTTTTTATGCTCTTTTACTGCAAATCCTCCACTGGTGCCAAACGGGCCATATGGAGTTGATTGACTTTTATCCCGGGAATCAAACAGAGTTTTCAGAATGGTTTGAATAGGAGCGGCCTCTTTCGAGGAGTTGAAATCGCCGGTAAGCAGCATGGGTAGATCTTCTTTATTGATCTCAGCCATAAATTTCAGAATCAGTTTAGCCGATTCTTCTCGGGCTACTTTACCGCGATGGTCGAAGTGGGTATTAAAGTGATAGAAAATCTTTTTGGTCTCCTTGTCTTTAAATTTTATCCAGGTGCATGTGCGGTTACATTGAGCATCCCAACCAAATCCGGGTTTATCTGAGGTAGGGCTGAGCCAGAAGGTCCCCGCATCCAGTTTTTCGAACCGTGTTTTCCGGAAGAAGATCGTCATGAATTCACCGTCTTCTTTCCCATCATCCCGGCCTACTCCAAAACAATCAAATTCAGGGAGACCAGATTTCAGATCGTTCATTTGAAGCAACAAAGCCTCCTGAACACCAAATATATCGGCCTTGTGAAATCTGATCAGACCCATGACTTTGTCTTTTCTTACCGGCCACGCATTTACCCCATCATCAGGAGTGTTCATCCGGATATTGTAGGTCATGATGTTAAAAGAGACGTTTTTTTTACTCTTGCCAAAACCAGGAATTACTAGAATAACACAGAGTATTACCAGTGAAATAGCTCTCATCATATTAATTTACTTTTTTTGGTTTCAGGAAGGAAATGCAAAGTGAAATGACATAGTAAATGTAATAAATAATGCAACCCTGTTAATTGCTCAACAGGGTTGCACCTTCTCAAAAGATTACGCTTAACGAATTCACAACTTTACTAGCATAGGTTACCAACCTGGATTCTGAACAAGATTAGGATTGGTTAGCCTGTGCGATTCAGGAATTGGGAAATAATACTTTTTATCCTCCCATTTCCTTGGAATTGTCGTAAGCCAGGTCAATTCTCCGGATGTACTGTTTTTCAATCCTGCCGGATTTGAAGTGGTATTGGATACATTGATGTAAGTTACCCCGGAAACAGTTGGAGAAGGCATGGTCTTGTAAAAGGCAACATCCATTTTGCCATCTTCATTCAGGTCTTGCGGAGTATTCAATTCAGGTACGTAAATTCCATTCCATTCCATCTCTAATAATGGCCCTCTTTTCCATCTCATAATGTCGTAATAACGGAATCCTTCCATGCAAAGTTCGATACCTCTATCCCTGCGGATTTCAAGGATTACAGGATCGGTAATGCCGGGAAAATATTTCGTTTGCATGTATGGATCTACGACAGTTGGTTTTGTGATCAATCCTCCAGTAATCCCAGCTCTTTTCCTTAACGCACCAATGGTGAGCGTCCAATCAGCATCAGTGAAAGTCCCAAGTTCTGCTTTTGCTTCAGCATAATTTAAAAGGATTTCGGCATAACGGAAGTAAGATATCGAATTGATATTCAAATTTCTTGTGTCATAGTAAACATCATCGAGGCACCATTTGATGGGTTGATAGCCGGTGTAAGTATAAGCAAAGGATGGAGGCGTGGCAACCTGAAGTCCGGCGCTCAATCTTTTATAATCACCCAGTCTGATGGTTTGTTTGAGCCTTTTATCCCGATTCTTTACCTCATCTTTAAAGAGCATAGTTTGATAAGCCGGATTATTTGTAAAAGGTGTGCCATCAAGGTTGAGGTATGTATTGATGAATGTCCGGATAAAATTGAACCTTACACCGGTGGTGGAACTTGTATGGACCCAGTTGGCAGCATGCGTTACACCTAAAGCCAGATCCATTATTGAGGCCATCATTACTTCGCTGTTTGGCACCGGAGTTGCTGCAGTAAACACGGACCTGTAAGAAAGGTCTGTACCTGCTCCCTCATACAACTTAAATCCACTCTGATCCATTACAAATTTTGCTGCATCTGCTGCCTGGGTAAGCCAGGTGGAAGCTGATCCCTGAAGATTCAGTTCGGTATGATATTTCCGGAAGGTGCCTTCATACAGGCAAATCCGGGACTTAAATGCATAAGCAATGTATTTGGTTACAAGGCTCTTCGACGGATCGGATGTAGCCTTAATATTTTGACAGGCATAGTCAATATCTGCAAGTACCGAATCCATTACCATCGCCCTTGGATCCTGCTTTTTGTATAACATGATTGTATCAGTTACATCCAGTGCTTTACTGATCCATGGAACATCTCCATAACGTTTCACTTTTTCAAAATAGAACCATGCTCTGAAAAACCTGGCCAGCCCCACGTAGTTCTTTTTTACATCTGGTGCCAATATGGGGTCGTTGCAATTCTGAATAAAATAATTGATGTTCCTTAATGTTCCCCAACCCCAGTTCCAGTCAGCTCCCAGGGCTACCAAATCCCAACCTGATTCAGAAGTATTATCGGAAGTTGTTGGGCCATATCCTGTTGCTTGCAAAAATGGAGGGGCATTCCTTCTTGCGGTGTAATCAGCCATGTTATCGGCCCGATGGATATCATCAGCGCTGGGTAGACCATTATAAAATGACATTGCATATAAATCGAGTCCTTGTTGACTGCCAAACACAGAGGATTTTGACGCCACGGACATGGGTTCCTGTTCCAGACTGCAGGCTACAATGAGCAGACTTAAAAGCAGAAACCACAAATATTGTTTTTTCATAATTGTAATTTTTAAAAAGGAGAGTTAAAATGTTACGCTTACACCCAAAGAGATACTTTTCAACATCGGATAGTTCTGACCATCGCCGGAGTTGCCTGAGGTAAACAGTTGATCTGATGGAGTTGTATTATCAATATCTATATCTTTTGTCAGTCTGTAAAGAGGAGACCAGCTCCATAGGTTTTCGCCTGAGAAAAAGAACTTTATGTTTTCTGCACCGATCTTTGAAGACAAACTCTTTGGAAGATTGTATCCGAACTGAATGTTTTTCATGCGGATATATGCAATGTTCTGAAGAAATCTTGTTTGTTCAGACTGAAGTATTCCTCCGGCACGGTTATTTTGGCGGGCAACATACCTTGGCATGTATGCATCGGTATTTTCAGGTGTCCAGTGGTTGTCGATTTGCCAGGCGGGCAGTTTGTTGTAGGGCCTGTTATACTGTCCCCAGAAAACCTCAGATTCAATACTTGGCCACCAATCCTGCTTGCCAACACCTTGGAAAAACGAAGAAAAGAAGAAGTTATTCCAGTTAGCTCCCAGGTTAAATGAATACATAAAACGAGGAGAAGAATTCCCTATGATATACCTGTCGCCGGGATTGCCAACCGTATTGGTTCCAGGATTTACATCCATGTCGCCATTCCGGTCTTTAAGCTTTACGTCACCGGGATAAATTTTACCGGAGGCAGTTGTCAAAAACCTGGGGGATTGCTTTGCATGGCTGTCAATGTCGGCCTGGTCAATAAAGAATCCTTCAGTTTCATAACCCCATATTTCACCCAAGACTTGACCCACACGGTAGTCTGACAGAAATTTATCCGGATTGTTGTATTTGGTAATGACTGATCTGTTATCCGCAAGCGTGAATCGTAGGTCATAATTAAATGGTTTGGATAAACAGGTGAACTTGTCTCTCCATGTTAACATAAGTTCCCATCCTTTTGTTTGAAGGTCAGCATAGTTCCCTCTTGGTGAGGTTGCACCAAAAACAGCAGGCAGGGTCATGCCTATGGTGTACATATCGGTTGTATTCCGGATGTAATAATCGCCAACAAAACTCAAACGATCCCTGAGCATTGAAAAATCCAGTCCAATGTCTGTGGTTGTTGCCGTTTCCCAGGTAAGACCTTCTGGAAGTACGCTTGGCCGGCTGGTATATTGAGGTTTAACTCCATTGAGGACTCTTCCTGATTGAGTAATGGCCAAGGTTTCCAAAAAATTGTAGGAACCAATGTTCCCATTACCAAGTGAACCGTACGATGCCCTCACTTTCAAATTTGAAATCAGGGATGGGTTAACTTTCCAGAACGATTCATTTGAGATTCGCCATCCTGCAGAATAGGACGGGAAAAAGGCAAAACGCTGAGTCGCTGGGAATTTTGATGATCCATCGTATCGTCCATTCACCTCGATCAAGTACTTATCCTTGTATGAATAGTTTATTCTGGAAAAACCTCCAAGAATGTTCCATTTTTCCCAGCCTCCTTCGGTAACGATAGACTGTCCTAGCGCGAGATTCAGGTCCATGGCATCCTCAAAAATCAGCCCGTTACGCTGTGCCATTACCCTTGTGTAGGTGGATTGCTCGTAATTGTAACCTGCAAGAAATTTGATGTAGTGGTTTTCTTTTACCCTTTTTTCGTACTCTGTATAAATGTTAGTAGAAATATAATCTGATTCAGTATTTGTTTCCCGAAGATCATTGGTGGTTGTTCCAACATAAGCGATCACGCCAGGTTTGTTGCTGTAAGGAACAGGAACCTGCTTGCGCTTTTCCCCGTTATCTCTCTTCTGAAATGTTACATCACCTTTAATACGTAATGAATTATTTAAAAACTGAGCTACAAAACCATTCGTAGTTTTAAATGTTTTTCTCGTAATATCATATCCGTTTTTACCGTACCAAAAATCACCGACTGTGTAAGCAGCCGAGGCTGTAAGAGTACCATCCGGATTGAACATGGTTGACAGAGGATGCCCTTCATCGCCAATATTTCTCCAGATGCCACTGCCTTCGCCTACATTCAACGGATTATGGTACTTCATACTTGAATATTCCGTATTATTATCGATTCTCAACCAGGGGAATACCTGAACAGAGCCCTTGCCCCTGAAATTCATCATTTGATATTTATCCGTATTGTACCTGAATAATCCATCCTGACCCATAATCCTGCCTGTCACCAAGTAACTCGTTGTTTTACTGCTTCCGGAAATAGAGATGTTTTGTTCGTTGGCGAGTTCATATTTTTTGTACAATTCAGCATAAAAATCGGTGCTTCCATAATATACATACTCACCGGTTACCGGATCGATTTCAACTATTTTATCAGTTGCCTGTGGACTATTGTGCCTTCTTTCCAGTTCGTTGAAATAGGCCTGTGAAAATTTAAGGGTTTTGTTCACAGCCGCGGGATAAGTGCCATCCCAGTTAAAAGATGATTCTGCGAAATATTTTGCCCAGGTGTATCCGTCTGTGACATAATTAGGAATTGTAATCGGATTTTTGACTGAAACATTTGAGGAAACAGTAATCGAAGTTCTTTCCTTTTCAGGGTTTCTGGTCGTAATAAGAACCACTCCAAATACTGCTCTTGCTCCGTAAATTGAAGCTGAGGCGGCATCCTTAAGCAATGTAACACTTGCAATATCGTTCGGATTAAGTAAACTCGGATCGCCTTCTGCCCCGTCGATTAAAATAAGCGCATTTCCTCCCTGTCCGATTGAAGTTGTGCCCCTGATATTGTAACTTGGCGACTGGTTAGGTTTACCATCCAAGAGTCTGATATTCAGGTTAGGCATAACGCCTTTCAATCCCTGTGACACATTAGCCATTGATCTGTTCTCAAGAGTTGCACTTGTAACCTGGTCAACAGCACCTGTTAAGTTGGCTTTTTTCTGTGTGCCATAACCTACAACAACGACTTCTTCCACGCCAACTGTACTACTCTTCAAAATTACATTGATGGTTGTTTTAGTCCCAATCGGCTGATCCTGCATATCCATTCCGATAAAAGAGAATGATAGAACTTTCGCATTGAGAGGGATCCCTGCAAGCGTGTATTTCCCGTCGTTGTCTGTGACGATTCCAACAGTAGTACCTTTCACTACAACTGAGACTCCCGGCAAAGGCAGCATATTCTCATCTTTTACAGTTCCGGAAATTGTTTTGGTCTGCTTTTCCGGTTGATCAGATGGTACAATGTCATTGGACTTTTTAATGACGACAGTCTTGTCGTCAATCTCATAAGAAAAGCCATAAGGAACAAGGATCTTGTTCAATACATCTTCAATTTTGGCCTTTTCCGTATCGATTGTAACTGTTGGCGTTTGATTAAAATAGTCGGATCGATAAAGAAAATGAAAATCACTTTGATCTTCGATTAATTTTAAAACGTCAAAAACTGTTGCATTTTCGACCTTTAAAGTAAGGTTGGTTTTTTGAGAATATACACTTGCAGAAACCTGTAAAAAACCTGCAAGAAATAAAAACATTGTTATCCTCATGATAAAGAAGGCTTTTTTCCATCCGCTGTCGCAGATAGGATTCCATCGTTTTTTTTTCATAAATTTGTACTGTTTTTGATTAAACCATTTGGTATTTGATACTGAATGTAATGCGGGAAATGGAGCAAACATTTTCCGCATTTTTTTAATATTTTCCTCCTATCTGATAGTTATTTTTTTACCATTAATTTCAAATTCCACCTCGCGTGTCTTTTCAATCTTTTTCAATACTTCACCAAAATCTTCATAACGTTTCAAATTTCCTGTGAATTTGATCTCCTTAAGATCTTCTTTGGCGAATATGACTTCAACATCATACCATTTAGCCAACTTATTCATGATTTCCAGGAGATTTTGGTCTCTAAAAGCAAACCGGCCTTCTTTCCAGGAAACATACTGATATGGATCAACCTCTTGTTTCGAGATTCTTTCATCTGATTTACCAAGGATACTTTGTTCGTTTGGCGCTAAAATCTGCCTTATCTCAGGGTTATCGCTACAAAAAACCTCCACGCTTCCATTAACCAGAGTCGTATAAACAAATTGATTTTCTTTGTAGCATGAAATATTAAATTCAGTACCGAACACTTTCACAGTCTGCTGCCCTGACTCAACAAAAAAGGGACTTTTTTCATTTCTGCTGACTTCAAAAAAGGCTTCACCCATCAACTCCACCCTTCTTTCTTTTTCTGAAAACTGGACAGGATAATGCAATACAGATTCTGAATTTAGCCAAACTTTGGTCCCATCCGAAAGTTGAAGTGAAAACTCACCACCCCGAGGAACAGTTAAAGTATTGTATTTGATTTTCTGGGGAACGATGTCTTTCTCCGTATATTTTAATTTAGTTCCTTCGCTTGAAATCGAGGCTCCATCCTCAGTCAGGATAAGATTTTCTGCCGAAGTAAGATTATGAATTGAGCCGTCATTCAAAGTCAAAATGGCTTTATTGGTTCCTGCTGGAATGGATTGAACAGTTTCGTTTTGGGTAGTAGCGACAATGGATGGTTCAATCTTTTTGTCTTTAATTGTAAGGATGACGATCAGAAAGATGGCTACGATTCCTACAGTGAGGGGTAAAATCCATCTGTTTCGGTATTGGTTTCCTTGGTTTAATTTCCCCTGCATCTCCCTCCAAGCTCGCTCAGTTTCAGCTTTTGTATCGATGAAACTCGAACCTTGATTGTAGAAGCGCTTCGCTCTATCAAAATACTGTTGATGTAAATTGCTTTCATCAAGCCACTTGGAAAGAAATATATCCTCCTTGGCAGATAATGTATGATTGATTTTCCCCCAAATCAGTTTAAAATCTATGAGAGATCTTTCCTTGGGCATAGAGTTTAGTTTGAACTAAGACACATAGCCATCGAAAAAGGGTGACAAAAGATAAAAAATCAAAGCGGTTCTATCAAAAAGAATTTTGCGTAGCTTGTTTTTACCTCGAAGTAACTGAGTTTTTACAGTATTCTCGCTTATGTGATTCTTTTTGGCAATTTCACGAAGCTTCATGCCTTCCAAATACTTTAATTTGAATATCTCTCCCATTTCTTTTGGCAATTTTGAAATGGCCTCACTGACCTTAAGCAGAATTTCAGGGTCTTCCATACATTCAACATCATCTTGAGTCAATATTGTACTCATGTATGCAATATTGTGTTGATCATGGATATGCAGATCCCGTAAATAATTCAGACAACGATTTTTGACAGACTGAAAGAAGAAGGATTTCAAAGAATACTCTAGGTCAATGGGTTCCGAATTTTCCCAAAAATGGATGAACAGTGTTTGCACAATGTCTTCACATGCTTGTTTGTCAAATAGATATCCTTCTGCAAATTTGACCAGTTTAGGGTAGTAATTTTTGAATAAAGCTTCGTAAACTTTTAGGTTACGATTCTTTATTTCATTTAAAACTATATTATCCTCAATCAGCATGGTTTATAGCCTTATCATCTGGTAGCCAATACGAATACAGAATCCTTTTTCAGAGGCGTATTAAGTAAGTCAGAGATAAGAGTTAAGATTTTGATGACATGAAATTAACAATAAAATTCGATATGTTCAATAACTCAGTATTAGTACAATAAATGAATACGCTAAAAATTATTGGCTATTTGAAAAATAATGCTCCATTATCATGGGATAATAGAGCATTATTTTGATGGAGAATTTATTTTTTCAGAATTGGCTTGATCTCAATATTTCTGTATGACACCTTGCCGTGATCGCCCTGAAGATAGAGCGGACCAGGGATGAACTCGTCAGGCGTGATCGCTCCACCTGTACAACCCCAAACCGGTTGGTTATTGATGATGGTTTTGCCGTTGAGGATCACAGTGACATGCCTGTCGCAAAGCGTAATATCCAGGTCCTGCCAGGTTCCTGCCGGTTTTTCAGCTGACTCGGAAGGGGTGATTCTGCTGTAAAGTGCTCCCATGTTATGAGGATCCAATCCTTTGCCATAGCTGTCGAGAACCTGAATCTCATATATGCCTCGCAGATAGATCCCGCTATTGCTTCCGGCCGGAACATTGACCTGCAATTTCAGGTTGAAGTCTTCGAATTTATCAACAGTGCAAAGGTTACCGTAAGGAATATGGGGTTGTCCCTCTTTTTGAGCCGGATCATTTATCAACTCTCCGTTAACAATCGACCATCCGTTTACATTTTTCTCTTCCAGAAGTTTCCAGCCAGTCAGGTCTTTGCCATTGAGCAATTTGACAGGTTTGCCATAAACGACTTTGGAGAGGTCAGGTGCAACAGGAAGATCGGCAATTTTTTTGCCTGTGAACCGCATCCTGGAAATGCTGCCATCTTTATCGGGAGCGATCACTTCACCTACCAACTGATCTCCAAAAAATGTAAAAAGGTACAAGGTGTTGACGATATGTGTGCGGGTTGCTGTTCCTGCAGCATCTGTGGTCCGGACAATGTTGCGGGTGCGGGTAACAACGAGCGATTCCCCTTGCATGTAAACACTTGTAACCGGCTCAACGCTACCTCCATACCAGAGTAAACTAGCATCGATATAACCGTCCATCTGCTTAACCTCCAGCCAGCCTGCACCACCTGGAAGGAAGAGCCCCCAGCGCCCCAGAAATGGCTTTACAGAGTCAATGGCCTTGGTAACATTCGGTATTGCTAGCAATAGAATCAATGATCCGATCAGACTGATTTTTCTTAACATGGGATAAAAATTTAGTTTGAAATTGTAGTTTGGATTGAATTGTCAGTCAAAGTTAAGGAAATGTTTGAAATGTTTGCACTTCGATTTCGCTCAGTGACCGGTGATTTTTCAAACTTTTATCTTGTCAGAAAAGCCTTTTACAGCAACTCGTTAAACCCCGGAATGGAATCCATTTTCATCGGTCGTCCTCGGTTAATTCCCACACCGATGACCTTGGCATGAGAGACAAGTTTGTTATCCGGGAGTTTAAAAATATCCTGCTCAAAAATGAGTCTCAGATGCCCCTCTTTTCTGGTGGTAACTGTGACTTTGAAAATATCACCACTTCGTAAAGAGTACTTGTAATCAATCTCTACCCTTGAAACAATCAGATCAATTCCTTCGTTGTGCAGTTTTGCAAAATCTATTCTTTTACCAAGAAGGAATTGATGCCGGGCATGTTCATAGTAATTCTGATAGACAGAATTGTTGACAATTCCCTGCAGATCACACTCGTAATCACGTACTGAAAATTCTAGTTCATAGGGAGCTGTGGATGCTGTGTAGTCATTCATAGTCACAAAATATTATCCGGCTATCAGAAGAAAATAATTCTTTTTCCCTTTTTGAACCAACAGGTATTTCCCACCAATCAACTGTTTTGCATCAATTGGAAGATCCGGAGATTCAACTTTAACCTTGTTGATCGATACTCCTCCACCGGCAATCGTACGGCGTGCTTCGCCTTTGGAAGGAAAAACTTCACATTTCTCAGCCAGAAGATCTATGACATTGATCCCTTGTTCCATTTCCTTGAGAGATACTTCGAATTGCGGAACGCCTTCAAAAACAGATAAAAACGTGGCTTCATCCAACTTACGTAAAGACTCTTCAGTCCCTTTTCCAAACAGAATCTCGGAGGCTTCAACGGCCGTGTTATAGGCTTCCTCCGAATGGACCATGCAGGTTACTTCTTTGGCCAGACATTTTTGAAGAAGGCGCAAATGAGGTGCTTCAAGGTGTTCATTCACCAGGGTATCTACTTCGTCTTTCGACAAAAGCGTGAATATTTTGATGTATTTCTGGGCATCCTCGTCCGATGTGTTTAGCCAGAATTGGTAGAATTTGTAAGGTGAGGTGCGGATTGGATCCAGCCAGACATTTCCAGATTCAGTTTTTCCGAACTTGGTGCCATCGGCTTTTTTAATCAGCGGACAGGTAAGCGCAAAAGCCTCTCCGCTTAATTTGCGGCGGATCAACTCGGTTCCTGTTGTGATGTTTCCCCACTGGTCGGATCCACCCATCTGCAATTTGCAGTTTTTGTGCTGATAAAGATGCAGGAAGTCTGCTCCCTGAACCAATTGGTAGGTGAATTCGGTAAAAGACATCCCGGAACCACTGTCAGAATCGAGCCGTTTTTTGACAGAATCCTTTGCCATCATGTAATTGACAGTAAGGTGTTTTCCGATGTCCCGAATAAAATCCAAAAAGGTGAAAGTGCTCATCCAGTCGTAGTTATTGACCATCTCTGCAGCATTTGGAGCCTTCGAATCGAAGTCTAGAAAATGGGTGAGCTGCTTTTTCAGGCACTCCTGGTTGTATCTCAAAGTGGGTTCGTCGAGCAAGTTTCTCTCCTGCGATTTCCCCGAAGGATCGCCAATCATTCCTGTGGCACCACCTACCAGCACTATCGGCTTGTGACCTGCAACCTGAAAATGTTTCAGCATCATCACGCCCACCAGATGACCAATATGAAGTGAATCTGCCGTAGGGTCGATTCCAACATAGGCTGTTGTCAGCTCCTTGGCCAGTTGCTCATCTAAACCGGGCATCTTGTCGTGTATCATGCCTCTCCAGGAAAGTTCTTCTACAAAGTTCATTGTCAAAATTTTTGGCAAAAATAACGCATTATTCCGGCCGGTGAAAATTGAATTGATAATCAGGTGAAGTTTTCCGATATTTGGGAAAAGTTACACAGAGAAACTCCTGGAGTTTCTCTGTGTAATATTTTGTTAAGCCGAAAACACAATTAAATTATATGCTATGAAAAATTTTCAAATTCTACGGAGAACCCTCTTCCTGCTACTGATTCTGCAATTTTCAATTCTGTCGGCTTTTGCACAACACAAGGTTTACCTGCTTCACCCGACGGTTGGAAACATTGAAAATATGCTGGAACTCATCAAACAGAAAGTCATTGACATTCCGGATATGGAGATGGTGGGTATTTACCATGAAAAGGAAGCATCAGACTATTCAAAATCTGAAGATTATTTGAAGGAAAACAAGGTAGCCCATTATACGCTCCTGAAGATAAGCGGAGATCTGAATGTTCAAAATATCTATCGCGAAAATGAATGTACTCCTGCATTTAAGAAAATCGTTCAGGAGGCAGATGCTATTTTATTCTTCGGCGGACCGGATATTCAGCCGGCTATTTATGGGGAAAAGCAACATTTACTGACAGAAGTAACTGACCCGAACCGGCATTTGATGGAGACCTCGCTGTTTTTTCATTTGATTGGTGGAAGCAGGAATCCCGGATTTAAGCCCTTGCTTTTGCAAAAGCCAAATCTGATTGTTCGCGGATTCTGTCTGGGCATGCAAACCATGAATGTGGCAGCCGGTGGAACCCTGGTGCAGGACATTCCGGTAGAAATTTACCACATTTCCACCGCTGAGGGGATGCTGGCCATCGATGCCAAAAATCGCCATCGCAACTACAATACCCAGTTGAATCCAAGCTGCGACTTGTCGTGGGGATTTCTTCACCCTATCCTGTTCAGTTCAAAAGGATATCTTCGAGAGCTCAATCAAAGTTTAGAGCAACAGCAACCTTACGTGCTGAGTTCTCACCATCAGGCTGTAGGCAAAATGGGACAAAATTTGGAGGTCATTGCCACATCCATGGATGGCAAGGTAGTCGAAGGACTTCAGCACAAAATCTTTAAGGAGGTAATTGGTGTTCAGTTTCACCCCGAGCAGTCTTCCCTTTACTTACCAGGAAGTCGCTTCACCAACACCCCGGGAAACGACTATTCTCCCAATGAGCAATTAATTAAGGATAAGAGTATGGAGTTTCATTTGAAGTACTGGAAAGACTTTTCAGAAAAAATAAAAAGAATAATGGTTAATGGTTAATGGTTAATGGAAATGAAAGAGAATGTATTGAAAGATAAGAGTTTTAGGTTCGCTGTGAGGATTGTCAATTTGTATAAATTTTTGTGCGATCAAAAAAGGGAATTCGTCTTATCAAAACAAGCTTTGCGTTGTGGTACTTCAGTAGGTGCCATGGTACGCGAAGCCGAGCATTCCGAAAGCAAAGCCGATTTTGTCCACAAAATGGCTATCGCTCAAAAGGAGATTAACGAAACAATATATTGGTTAGAACTTCTAAAGGCGACTGATTACCTGACTTCGGAGTCCTTTCTTAGCTTGAATAATGATGCCGTTGAATTAATAAAACTAATTACCACGACCATCAAAACCGCAAAATCCGACATTAACCATTAACCATTAACCATTATTTTTAGGATAGTATCTTCTTCTGTACTTCCTCCTTCTCATCGCGCAGGAAAGGCAGAAGGTTTGGCGCCAGCTTCTCAATTGGGCCATAAATTTTGGAACTACTTTTGGGTTCTTTTGGGATAATGGTCACTTCATAAGATTCGATCCGTGCAACAAGGAACATCAGGAAACTTAGAATAAATGCAGTTTTTATGACACCAAAAATTGCACCGCCAATCCGGCTGAGAATTCCGAGGGCTATGGCACGAACAAATTTCTCCAGGGCATTGGCAATTAGGTGAACCGTGATGAGCACACTGATAAAAATCAGAAAGAAGGCCGCTGCCTTGATCGTAGAAGGTTTCCAATGTACCACACCTGAGAGCCATGTTGCAAGGTGATCTGAAAACATCATGGCACACAAAACTCCCAAAACGATGGCTGCCACAGAGGCAAACTCCACAAAGAAGCCTTTAACAAATCCATGAATGGCACCGGCTATAAGGATAATGATCAGGATCAGGTCGATGATGTTTATCATGCAGAAAATTATTTAACAAGGTTCAGATCGTAAGATCATGATAAGTTATTCAATAAAATTATTGATTTCATCATGAATCTTTCACAAATAATGATGTGATAATTATGTAGGGAATAAAGTTAAAAAATTAAATGTTCACATCTTCGGATTGCACGAAAATTCGTAGTTTTAACCTCCGTAATAAAATTTTGAGCAACCATTAACCGGACTGCATGACCATCGTCAATTCCATCATAAACTGGATCAATTACAAGAGGATTTATCAAATAGAACTCTACCGGGATCATGCCAGGGATATTCAGGTTGAGTTACTTTTTGATCTGCTTGGATCAGCTGAGAATTGTGAATGGGGAAAGAAGTATCAATACGAGACCATTGCTTCTCTCAAAGATTTTCAGCAGCGTGTTCCTATATCCACCTACGAAAAAATTGAGCCCTATATCACTCAGATGATTGAAGGTAAAAAGAATGTTCTTTGGCCCGGTGAGATAAAATGGTTTGCCAAATCATCCGGGACTACCAATGCTAAAAGCAAGTTCATTCCGGTCTCAAAAGAATCGTTGGACGAATGTCATTTTCAGGGGGCCAAAGATGTTCTGGCAATCTACTACAATAATTTTCCTGAAACCAGGGTATTATCCGGCAAGAGCCTTACACTTGGTGGCAGTCATAGGGTGAGCAGCATGAACAGCAATTGCTTCTATGGTGATCTATCTGCTATCATGATCGAAAATCTTCCTTTTTGGACTGATTTTCACAGAACGCCACCTACCGAGATAGCCTTAATTGAACAGTTCGAGAAGAAGATAGAAGAGATTGCAAGGAACTCCATCCATGAAAATGTTACTTCCTTTGCGGGTGTTCCCTCCTGGAACCTTGTTCTGATGAAATACATTCTGGAGTACACCGGAAAATCCAATTTGCTTGAGATATGGCCGAATCTTGAAGTCTTTATCCATGGGGGGATTGCCTTTGAGCCTTATCGGGAGCAATTTAAAAAGCTGATTCCGTCTGAAAGGATGCAATACATGGAGACCTACAACGCATCAGAGGGATTTTTTGCCATTCAGAATGATCCTGCCTCTCCGGATATGTTGCTGATGCTCGATTATGGTATCTTTTTTGAGTTCATTCCAATGGATGAGATTAATTCGGCCTCTCCAAAAGCATTGCCAGTTTGGGAGGTTGAAACTGGAATTAATTATGCAATTGTAATTTCAACAAATGGTGGATTGTGGAGATACATGATTGGAGATACCGTGATGTTTACCTCTAAAAATCCCTACAAACTGAGGATTACCGGACGAACCAAACAATTTATCAATGCTTTTGGGGAAGAAATTATCGTTGACAACGCTGAACGTGCCTTGAAATCCGCTTGTAGTGAAACATCAGCAGTCATTAGCGAATACAGTGCCGGACCGATTTTTATGAGTGATACGGCCAAGAAAGGTTCACACGAATGGATCATTGAATTTGAGAAAGAGCCGGATAGTTTGGAAAATTTTACAAATGTTCTGGACCGTCGATTGCAGGAACTCAATTCCGATTATGAAGCAAAACGATTTAAAAGCGTTACCCTGAATAAACCTAAGGTAGTGGTTGCATCAAAAGGTACTTTTCTACAGTGGTTGCGCGAAAAGGGAAAAATGGGAGGACAAAACAAGGTTCCAAGGCTCTCCAACGACAGGGAATATCTTGATGAACTTTTAAAAATTAATTTAAAAATATGAAAAAAGGACCTGCAAGCATGCACATCGCAATAGCCGGGAATATCGGTGCCGGAAAAACAACTCTTACTCGTTTGCTTGCCAAGCATTATGGTTGGGAGGCTCATTATGAAGACGTTGATAGCAACCCTTATCTGGATGATTTTTACCATGATATGCTGCGCTGGTCATTCAACCTTCAGGTCTATTTTTTGAATTCAAGGTTCACTCAGGTTCTCGATTTCAGGGACAGTGGCAAGACTGTGATCCAGGACCGCACCATTTATGAAGATGCCGAAATATTTGCTCCCAACCTGCATGAAATGGGACTGATGAGTTCGCGTGATTTTGCCAATTACCACAAACTTTTTTCCCTGATGAGTAGATTGATCAAGGCCCCAACATTGATGATCTACCTCAGGGCAACCGTGCCTACTCTGGTTAACAACATTCAAAAAAGAGGCCGCGATTACGAGAGCAGTATCAGGATCGATTACCTAAGTCAGCTGAACCAGCGCTATGAAGCCTGGGCATCCCGCTATACGATGGGAAAGATGCTGATCGTCAACGTTGACAATCTGAATTTTGAAGAAAATCAGGAAGATCTCAGTAAAATCATTGACAGGATCAATGCACAGTTCAATGGACTATTTTAATTATGGCGAAGATCAGCTTACTACCGGATTAGCACTTCAAATTGCTGCCGGAAAACTTACCGGGAGGATCATGCCCGCTGCCGTTGTACTGATCGAAAATAGCAGGAGAAGGGTGGAGGAGATTGTGGCAGACCATCAAAACGTCTATGGTATCAACACCGGTTTCGGTCCGCTTTGCACCACGATTATTTCTGAAGCAGATACCAAAACGCTGCAATACAATATTCTTAAGAGCCACAGCGTTGGAGTAGGTGACCCAATTGATCCTGAGATTGCAAAACTGATGATGGTACTCAAAGTTCATGCACTCGCTATGGGTTACTCCGGCATAGCTATGAGTACGCTGGAAAGAATCATCTGGCACATTGATAACAACATTATCCCGGTTGTGCCTTCGCAGGGATCAGTAGGGGCTTCAGGGGATCTGGCACCACTTTCTCATCTTTTTTTACCTCTGATCGGTTTGGGTTCTGTTTATTTCCAGGGAGAAAAAATTGACACTGGTAAAGTCCTTCAAAAATTCGGATTGGCGCCCGTTGACTTGGGAGCCAAAGAGGGACTCGCGCTGATCAACGGCACCCAGTTTATTGCTGCCCACGCTGTCAAAGTAGTGGAGAGGTTTCAAAACTGCCTCGACAATGCCGATCTGGTTGCAGCCATGAACCTGGAGGCAATGCTCGGCTCGGTGAAGACATTTACTGAGGAGCTTCATAGGTTGAGACCCTACCGGGGAACACTGTATGTCGCAGAGCGGATGAGGATCCTTCTGGCCGACTCTGAGATGGTCCAGTCGCACAAAAACTGCACCCGGGTGCAGGATCCGTATTCACTTAGATGCATCCCTCAGGTTCACGGCGCATCGCGAAATGCTTTTCTTCATCTGAAAGAGTTGCTGCACATTGAACTGAACTCCGTTACTGACAATCCAATCTTGTTGAGAGATGGCAGCACTATTTCAGGAGGTAATTTCCACGGTCAGCCGTTGGCCATTCCCCTCGATTATATCTCTGTCGCGGTAGCCGAACTGGGCAATATTGCCGATCGGCGGATCTATCTCTCCCTCAAAGATACCATCCCCGGATTGCCCAAATTACTTATGCGCGAAACCGGACTGAATTCCGGGTTCATGATTCCGCAATATACCACTGCCGCCCTTGTCAGTGAAAACAAATCTTTCTGTTTTCCCGCTTCCGCGGATAGTATTCCTACCTCTCTCGGTCAGGAAGACCATGTCAGCATGGGTTCAATCAGTGCCCGCAAATGCCTGATGATTCTGAGCAACCTGGAAAAGATTCTGGGTATTGAACTCTTTTGTGCGGCCCAGGGTTTTGAATTCAGAAAGCCGCTGAAGTCCAGCGTGATTCTGGAGGCCTGCCACGACCTGGTTCGCGAACAAATTCCTTTCGCCGAGGCAGACCATGTGATGTCTGAAGAGATGAACAAAGCCATCGACATGATAAAAGATAAATCACTGGTAAAATGCTCAGGTGAAGCGGCTTCCGGGTACGGGATACCACTTAAAAATGAAAAGGATGAATTTTTCGGAATTTATTAAAAAATACGCAGATCATCCCATTTACCGGGCTCCCAGGGGCAATCAGCTGCATGCGAAATCGTGGCAAACTGAAGCTCCTCTGAGGATGTTGCTGAACAATCTCGACCACGAAGTTGCCGAAAATCCGGATGAGCTGGTGGTTTACGGCGGTACCGGTCAGGCAGCGCGCAACAAGGAGGCATTGCAACAGATCATCAAAGAATTGCTCAACCTTGACAATGATCATTCCCTTCTGGTCCAGTCGGGTAAAGCGGTCGGAATCGTGCGCACCCATCCTTCCGCTCCACGAGTCCTGATTGCCAACAGCAATCTTGTGCCGGCTTGGGCAACCTGGGAGCATTTCGAACGATTGAAACAGGATGGCTTGATGATGTACGGCCAGATGACAGCCGGAAGTTGGATTTACATTGGCAGTCAGGGTATTTTGCAGGGAACCTATGAAACTTTTGTTGCCTGTGGAAAAAAATATTTCAACAACGATCTTCAACACAAATTGATTGTATCCGGAGGATTAGGCGGCATGGGAGGAGCCCAACCTCTGGCAGCCACTATGGCCGGTGCCACTTTCCTTGGAGTAGACATCGATCCAGAAAGGATCAAAAAGAGGCTTCAAAACGGATACATCGATCACATCTCTTATTCATACCGGGAAGCTGTAGACCTTGTTTTGAAGGCAAAAGAGAAAGGGGACGCCATCTCGGTTGGATTGGTAGCAGACATTGGGGATACCCTGCAAAATTTACTGGACGATGGCATTGTACCGGATGTGCTGACCGATCAGACTTCCGCGCATGATCCGCTTCACGGCTATGTGCCGAATGGAATTACGCTCGAAGAGGCAGTTATGCTTCGTAAAGCTGATCCAACTGCCTACCGGGAACGCTCCATGAAGAGCATGGCCCGCCACGTCGGACTGATGCTGCAACTACAGGAGCGCGGCAGTATCACCTTTGATTACGGCAACAATTTGCGCGAAATGGCGCGGCAGGGTGGTGAGAACAATGCGTATGACTTCGATGGTTTCACTCCGAAATTTATCAGGCCGCTATTTTGCGAAGGAAAAGGACCATTCCGCTGGGTGGCATTATCCGGGGATCCGGAAGATATTTATACGACTGATCAGGCATTGGTCGAGGCATTTCCCGACAACCATCACATGATCAATTGGCTCAAAAAGGCTAGGGAACGGATCTCATTCCAGGGACTTCCCGCCAGGATTTGCTGGTTGGGAATGGGAGAAAGAGAGAAGGCCGGACTTATTTTCAACGACCTTGCCAAGACCGGAAAGGTGAAGGCTCCCATTGTGATTGGTCGTGACCACCTCGATTGCGGATCGGTCGCCTCTCCAAACCGCGAAACAGAAAAGATGAAAGACGGCAGCGATGCAGTATCCGACTGGCCTTTGCTCAATCTGATGTCTAATACAGCGGGTGGGGCCACCTGGGTTTCCTTTCATCATGGTGGAGGAGTTGGAATGGGATATTCCCAACATGCCGGAATGGTGGTTCTGGCAGATGGAAGCGATCGTGCAGCCGATTGCATTCGCAGGGTTTTGTACAATGACCCGGCCATGGGGATCTTCAGGCACCATGATGCAGGATATGAAGAAGCAACGGAAACGCTCCATCGATTCGGAATGGAGCTTAAATAAAAAAAATGTTACACAGAGTTACACAGAGGAGCACAGAGCTACACAGAGAAATGAGTTTGAATTTTCTCTGTGTAGCTCTGTGCTCATCCTGGTGTTTCTCTGTGTCAGAATTGAATTTCAATTAATGTCATAAGTAAATGCCGACTAATACAATCTTTATCATTGGGCCATTCAGGCAGCTGCTTACCATGGACAATCTTCCATTGAAAGGCAGTCTGAAGGATTCGCAGTTGGAGATTCTTGAGGAAGCTGGTATTGTACATCAGGATGGAAAAATCCTTGAGATTGGTATGTTCAAAGACCTTTGTACTAAATACAGTTCAGCCAATTCTGAGGTACAGTTTATTGATTCCGATTTGATCGTTCTTCCAGGTTTGATAGATCCGCACACCCATCTTTGCTGGGCCGGGAGTCGTGAAAATGACTATGCCATGCGGCTGGAAGGGAAAAGATATTCTGACATTGCCAAAAGTGGAGGCGGAATATGGGATACTGTCACCAAAACAAGAAATGCCAGTGATGAGGAGTTAAAAAAGTTGCTTAATTCGAGGGCTTCCAGGCAATTGGCCAACGGAATTACCACTTGTGAGGTGAAAAGTGGTTATGCCCTGAGTTTGGAAGGGGAGATACGGCTTCTTGAAATTATCCGGACAATCAATGAGGAACATCTGGTCGACCTTATCCCAACCTGCCTGGCAGCACACATCAAACCAAAGGATTTTGAAGGAGGTTCAAGTGCATACCTTGAGTTTCTGTCAAGGAATTTGCTGCCTGAGATTAAAAAGAGGGGACTTTCTGACAGGATCGACATATTTGTGGAGGAGGGTGCTTTTGGAATCCTGGAGGCTGAGAAATATTTGGCCGAAGCCAAAATTTATGGTTTTGACCTGGTCATTCACGGCGAGCAGTTTACCTACGGAGGCGTGGACCTGGCAGTACGAATGGGGGCAAAAAGTGTCGACCATTTGGAGGTGATCGATTCAAAGGCAATTGCTCAGCTGGCAACTTCCGGCGTGGTCGCTGTCGCGCTTCCTGGCGCATCCATTGGGCTTGGCTGCCAGTTTGCTCCAGCCCGTAATCTGCTTGATGCAGGATGTTGCCTTGCCATTGGCAGTGACTGGAATCCCGGATCAGCACCCATGGGTGATCTTTTGGTTCAAACGGCTATCCTGGGCACTTTTGAAAAACTGACGAATGCAGAGCAACTATCCGCCATCACTTTCAGGGCGGCGCATGCATTGAATTTGAATGACCGGGCTATCCTGAGAAAGGGAAATATAGCTGATTTCATTGGCTTCCCCGGCAGGAATTACAAGGAAATATTGTACCAGCAGGGAACTTTAAAACCTGCAAGGGTATGGAAGAGAGGAATGCTTACAAAGACATGAGATATAAGACATAAGACATGAGAGTGAAGATTTGAAGCTGGAGATATTTCAGTGAGAATGGTTTTAAGCTTTTGAAATAAAGGATTTTCTATCGCTAGCGCGAATCTCATGTCTCATGTCTCATGTCTCATGTCTCATGTCTCAAGTCTCATGTCTTGTTATTGATGACTCAAATAATTGCATTTTGAAAATGCTTTTAAAGGATTATACTATGAAACAGATTATCGAGTGCGTGCCCAATTTTTCGGAAGGAAGGGAGATGGAAGTAATCCGTCTGATCACTGAAGTAATTGAGAAGGTTCCGGGGATTAAACTGCTCAATGTTGATCCTGGCTATGCCACCAACAGAACAGTAGTAACCTTTGCCGGCGAACCTGAATGTGTGGTCGAGGCTGCATTCCAGGCCATTAAAAAGGCTTCGGAACTGATTGACATGCGACACCATACGGGCGAGCATCCGCGTTTTGGGGCAACAGATGTTTGTCCGCTGGTTCCTGTTTCAGGTATTACCATGGAGGAGACGGTCGAATATGCACGGGCACTGGCGAAGCGAGTGGGAGATGAGTTGCTAATTCCGGTGTACTGCTATGAATCTGCTGCTTTCGAGACAAAACGCCAGAGCTTGGCCAATTGTCGGTCGGGCGAATATGAAGGACTTCCAACCAAAGTTGTCTCAAAAGAGTGGAAACCTGATTTTGGTCCGGCAGAGTTCAATGCCCGCTCAGGTGCCATAGCTATTGGCGCCCGAAACTTTTTGATTGCTTACAACATAAACCTCAATACCACCTCCGTGCGGAGAGCTAACTCTATCGCATTTGATGTAAGAGAAGCCGGACGAATTCAGCGGGAAGGGGATCCTTTTACCGGTAAGATCATTAAGAGTAAAGATGGAGAACCCGTTCGCATTCCGGGATCATTGAAAAAGGTCAGGGCAATCGGTTGGTACATCAAGGAGTACAGAATGGCACAGATTTCGATGAATCTCACGGATATTACCGTAACTCCGGTGCATGTTGCCTTCGATGAAGTTTGCGACAAAGCGGCCGAACGCGGAATCCGGGTAACCGGTTCTGAATTAATAGGGGTGGTACCGCTAAAATGCATGCTCGATGCGGGAAAGTATTTCCTTCACAAACAGAAACGCTCTTCCGGAATTCCGGATGAAGAGATCATTGAAATGGCCGTTCGTTCGCTGGGACTTAATGAACTGGCGCCTTTTGATCCGAAAAAGAGGATCATAGAATACCTTCTTCAGGATGAGCAAAAGGATCAGCTGGCAGATCTCTCTCTGCGAAAACTGACCCATGAAACGGCTTCTGATTCACCTGCACCTGGTGGTGGATCAATTTCAGCTGCAGTGGGAGCCTTGGGTGCAGCACTCGGCTCCATGGTGGCAAACTTGTCGGCACATAAACGTGGATGGGATGAGCAATGGGAAATGTTCTCCGACTGGGCCGAAAAAGGAAAGCTTGCCTACGAGGAGCTGCTGCTATTGGTTGATGCGGATACGCAGGCTTTCAACGGAGTGATGGACGCTTTTGGTTTGGCAAAAGACAGTCCGGAGCAGAAGGAAAGTCGCAGGCAAGCGATCCAGGAAGCCACTCTCAAGGCCATCGAAGTGCCATTTAAGGTGATGAAAGTGGCCGCCAGAACAATTGAATTGCTTGAGGAGATGGCTGAAAAAGGCAATCCCAATTCAGCCAGTGATGTTGCTGTAGGAGCACTTTGCCTGAGAACTGCAGTATCAGGTGCATACTTAAATGTGAGGATCAACGCTGCAGAAATTAAGGATGCTTCTTTGGTAAAAGAGGTCCTTCAACAGGCTGATCAGCTTGAAAAAGATACCATTATAAGATGTGAGAAGATTCAGGAAGAAGTACTGTTAAAGATTTGCTCAAAATAATTATGACGCAGAGTTACACAGAGATTCACCGAGTTACACAGAGGAAGACGTAGTAGACCAGAATTTATTGGTTTCTTTTTTTTCTCTGTGTAACTCTGTGTCACCTCCTGGTGTTCCTCTGTGTAATATTAAAAATTTGATTTGCTATATTTGCAGCCATCTATGAATTCGAACAACCCTTTCAAAAAATACCTGGTAATTTTCTGGTCTGCTTTTGCTGCCGGAATACTATCTATGGTGGTGCTATTCACGCTGATCGGCTACGGCAAATTGGGCTATATGCCAACTCTCACCGAACTCGAGAATGTAGAATCATCCCTTGCTTCGGAGGTTTATACCACCGATAGTGTCGTGATGCGCAGGTACTATTTCAAGGAGAACCGCACTTTTATTGGCTTTGATGCCATCAATCCGAACGTCATTCATGCCTTGATCGCCACTGAAGATGAACGGTTTTACAGCCATCCCGGTATTGACCTTCGCGGATTGTTCAGGGTGTTCAAAGGGATTGCCACCGGCGACCAAAGCGCAGGAGGCGGAAGTACGCTTTCTCAGCAATTGGCAAAAATGCTTTTTCCCCGGGAGGATATAAACAATAAATTTCAGTTGGGTATAAGGAAATTAAGAGAATGGGTCATTGCTATAAAGCTGGAGAGAAGCTTCACCAAGGAGGAGATTATCTCGATGTATCTCAATAAGTTCGACTTTTTGAATCTGGCAGTGGGGATAAAATCAGCTTCTGAAATTTATTTTGGCACGACACCCGATCAGCTGAAGATTGAACAGGCCGCCATGCTCATAGGTATGGCCAAAAATCCTTCCCTTTTCAATCCTATCCGCAGACCTGAAATGGTGCGGGTAAGACGCAACGTCGTTTTGTCCCAAATGAATAAAAACGGATACCTCACGGATGCCGAATATAATTCTTACAAGTCGCTACCGCTGAATCTGAACTTCCACAAAGAGGACTACAAATCGACTCCGGGTACTTATTTCACAGAATATCTCCGAACACTTCTGACCTCGCCCATGCCGAAGAGAGAAAACTACAAGGCCTGGCAGATGCAGCAATTTCATGAAGACTCGGTCGAATGGGACAACAATCCTCTTTATGGATGGTGCACCAAAAACCCAAAGCCTGACGGGAAGCTGTACAATATTTATACGGATGGTCTGAAGATCTATTCGACCATCGATATGAGGATGCAGGCCTATGCAGAAAAAGCTGTCATTACGCACTTGAGTAAAAATGTTCAGCCTTTGTTCAACGAAAGGATTAAGAGTCAGCGGAACAGGCCTTTTTCCAACGATCTTACCAACGAGCAGGCGCAGCAGGTTTATGACAACATGATGAAAGGCAGCGACCGCTACCGATCACTTCGTTCTCAGGGAGCGAATGCCAACGAAATAAAGAGATCTTTCCTTACCCGGACTGAGATGACAGTCTTTTCCTGGAGAGGGGAGATAGATACTGTTATGTCGCCCCTTGACTCGATCAAGTACCATCTCGGATTTTTGAGATCCGCGATGATGACCATGGAGGTAAAAACCGGGAAGATTAAGGCCTGGGTTGGTGGTCCCAACTACAAACATTTCATGTACGACATGGTGAAAAATGGCAAACGGCAAGTAGGATCTACCGTGAAACCCTTTTTATATACATTGGCCATGCAGAATGGGTTCTCGCCTTGCACGCTGGTTCCCAACACTGAACATTCTTTTACATTGTTTGATGGATCCACCTGGACGGCCAAAAATTCGGGCGAGACCAAAATGGACGGCAAAATGGTGACCCTCAAATGGGGATTGGCCAACTCTGTCAACCAAATTTCGGCATGGGTCATGAAACAGTTCAACCCGCAGGCCATGGCAGATATGATGCACAAACTTGGGATAACCAGTCCAATCGATGCTGTTCCTTCCATGTTTTTAGGAACTTCGGATGTTTCTGTCTATGAGATGGTGGGGGCATACGGAACCTATGGCAACCATGGTGTCTATACCAAACCTTATTGTGTAACCAGGATTGAAGACCGCAATGGCAATGTTCTTGCACGTTTCTCTCCCGAATCGCACGATGCCATTGATGCCAAAACTGCTTATTTAATGATCAACCTGATGGAGGCAGTTGTCAATCAGGGAACGAGTGCCAGGTTGCGCAGGGATGTCGCTTATGGAAATATTACCGCTGATGTGGCGGGCAAGACCGGGACAACACAAAACCAGTCGGACGGATGGTTTATGGGAATTACGCCGGAGTTGGTTACCGGTGTCTGGACAGGCGGGGACTTGCGCAGCATTCACTTCGAAGGATTATCGGCAGGACAAGGTGCCAGCATGGCACTGCCGATATATGGCTATTTCATGAACAGCCTCTACCGCGATTCTAAATTGGGTTATACACAATCAACACTCTTTGATGTTCCACCGGGCTTTAATGTAGACACAGACTGCTCTAAGGTCATGAAGGAGGAGAAAGAAGATGAATCGGCCGAACAGCAATTCTTTTAATACGACAGAGGTGGTGGAATTTTCCACCACCTCTGTCGTATCACTCAATTGCTTCTTTTACTGCCTTACTAAGATCATCATCCGGTTTGATAACGTTGTAATTTCCCCAAAATTCTTTGTCGTACGTGTCCATCTTTTCGGAGAATATATCCCTTTCGTGAAAAATCCCTTCCGGTCCAAACCTTGCTTTGTGCGGAAAGGTATATTGCTGCGTCACGAGTACATCCGTGACATTTCTGTATTCTGTTTTAAATTTTTTCTTTTGCTTTACCCTGAAGATAATATCGCTGTGGGCCGAATAAAATTGCCATTTATCTTGTAGGAATCTGTATTTGACCGAATAATTTACCTCTTCAGGCCTGGTGCTGAAACCGATCGGTTCCTTTTGGATGAAACTCTGTCCATTAATTTTCAGACTTTTCTTATCGTAAGAATACTGGGCTCCAACGAGCGCATAACTATCAGCATCGATCCATAATTTTCCATTGAAGGTAGGAAAATCCGACTCTGCCTGTCTGTCAAAGTGGATGATCCAGGTTATTCTGCCATTGATTATTTCCGGTTGATCGAATCGGTATTGGTAGAGATATTCATATTCCGGATCGAGAAAAGTCTCCCAGTTTTTCACTACATCCAATGAGTTGATACCAAGAGGACCGCCTTGCACTTTTAAGAAAACCTCTTTGGGTTTTCGGTTAAGGTCGGCTTTTCTGCCTTTTAGAAAGCGAACACGATCGGGTTGGTTGTCAATATAGGGGGGTTTAAGAATTTCCATGGCAGCTTCCCAGACGCCGACATAAGTCCCATCCTGGCGGGCCGTTTCGCGGTAGAAAGTTACCATCAGCTGTGGCTCATCAGGATAGTTTTTCGATATGTTATCTCTGAATTGTTGAATAATTGCCTTCGGATTGGCTGGTTTGACAAGAATCTCCCGTAATTTAATCGATTCGCTCAGAAGCCTTATCAATGGCACTTTTGCCAGTTCTTTGACAGATATTCTTGATTGCTTATACCCCAGGGAGCTAACAATGATATTGTTGTTTCGCAGTTGATAAGGAATGTTCAAATCAAAATTTCCTTCGTGGTTGGTAACAGTGCCAATGTAGGTTCCATCGATGGTTACTGAAGCATAGAACACGGGGGATTTTCCGTCTTTCTCGACCACCCGGCCTGAGATTTTCAGGGGTTTAGGTTCAACTCTGGTAATGATGAGCTGACGGTCGATGAGGCTAACGTTAAAGAGGGAATCCGGAAGTAATTCATTCAGCAATTCGCCCAAAGGAGTATCAGTTACTGAAAAATTCTTCTTCCCGGCAGGCAAAAGATCAGGATTGTAGGAGAAAAACAATTCATTGTCGGCAACCAATTTCTCAAGTAAAGATTCAACTGTCGTTGAGTCCATTTGAATGGAGATGCGCCTTTTCATAGGTTCCACACTCTCCTGCGCATACAGATGCGCGAGAGGAGACAGTAACAGGATCAAAAACCAGATCAATGATCTTTTTGGCATGGTGATCTCTTTTTAGGAGGCAGGAGACGATGGTTTGCAGTTCTATTTAAGCGCAAAAACAATTCGATCGGCCTCTTTTGTTACTTTAAGATGGTGGGTTTTAGCAATCACGTTGACGATGTCGCCGAGTTCAAATTTTTCAAAATTGGCCGTATATGGAATGGCTGCAATTTCAGGGTTACTGTATTCTATTTTAACGTGGTAGATGTTTTCCAATGATTCAAAGACGGTAGAAAGAGGTGTATGGTGAAAAGTTACCTCTTTGGTTAGCCACGAGAGATAATTAGGAGATAGCTCTTTGAAGACTTCAATTGAACCATTTCCTTTGAAGCATTTTGCATTCCATCCTGCAGCGAGTACTGCTTCCTTTTTGATATTTAGCTCACGTAGCCGGACGCTTCCACTGGTCACATTTACCTCAATTTTTTCTTTGCCAGGATAAGCAGAAATATTGAAAGAAGTGCCCAGATCTTCGACTTCAACATTATACAGTTCCACTACAAATGGATGGGTTGCATCGTGAATCACTTCAAAATAGGCTTCTCCCGTAAGTTTCACCTTTCGGTTTTCACCGGAAAATTGTGAGGGATATTCAAGTTTTGATCCGGCATTCATTTTAACGATGGAGCCATCCGGCAATACAACGTTGGTAGGTTCAGCAGGATTTGAGCCGGTTTGAACGATTTTCATTTCAGAAGCGCTTGCCACCAACGGGTTTGTTATCACCGGTGATTTTTGAGTTAGCATAAAGGTGCTAGCGGTCAAAGCAACAAGTGCCACAAAAATGGCCGCATAGCGAAGGAAGTTAAACCTTTTAACAGGAATGATCTTTGGTTCAACCCGTATTTCATCGCTTAATTTCGACCATGCCTTGTCGGTATCGCTGTTGCGAAAACTATGGGCAGTTCCGGTCAGGATCCATGTTTGTTCCAGCTCCTCAAGTGACTTTTTCTCAGCATCCGTTGACGCAGAGTTTGAATCCGATTCACCGACCAGATAAGAAACAAATTTTTCTTCTATTTTTTTTTCTTCCTCCATTATTCACTTTTCAATTTTATTCTGATTGGACGTCCACTCAGGGCCGCCCCTGCGATCTCCACTCTCATGTCTCATGTCTTATATCTCATCTCTCCACTACTTCCCTACCACATTGACAAGTTGCTCTCTAAATACCCTTACCCGAAAGAAAAAAAAATAGCACCAAATGGCGATATTCTTTCAAAGAATCACGAAGTTGCTTCAGGGCCAGAGTCATCTGGGTCTCTACCGTCTTCACCGAAATGTTCAACTGGTCAGCTATTTCGCGGTATTTAAGTCCCTCTTCACGGGCAAGCCTGAAGATTTCCTGCCTTTTATTCGGTAAGGCACTTATTGCCGCCTCAATTTTTTCAAGAAGTCCGATTTCAGGGTAGAAGGCAGAAAAATCTTCCTCATCCTGCGATCTCTCAAGTTGCAATTTGAGATAGCCTGACCGGACTTTTACTTTGTCAAGATGGTTGAGGCAATGATTTCTGACAGACCTGAAAAGGTAATGAAGCAATGATGAAGTGATTTCCAGACGATGGCGATTTTGCCACAATTTGAGAAATACATCCTGAACTATATTTTCTGATGTTGCCAATTCGTTGGTAAATCGAAATGCATAAGCCTTCAGAGGTCGGTAATTCTCTCTGAAGACATGCTCAAACGCATGGCGATCATCTTTGCGGATGGCTTCAAAAATACTTTTATCTTCCGCAGGATTCATCAATTGATGTTCCAATTATCTGCCACAATATCAACCATATCAATTTGTTTCCTTTAATTTCTGCATTTTCCCCTCGGATATTCCCCGTTGAAAATAATTTCTGAATTTACGACAAACAATTTATTCGTGGGGGTGATTTTTAAAAAAATATTTTCGGGTTTAGTTTTTTGGATTATCTTTGCACCTCATTGAGAAAAGCGATACCACGCCCGGGTGGCGGAATTGGTAGACGCGCTGGACTCAAAATCCAGTGATGGCAA
>JBAXED010000037.1:0-33286 GCA_037140615.1 Prolixibacteraceae bacterium
TTCCGGTCAGAACCATCAATATTGACAGCCCCTGGGCCATGCGCTTCAATGATTTCCGGATTGACACCATACGATACCCACATCCCAAAGAATGGTTTGCCAAAAGGAAGTCTGAGGGTTACCGCATCGTCATGTGGATGACCACCATGGTCAACAGCAAAAACAAGAGTACACCGGTTCCCAACTCCGAAGATTGGTACAATGAGGCAAAATCCAAGGGCTACCTGACAGGCAATGGTCAGCAAAACGGATGGTGGAAAGGCAAAGGTGGCTTTATTGACTATTCGAATCCGGAGGCCATGAAGTGGTGGCATGGCATGCAGCAAACAGTTTTCGACTATGGCATCGACGGCTGGAAGCTGGATGATACGGCAACGCTCTCCTATTATATGGCCGGACCGATACCTTTTTTGTACAGAAGCACCTTTTCTGGTCTGATGAGCCTGCGAACTTACATGGATCATTTCTACCGCGATGAATACAGGTACGGCCTGACAAAGAACCCTGAATTCATTACGCTGGGACGCTCCATCGACCAGAATTTCCATCCGGAAGGATTTGCGCCTTTGGACGCCGCACCCGTAACCTGGGTCGGCGACCAGAAACATATCTGGAAAACTTCGGAAAAGCTGGTCGACGACGGGAACAAGAAAAAAGATCTCATCGTAACGGGAATTGGCGGGTTTGAAATGGCCATCCAAAGTATTCTCGCTGCCGCGAAACTCAGGTACAACGTGATTGGATCGGATGTTGCAGGGTTTTCAGGCAGTGTCATACCACCCCGATTGTATATCCGATGGGCACAGTTTTCAGCATTCTGCGGACTGTTCCTCAATGGCGGCCATGGCAACCGCGCACTCTGGAATCGAACTCCGCAGGAACTGGAAGTGATCCGAAAATTTTCCTGGCTTCATACCGAACTTGTTCCCTATATGTACAGCTATGTCGTGACGGGTCACGAAGGCGGAAGGGTCCTGCAAAAACCGGTCGACGGCAAATACCACTATCTTTTCGGGGATGATTTTTTGGTGGCGCCGATTTACCAGGATGAACTAAACAACAAGGTGACCCTGCCCAAAGGTAGATGGCGCTATTTCTTCAATGACAATGAAGTATTTGATGGTGGAACAAGTTTTGAGAAATCTTTTCCGCTGGAAGAATTTCCGGTTTTCATCCGGGAAGGCGCGATCGTTCCCTTGAACATCCAACGATCCTGGACGGGACTGGGGAGTGAAGCCAACACAGGAAAAGATACCTGGTTGATTTATCCGGGCATGGACAATGCCTTCATGCTTTACCATCCCGACAAAAGCGGTACAACCACAATATCGATGAGGAATCTTCCTGGTAAGTTGGAAATTGAGGCGAAGGACGCGAAGAAACCTTCCGTTTATACCATCAGGATGGAAAACATTCCTGCTAAAGTACTGTTTGATGATGTTGAGCTCAATGATTCAAGTGATTATCATTTTGATAACCAAAAACATAGGTTGACAGTACGTATTGATCAGGTGAAGAATGGGGTCTTGAAGATAGTTTATTGATTTTGGAACACTTAGTCATGACAGGATTGTAAAGTGCTTCGAATTGAAGCCTTTTGCATCTATTTCGATATTACACCCAGGATGGCTGTACCAACAGCTTTTTGAAGGATCTCCAATCCGGCAGACGCTGCTTTTTGAGCAAGTGATTTTGAGATAACCTCCACCGCATTGAGTTCGGCTTCGGCAATCAGCTTTTCATCCAGGAGACGCGATTCAAACTTTTCCTGGCTTAGGTCACCACTAATCCGCAGTTGGGCCAACAGTGCGAGCCGCTCTTTCCTGCGTTGCAGAAACTGTTCAGCAACAGTTTTGACTTCGCTCCAGTGCTCGCCTACCGTTCCTTTCATGGTCGATAACATTTCGGCCAATACATCATCTATATTGATATTCATGATCTTATGTGTTATGTTGTTCGTTTACTGAGGCGGATTGCCGATTATTTGCTTGCCCTTTTCTGCTACTTGCATAGAGAAGAAAAGATCGCTGAAAGTCTTCCGGTTCAATTTGACCAGTCCGTCGCTCAGCGTATTGTCCTTCTTGTGTTCTTCCTTGTATTTCGTCCACAGCTCAAGAGTGATTTCACATATCCTGGTGGAATTTTGATTCAGCGGACGGATCTTGTTTTTGCTTAACAAGGCATTTAGCTCCACTTCGATGTTCACATATTGTTCCGAAAATTTGGAGAAAGTCCGACCACCGTTTTCGGCGGAGGTATTATCCTGCATTGACTGATAAAATTTATCCACAGCTTTAGCCGTGCTCACGATCTGCTCAGAAATATTGGCATCGTAGCCGGGAAGAAGGGTCACTTTGCATGCGTTCAATGACAGAATCATCAAAATAAACGCGGAAAGGATAATTCTTTTTCTTAAAAGATGGGGTGGCTGCTTCATGAAATTTGTTTTAAAGGGTTAAACAGATTTATCGCAGAAAGGAGTGATTTCCCCTTTGAATGAAATAATTTTTAAAAATAAAAATTAATCTGGGATATGTTATTGTAATGATTACATTTTTTATAACTTAATTTAGTCACTCCGCTGGCGCGTATTCACCCTATCTCCAAAATCATGTCCTCGTTCCATCCATGATATGCAAACGATCCCAATGTTTGGAATCCATTTTTACGGTAAAAACGGATAGCCTTTTCGTTGTCGCTCTGAACGCCGCCCCACAAGATCATCCGCTTGATGTCTCTTGCCGAAAGATCAGATTTGATCTGCTGAAACATGTCATTTCCCAGTCCGCAACTCTGCCAGGCATCAGCAACCGAAGGAGCATAATTGCAGTCAGTCGTGGGATCAAGCTTCAAGCCGTATCCCTCCAAACGAGAACGATCATGCTCGAAAAACCCAATCTTAACAATGGCATAAGCAATGATTTCCAGAGTCGCGTTGTCAATGGCCACAAAACCCATATGCATCTCCGAATGCTCGTAGAAATCAGCAATGGCTTGCCTTTCAAACGAATGCGGACCAAACCTCCTTTTGCTCTCCGCACTCAGATTCTGCAGATAGTCATGCAACCCACCAAAGTCATCCGGCACAAGCCGTCGTATTTCAATCAACATAAGCTTATTTGTGGTCATTTATGGCTAGGAATGAGGGGGTGAAAGTTGAGAGTTGAGAACTGAGAGTTGAGAGTGTGAAGAAGGAAACGGAGAAGAAAGACTTGGAGAGGGGGAGACTGGGAGACTGGGCGAGCGGAACTCCTGAACTTGGCGCATTGAAACGGAGAAACGGAGAAGCATTGAAACAGAAAAGGTATTTCTTCTATAATTCGTGTAATTTGTGTAATCTGTGGTAGGGAGGGGTTCATCTGTATAATCAGTATTTAAATCCATGTAATCCATGGGAAAGTGTTGGTTAGCAAGGGTTTTATCCCACCTTCCATTCTGTAAATCCTTTAATTCTGTAAATTCTGCTTCAGACAATTCAGCGTGATCACCGTCACCTCCGCCGGACAATTAAACCTCACCGGCAGTCCGCTCACACCGGCTCCCCGTGAGGTATAGCCTTTCATGCGGCCAATGCTCCAAAGCCCATGGTTGAACTGCTTGCCTTCAAACTGGTGACTCAGCAGCGGAACTCCCTCCTTCAGACAAATCTGTCCGCCGTGGGTGTGCCCGCAAAGGTAGAGATCATACTTATTTTTGGCCGCAGGCTTAGCTAACTCAGGCGTATGCACCATTGCGATCTTGAAATCGTAGTCCGGCGTGTCGAGGCTGAGGAGTGCCGCATCAGTATAATAATTGAACGGATCGTCGGTCCCTGTGATCAGCATCTTCTGCCCATCCCTGGTGATCTCCACCGATTCGTTGATCAGAAGTTGCATACCCGAATCCGGCTCGTACTGGGCCATCAGGTAAGTGTCGTGGTTCCCCAAAACGGCAAAAGTGCCAAAGGGAGCCTGGATGTATTTGGACAAAATTTGCAACGGTTTGAGGATGTGACTGAAGCTTCCCAAAATATCACGCCGGTAATCGCCCGTCAGCAGGCAAATATCAAATTCCAGCGGCTTGACTTTGTCTACCAGGAAAGAGGTAAACCCAGGAATGCTGTCGATGTGCAGATCGGACAAATGCAGGATCCTGAAGCCATCGAAAGCAGCCGGCAGATTGGGATATTCTATGGCAATGTGGTTAACTGAGATGGTCTTGGCGTTTCCGTATCCCTTTCTGTAGTGACCCGTAATCTTTAAGAGGAAAGCAAAGATTTTAAGCAGCGCCAGAAACAGGTTCCAGTGACTCTTGCTCTTTTTGCCGCTCTGCTTGTGGATGAGCCCAATGTTTTCCATCACCGATCGGTTCACAGCCCAGATCAGCCTCTTCTCTTTCCGTACAGCCTCCGTGTCAAGGAATTGATGCATGCTGAAGATTTTATCAACAAGATAGGGATTTTTTCATTTAGTACAAATTGAGACAGGACTAGGGGACTGGGAGACTGGGAGACTAGGCGAGTGGAACTCCGGAGTATGAAGGATTGAAACAGTGAAACGGTGAAACGGAGAGGACGAGTGGACGACTGAGAAGATGGGAAGATGGGACCGGTCCCTGAGCGTAGTCGAAGGGTTTCTTTTAATCTGTGTAATTTGTGAAATCTGTGGAAGGGAAAGGAAAGTTGAGAGTGAGGAGTTGAGAACTGAGAGTGATACACGAAATTTTTCTTCTTTAATTCGTGTAATCCGTGTAATTCGTGGTTGGAAGGGGGTTATTTGTGGTTAGGCATTCTCTGCGTTTTCATCCCATTCTCCTCCGCATACCTTTCCAGTTTCTCCGCAGTTTCCTTAGTGGTCTCCAGGCACAATCCGCACTCTGTCGAATAAGGTTTTGGCACCGGAATCACCTTCACCTCCAGTTTGTTTTCTACACACCAGTGTTCCGCCTTGATCACCTGACGGATGTTCTGAAACAACATAATTTCCCTATTTTCCGACATCGTGGATGGCTTTTGCCAGGTAATTCAACTCCTCCGGCGTATGGTAGGCAGACAATGAAAAACGGCAATCCCCATGTGGGAAAGAGCCCAAATGACGGTGCGCCAAAGGTGCGCAATGGAGTCCGGCCCTCGACTCGATGCCAAACTTCTCATAAAATTGCAGCGCCAGCTCCGATGAACTTATCGATTGATGCACCACTGAGAACAGCTTCCCCTGATACGAAAAATCTTCGGCACAACGCACAACATAATTCTTGTTCTTCCTGACCTCCTTCAGCAAAGCGGAAAAATCATCCCGCGAATGCTGCGCTACCGGATGGTTCTTCAGTGCCGCATTCAATCCATGAATCCCGGTGATGTTGGGCGTTCCTGCCTCAAAACGGTCAGGCACAAAGGAGGGCATCGAGAGTGAATCAGATCCGCTGCCGGTCCCGCCGAAAATCAAAGGCTCAACCATCTCCGGATGCCGGATAAACGCGCCGCCGGTACCTGTGGGTCCCAAAAGTGATTTGTGTCCGGTGAAAGCCAGAAAATCGACTCCCCAAAGATCCACCTCAACAGGGTGCGAACCCAACGACTGACTCGCATCCACCAGCAAAGGAATATCCCCTATCGCCTTTTTGATCTCTCCGGGCGACTGAGCCATCCCGTTCACATTGCTCATGTGGCAAATGGCGACAAGGATGGTGTTGGGACGAATTTTCGCAGCGATCTTTTCCGTCAGAATTCGTCCGTCGGGCCCACTATCCAGCTGCTCCCATTCGATCAAGCCCATCTGGCACATATGCTGAAGCGGCCGGGCAATCGCATTGTGCTCCATGGCCGAAGTAAGCACGTGGCCACCTTTTTTGCAGATTCCCTGAATCATCAGGTTTAGCGCAGTGGTGGCATTGGCGGTCAGGACGATCTTGCCCCCATCCGAAGAACCCATCCATTCCGCCAGATGATCGCGGCACTCTTCCACCAATCTGGTCGACTGCAGTATCCGCGGATACGCAGACCGTCCATAGGTGCCACCCGTCTCATTCAGGTGCTTGCTCATCGCTTCCGCTACCTCTGAAGGTTTAGGGAAACTCGTCGCGCAATTGTCGAAATATAGGTTCATAAGAAGTTTGAAATGTTTGTGATTTCTAAATTGTTTGAGGAGTTACTGGCAGCTCTTCGACTTCGCAAAAGGACGGGTCTCATTTTCCCATATTCCCATCTTCTCATCTTCTTCGTTCAACTTTTTGTGCTACGGCTTAATGATATGTCCGGCCTTCGCCATCGTCTCGGTAATGGTAAACATATTCGAGATTCTGCCTACGGCGAGAAGGGTTTTCACTTCGTAAAAATCGACGCAGGTGCCGCAGATCATGACATCTACCCCACTCTCGTCCAAGGTCTTCAGGGAGCCGATCACGCCGGAATCATTGGTTGCCAGTTTAACTCCGGAATTATAAAATATCAGATGCGTGGGCAGAATGGGCTGTTCAATCAATGAATTCAGAAATGCCTTAATCAGGATGGCTCCAAGTTCAGCATCACCATCGCCCATCTTGTCGCTGCTCACAACCACCACGTAAGAATTGGAGCACATTCCGGGATCAATACTGCCAATTCCGGACACTTCTTTTGCCTCAACTTTTTCATTCACTACCGTGATGTGAAAGATCCCATCCAACTCAGTCCCTTCGGGGGATAATGCCTGATCGTTCAGATAAGTCAGGATATTTTGAAAAGCCGTTTTGTTGTCTATTTCAATCTGCAGGGTCTCACCCGGCAGACAGTTTTTCAGTGCCTTCCTCGTCAAGATCAATGGTTGCGGACATAACAACCCTTTGCCGTTTACTGTTTGCATATAACTATGATAATTATTCGAAAATTTCTAACCCCACCCAACCACGAATTACACAAATTACACGAATTAAAAGAAGAAATGCTTTCTCTGTTTCACTGTTTCCCCGTTTCAATCCTTCATTCTCAGGAGTTCCACTCGCCTAGTCTTTAAGTCTCCCCCTCTCCAAGTCTTTCTTCATTTTTAACTAATCGAACTGAATCTCTCTTCCGGCAAACTCAACCAAATCCGGGGCAATCAATTCAGGAGTATAGGAATTCGCCACAAAAGTAATCATCTTCGTATCCCTCCTGGCCATGCTGAAATCGTAGGATTTGTCGTAATAACCAAGCGTAATCTCAACTACTTTCCGGTAGTCACCGGCATGAAGCGCTTCCAGGGTATCCTGTGTATCCTTACCTCCAAGTCGTTTGCTGATCTTTTCGACGCTAATTTGAAGTTCCTCAGCCGCAAAGCCTGCATAGTCGCGCAACAAGCGCTCAACACGCTCCGACTTCGGCGGATCGATGCGGATCGTCTGACAATTGTTCATCTGAAGAAATAACTCGTTCAGGATAGACACCCTCCCGATGGCCTGACTCTCACCCTCCACCCAGATGGGTTTGGAGCGATCAAATCCGATGATCTTTTCGAAGATGAGGTTGGTGAATTGTTCGGTGGATGGCTGCGGCGGCTGACCGATCCCGCCAAAACTGGATCCACGGTGATTGGCCAGTCCTTCGAGATCCAACACCTGCTGACCCATTTCCACCAGCCGGTGCAAAATCTCCGTCTTGCCTGAACCGGTCGGACCGCTAAGCATGATCAGCTTGAGTCCGTCGGAGACAAGCTCGCGGCCATAGGTCCGGTAAGCTTTGTAGCCTCCTTCGAGCACAAAAACCTCCCTGCCTGCCGTGGCCAGCAACCAGGCCATGCTGCTGCTCCGCATCCCGCCACGCCAGCAATAAAGGCAAAGGGGTCCTGGATATTTCCTGGCTTGCAGCACAAATTTCTTCAATTTTGGCCCCACCAGATCCAGCCCTTTCAGCACGGCCGTATCTCTCCCCTGCTGCTTGTAAAGTGTCCCGACAATGACGCGCTCCTCATCAGTAAAAAGTGGAAAAGAGATGGCATTGGGCAGATGACCCTCAGCAAACTCTGCCGGAGTACGAATGTCCAGAACGACATTTTCCTTCATCTTTCCAATAAACTCCTCAACTTTTAACACCGTCATACCGGGGGATATTATTGATGCAAATTTAACCCAATTTGCGCACAACGCAATTTGTTGATAGTTAAGGTTTGTATTGTTTGAGTTGTTTATAAAGTTTGAAGGGTTCTATATGAGAGGACGACTAGGATGACTAGGGAGAGTGGACGAGCAGAACTCCCGAATTTGTAGCATTGAAACTGAGAAACGGGGAAGAAGGACTAGGAGAGAGGACGACTAGGATGACTAGGAAGAGTGGACGAGCAGAACTCCCGAATTTGTAGCATTGAAACTGAGAAACGGTGATGCGGAGAAAGCATTTCTTCTTTTAATTCGTGTAATTTGTGTAATCCGTGGTAGGGCTGGGGTTAATTCGTGTTATCCGAAATTATATCTGTGTAATCCGTGGTTGACCGGGGTTAATTTTTTCTTAATTTTGGATCTCTGCTAACTACTATCAACTTTATAACATGAAGAAAAATCATCTCATCCTCCCCATTCTCCTGGTCGGGATCGCCTTTGGCACTGCCTGGGCCATCCGCGGACAATTTGGACACGAACCCGGTGCAGCTTTCGCTGGCATCATCGGAGGTGCAGCCCTCCTGCTTGCAGCCGGCCGCAAAGAGTGGTACAATAAAATGCTGCCCATCATCGCCAGTTCGGCCATCGGCTGGGGCACCACCGGAATGATCAGCTACGGCATGGTCGTCGGCTATTGCAGAGGCGAGGATCTCCTCAACTCTACCTATGGATTTGTCTCACTTTTCGTGATCGGCGGACTCTTCGGACTGATCGGCGGCGGACTGGTTGGCCTATCTTTGAATTCTAGCCCTGCCAAGCGGGTCAATTGGGCTTCGCTGGCGGCTGAGATGGCTGCCGGTGGACTCATCGGCTATTTCTTTCTGATCGAACAATTGGAGTTGCTCATGACACCTCCCCGCTCGGAGGCATGGTCCATCTGCGTTGGCGCAGGAGCAGCCATGGTGTGGCACATGGCCCGGAATGGTTATTCATCCGCCTTGCGCGTCGCTTTCTATGCCATGCTGGGAGGCGGTTTCGGTTTCTCTTTCGGGAATTTTCTGCAGATTACCGGCAACCTGCTGCAGATTCATTTCAACCTCTGGAATGTGATGGAATACAACATCGGATTCTGGGGAGGTTGCGGCATGGCCTATGGCGTATTTTCCTCCAAATGGCCTTCCGAAACCGAGGCGCCCCGGAGATATGAAAATGTGATTTCGCTCTTGATAATCCTGGTGATCATCCCTCTGCTGGTCTGGAAAGATGCCTTCCGCATGAGCGAAGTGATCAAAAGCAACTTCCTCCAAAACGACACTTCCAAAGCACTCTTCCTATCGTTGATTACACTCATTATCCTGGGAATCATGAACCTCATCGTCCGACTGAACCTAAAAGGAAAAGATCTGTTCGAAAGAAAGGAAGCGATGGTCCTTTTCTTCTCCGTTTTTTCGGTGTATATCCTCTGGAGCTATCTCGTAACCGGGATTTTTATGGGCAACTTCAGGTCCGAGCAACCGCTTTATGTCCTCAATTTAATCGCTTTCTTGTACCTGATTCGCAAATCTGCATCTCCTTTCGGGGATGATCGTGCAGAAATTCCTGTTCCAAAAGACAGATGGGCACTCTATTTCGGACTGACACTTGTCGTCATTATTTTGCTTCCGCTGATGGTTCAACTCATGCACGGTGGCGTCCCCAATGCAAACATCCGTTTTCCCCTACAACCATGACAAAACAAATCTTCGTCCTGCTTCTCTTGTCCATCTCCCTGACTCTTGGTGCCAAAGATCGTTCCTCCCGGCAAAATCCGGTTGCAAAAGGTGAAAAAGTAACAAAAGCAGGAGGCGGATATACCTTCACCGAAGGTCCGGCTGTTGCTCCTAATGGCCGCGTCTTTTTCACCGATCAGCCCAACGACAAGATTGAAGTGTGGAGCGAGGATGGAACGATCACGAACTTCAGCAAGTCGTCAGAAAGGTCCAATGGCACCTACTTCAACCAAAAAGGTGAGCTTGTGACCTGCGCCGATCTGCACAACCGGATTGTGGCTTTTGGCATGGATGGGAAGCAGCGCATCCTCACAGAAGGTTTCAACGGACTGCATCTGAATGGCCCCAATGACCTCTGGATTGCGCCCAATGGCGGAATCTACTTCTCCGATCCCTATTACTTTCGCGAATACTGGGAAACCGGTCACAAAGAGGCGCAGGATGTTCGCGGCGTGTATTACCTGAATCCCGAAGGCAAGGTTACACGGGTCATCGGCGACTACAAACAACCCAACGGACTCATCGGTACCCCGGATGGCAGGATACTTTATGTGAGCGATATCAACGATAGAAAAATCTGGAAGTACAACATTCAGCCGGATGGCTCATTGGGTTCGAAAACCCTCTTTGCCCCCGAAGGCTCGGACGGCATGACGATCGATAACAAGGGGAATGTCTACCTGACCAACAAAACGGTCTCGGTTTACAGTGCCAAAGGGGAACATATCGCCAGCATTGAGATACCGGAACAACCATCCAACGTCTGCTTTGGGGGCAAAAAGAGAAACATCCTCTTTGTTACAGCCCGGACTTCCGTTTATACTTTGAAGATGAAGGTAAAAGGCAATTAGTTCGGAGCCAACTTAGCCGACTGTCCTGTTCCTTGAGCCCCTTTGACGTGCAGTTCCTTCCAATGTTCGTCCAGAATGCTGGTGAGTAATGGCCTGAAAAAATGCCAGAAGAAGGGTGAACGATCGATGTAGTTGTATTTGTTGTAGAAAAACTTATGAAAATATGATATTCCGGTCAGTTTGGCACCTTCCAGATAAAGCGGAGTATCACAAAAATCGCCGCAGAAATAGAAGTAGTTTTTCTCCATATTCTCTATTACACAGGGAAATACATCAGGAATACCATATTCGCCCATTAATTTTTTCCCATTTTCATTGGCGTAAATCTTGAATTTCGAAACAATCCTGTTCGAAGGACCTGATTCCAGAATATCGAACCAGTATGGATAGGTAATTTCCTGAGGAAGACCATATTTTTCCGCTCCATATTCTGAACTATAAACCCATGGAACCTCTTCCTTAAGTGTCACATCCATTTCCAGTACGACTATTTGCTCATGCTCGTGAACAAAAAGAATCCCGGCCTGGTGAAAATCCCATGGCTTATGGTATTGCTTTTCGTAAAGATTTCTGGCCCAAACCGGAATATCCGGATTGACAAGCGTATCCAGACATTCATAATACCTGCCTACCCAACCTGTCCATTTGACGTCCAGCAATCTCTCGGCCTCATTTCGGATGGAAAGACCCGTGGGATTGGCCAAAAAATTGAATTCCGCCAAAACCAGTTTCCGGGAATCCTGCATGCGATTTAGCAAGAGAAGATCATTTTTATTCAACCCTCCATAAATCTTCGATGATCTTTCACCCTTGTTCTCTTCTTTGTACCATTCGTTGGTATATATACCATAAGTATCAGTAAAATAGACCATATCCAAGCTATCAGCAGCTTGAATTACCTCCCGGCGGGACATTTTCAAAAAGTCGTTGGTGACAAACTTGAAATCATCTTTGGGGTAAAATCCTTTGTACTCAATGGTTGGCTGAATCAAGTGATCCACGTAAACATACTTGTCATGGATGAGCACCCAGCTTAGCGAATTGTGCTCGATATAGGAGTTCAAAGGAACCGTCATGTCATAAATCAGAACCTTCAAAGGCTTATCTTCTTTGATCTTCCAAAGGAGATAACTTACCACCGGAACCAGTAATGGAAGACAAAAAAGGAAAATAAGTACATGTTTTCGCTTCACGGGTAATCAGGTTTGAAGGGTTTATAGCTGTTTGATCCCGCAATAGCGGGATCAAACAGCTATAATTATTTCACATAAGGGGCCGCGGCCAAAAAGTCGTAACTCTTCTGAACGCTGACAAGCGGTTCAAAATTGTAACGTTCTACCTCAACGAAATAATCCTTTATGCCGATTGAATATCCTTCTTCGAATATTGCCTTGAAATCGAGCAATCCGCTTTCACCAATTTCTTTTTCATCTTTGATGTGCAGCAGCGGGAAGCGTTTTGGGTATTTTTTCATGTAATCGATTGGAGAGCATCCACCCTTCATTACCCAATATACGTCCATCTCGAAGCAGACTTTTTTAGGATCAGTGTTCTCCAGCATGAAATCGAAGATCACCTTGTCTTCAATTTTGGTAAACTCGTGGTTATGGTTGTGCCAGCCGAATTGTAAGCCAGCGGCTGCAGTCAAATCACCAACTGCATTGAAATAATCCATTTGCACTTTCAACTCATCCAATTTTTCCGGCCACTTCAATCCACCCGGTTTGATCATATATTTCATGCCTGTTCTGGAATGGTCTTCAATGGCCTTTTTCCACCAATCCATGGCTGCCGTATGTGTCTCTTTGGTATAGTTTGGACCACCTAAATGGCAACTGTTGAGCCTCATGCCCAAATCTTTTACCCTCTTTGTGAATTCGTCAGGTAACATTCCGTAAATTTTACCATCCCCATAGGATGCCGTTTCGAGGGAATAATAGCCCATCTCGGCTGCTTTTTTCAAGGTTCCGGCGGCATCTTTATTCATATCATCACGAAGCGAATAAAGTTGAAGACCTACCCTTTTTTTCTTCGGAGCTTTTGGTTCAGCGGCACTCAAAAGATTGGCGCCTACCACACTTCCGGCAACGATCATTGAAGTCGTTTTAAAGAAATCTCTTCTGTTTGTCATAGATATGATATTATTTTGATTTTTGTTGATTTGTAAAAATAGCTTTTATTTCTGTCCTTAACAATAAAGGCTGTCTCCCGAAGGAAACAGCCTTGCATACTAACTTTGTTTAACCGTTCTAACAATAAAATTTCGCTACTAATAAGACTGCACTTGTTCGAAAATGTTACACTATTGTGAAAAATAAAATATTTCCTGTTTAACACAATCAATCGGCTGCAACTGGTTTCATCATTTTATGATCAAATTTCTCAAATAATTTCCGCTTGATTTCAGACAAGCCATGCCGTCCTTCACAGTGTCATGTTCGACGATGAAATGTTCAATGCCCTGGTTCAATCCCTCTTTAAAAATAGCTGGGAAATCAATGATCCCACTTCCCGGACATTCGAAGGACTGTTCCGCTCCGGGGGCCATGTCCTTCACATGAAGTATTTTGACCCGACCTGAGTGTTTCTTCAATACGGCCAGTGGATCGGCACCTCCTTTGGTTACCCAGTAGATATCCATCTCGCATTGGACCAGATCCTTGTCCGTCTGACTCATCAGATAATCGAAGGGTAGACCCGCCTCCATGGGAATGAACTCTTTGTTGTGGTTGTGCCAGCAGAGCGTCAGCCCGTTATCCTTGCAGATTTTACCGGTTTTGTTCAGAATTTCAGCTGATCTTTTACAATCTTCCAAACCAAACGGTCCGCCAACAAGCCAGGGCCAGTAGAGTACTGCGTTCTTGATCTCCAATTCATGGATGCTCTCAATTTCTTTCTTCAAAACATCGTCTTTTGCATTAAAAGTGATTCCTTTGGCAACGGGCTTTATCCCGATCTCTTTGCAAAAAGCCAAAAAACTTGCGGCCGAATCACCGAGGTAATTCCCAGGTTCCATTTCATTGAACCCGTACTCAACCGTCTTTTTTAAGACAGCTTTCCAGTCGCCTTTCAGCTCTTTGCCAATGATTCCGGCAATAAATCCGATGTTCTTCAGTTTCTGACCTCCTGGGACGGCAAAAAGCGCCGGATTGAATGCAAGAATCGAGGCCGCAGCAGTCGAGGCAGTGGCAATAAAAGTTCTTCTTGTTGTCATGATGCAATAAGATTTAAAATTTTGGTAATTCCCAGGGGGTACGATAGTTCGGTGTGACAAGCTCATTCGCTGCCCGATTGTTGGTGAAGAGATTCTTTTCATCATCCCATTTCAATACCGGTTCTCCTACCCTGGCGGCAATGTTGGCCATGTGGACATGCAGGGCGGCAGCACGGCCGATCTCCGGCGGACAGGCATTTCTCTGTCCGGATTTGATGCAATCCAGGAAGTTCCGGACATGCTCCTTGTGTGATTCCTTACCTTCAAGGAATTCATATTCGGATGTTTTGCCCTTTTTGGTAGCTTCATCCCATTCGGGATACAGATTCATTTTGTTGCGATCGGCTACGATGGTGGCATCATCCCCTACGAAGGCAATGCCATAGGGCATCTTGTAAGGACCACTTTGGATACCGGCGGTCATGTCCCAGTTGATCACATAATCTTCTTTGGGGAAGGAAACGGTCATGGAATCGAAGGTCTCCCTGGCTTTCTTTTCATGGTAATTGTTGGCGCCATAAACCAGCACTTTATCAGGAGCCTTAACCATATCCTTGGCCCACAAACCCATGTCGAGCAGATGGACGCCCCAGTCAGACATCAGTCCACCTCCATAATCCCAGGTTAGCCGCCACCAGCCATGAAAACGGTTTTTGTTGAAAGGCCGTTTGGGAGCCGGACCAAGCCACATATCGTAATCGACTCCTTCAGGTACCGCTTCATCCGGCAGAACATCCGGGCCTGCACCATAATTGAAGTTGGCCCAGATATTTATTTTCCGCAGTTTCCCGATTTTCCCGCTCTTGATCATTTCCATCGTTTGTTGAAATATAAACCCGGAACGTTGCTGCTGACCAACCTGAACCACCTTTTTGTAGTAGTTCGCCGCCTTGACCATGATGTTGCATTCGGCAATTGTATTGGCCATTGGCTTCTCCACATAGACATGCTTCCCGGATTGCAAAGAATAGACCGTGGTTAAACAATGCCAGTGATCAGGTGTGCCAATGATGACCGCATCAATGTTTTTCTGCTCCAGCATTTTTCGAAAATCTTTGTATAGTACCGGCGTTTGATCGAAGGTTTTCTTCACCTCATCCGATCGTTTGGCCAGTACATTGTCATCGACATCGCACATGGCCACGCACTTGACTTCCGGGAACCCGAGGTGGTGTTTGAGGATACCGAACCCCATGTTGTTGCAACCAATAATGGCCACATTAATTTGGTCGTTCGGAGCGGTGGTTCCTGCATGTGAGATGAAAGGTGTTGAGGCTGCCATACCCAGACCTGCTGTGGCCAGGGTCGATTTTTTCATGAAATCCCTGCGATTAGTTTCCATAAGATTCTGTTAAATATTTACCGAATACTTTCAAGCGCAAAAACAAATCCACCCTTGTCTGCCAAGGTCACTTTAATCTTTTCACCAGCTTTAAATGTGCTTTTATGGTTAGAAAAGGATTTACTATCTGAGCCATCGCTGATAAGATTCATGGCGAAGGAACCCTTTGAAATAAAAGGCAATTCCAGTGCGAGCTCTTTGCTTTTGTTCTCACTGTTGATACCAGACACATACCAGACATTTCCCTTGCGACTGGCCAGAACGATCAATTTACCCGGTTCCCCTGTCACATACCGTGTTTCATCAAATACCACCGGAACAGTTTTCAGAAAATCTTTTACATAATCAGGCTGAGCTTGATAGGTTTTAACATTATCAGCGAAATGTAGAATACCGGAATTAAAAATCAGCGATAAGGCCAGTTCGTGGGCATAGGAAGTCAGATGGGGATATTTCACATTGCTGAGCCCTACCGGCGTATAATCCATCGGACCAATGGCATTGCGTGTAAATGGCAGTATGGAATTCTGAATGGGAGCCGCTTCGGGATAAGGCGGATCAAAAAGATAGCACTCCTCGCCCTTGACCGATTCCATCGAAATCAGGTTGGGGTAGGTCCTTGACCAACCTCGCGGGATGGTACAACCATGAAAATTTACCATGATGTGATGGTCCGCACCATCCTTCATCACCTCATGATAAAGAGTGATCAGGTTCTGCTTGTCGCTGTGCCAGAAATCAACTTTTACACCTTTTACACCCCATTGCTGAAGCTTTTTGAACTCCGCTTTCCGCTTTTGCGCATCACACATGATGTCGCGCGGACGTTCAGTTACGGTGTTATGCGGACCTCCCGAATTGTACCACATCAGGATCCCGACACCCTTTGAATTGGCGTATTTAACCAGTTGCTCAATGTTGCCACCCTGCATCAGATCCCAGTTGGCATCGACCAGCGAATACTCCCATTTCATTTCGGCAGAAAGGTCGACAAACGCTTTAAGTGCATCGTAATTCTTCGGACTATCGTTTTCTGTCAGCCAACTCCAGGAGGCCCGTCCGGGTTTAACCCAGGAGAAATCTCCCGGAATGGCAGCGTCGCTCAGGTTGTAGACCATGTTCGATTCTACGATGGTAGCGGGTGATGAACCGATGACTATGAAACGCCATGGCATTTCCCACGGAAGTGCTGATGTCGGCTCCACCGCGCCTACTCCTTCGGCATCTTTGGCCTCGGGAAACCTGACTTTGTATAATCCACCAGGTGCATTTTGCTCCAAACGGATGCCGCAATAATTCGGGGACAAATTGGCCTCCGAAATCAGAATCCAGCTTCCATTTGAATGAAACAAAGCCGGGAAAGCCCAGCCTTCCGCATTGGGTGATGCCGTTCCTACCGGGATGCCGTTTTCATAGAATTTTTCGTATGCAGGCGTATATTTCGAAGGCACATCGTACCTTTCAATCCAGGCTTTGCCTTCTTCCGGAATTTTAAAACCGGTCAGCTCTTTGGTGACAGTAAACACCTTGTCAGACTTTTCAGGGAAAACGTATTTGAATGCCACACCGTCATTGTAAGCCCTGACAACCAATTTAATCAAAGAACTTTTCTCGTTTTTGAATGTCAGTTCCACCTCTTTGGCTTTGTTGATGCATTCGCCCTGACGGCCAATCAGCAACCGGTATTTTTCATCGATCAGCTTTTCACTGCCTTTTGATACAAACATGAGGTTTTGGCTGAATTGCTGATCCTCTCTGTCTATTCCAAGCGGGGAGGTTTCGATGACAGTTGTCGTCTTGCCATTTCTGAGGGCATTCACCTCGTAAACAAGGCTCGTTGTCAGGTTGGCAACCGTGACAAGGGAAACCTTGATTGAAAGGTTCTTATCAGGGGATTTCAGATCCCAGCTTGTGTTGCCGGGTAAAGTAAAACCACAAAATATGATCACAACCACTATTGCTGCAATCACCTTAACCAATAAATTTCTACGCATTATCATAATTCAATTTATTTAACATATTCAAATTTACGTAATTAACCTTTTAGTTGGACATTTGCAATCCTAATGTTATTACCAATAAAAAATTGGAAAACCCATGAATTTACCTATGCATAAATACCAGCAACTTTGAAGATAAGACCTTAGAAAAATTTAAGCAGTAACTTCGTTTTTTATGAAGAGGAAATTATTTACTAAAGTATCATTTCACGTTGCTTAGATTGAGATTTAATCGAACAAAAAAGAATCTACTTTCAAAAGATCATCGCTTTCGCCATTAAACCGGAGCCAAACTGAGTGAATACCTTCTACCTTTTTGATTTTACAAACAAACGTTTTCACCTCGGTGCCATCGCCATTTCCAGGTATATTAACCCTCCCAATCGAATTTCCCCATGAATTATCCAGGGCAATGCCAATTGAAATTCCTTTTTGTCCGGGGGCAACCTTCACTTTAAACGAATCCACATCGGCTGTGAAATCAAGGTATTTGTAAGCAGCAACGTCTCCATTCCGAATTCCGGTTAAAACTTCATTGTCTTTTGTAAAGGCTTTAACACGCACATTGCCGTATAGGATACAAGCTCTCGCAGCATCTAATTCAACATTCGCCTTTAACGGGGCGCTTGCTCCCTGGGTGGTCATCTCGGCTTCATTGATACTACCGTCAGCGTTGAAAGTAATCGGCTCCACACAGGCTTTCCGCATGGTGTTGGAACCATGGGTCGAGCGGTGGTAAAACACGTACCATTTGCCATTGAATTCAGCGATGGAACCATGGTTGTTCCAGCATCCCGGATCGCAATGGTCATTATCAATAATAACTCCTCCGTATTTAAATGGCCCCATGGGTGATTTACTAGTAGCATAACCGATACAAGTTGGTCGTCCGGCACGTCCCATGTGAGCATACACAAAATAGTAAATACCGTTTCGTTTCACCATGTATCCCCCTTCATGGAAATAATGCTCCTTTTCGGTAACAATGTTGTCTTTGATCGTTGATGAATCAATTTCCATCATATTAGGCTTCATTTTGGCCATTTTGGCGGTGAACTGTCCCCAGATGTAATAACCTTGCCCGTCGTCGTCAATAAATACACAGGGATCAATTTCGTTGTGCCCAAATACTTTCAGATTTGTGCCATTTACAAACGGTCCGGTTGGCGAATTGCTCGTGGCAACGCCTTCAGTTGTCTTGTTGCTGGCCAAGCAGTAGTACAAATAATATTGTCCACTGGCATATTGACAATCAGGGGCATACAAGAAGTTATCACCATAGGATACCTGATCATTGGGACCTTTGCTTGCAAAACTATTTTCGTGCCTCTCCCAGATCTTCAAATCGGAGGACGACAGGACATCATAACTCCATGAGCAGTAATAATCCGGACTTTCATCCCTGGATCCATAGACATACATCTTGCCGTCTTTCCACTGGTGAGCCGATGGATCAGCAATGTAAACACCGGCCGGTACAATTGGATTTTGAGCTTGTGCCAAAATATGGGAAAAAAGTACAAAAATGAGCATCGATATTTTTCGCATGGCTGGTCTGTTTTTCTATTAAATTAAGGTATTACGAAGTTTGTTCTGTTTATTATTTTGTTTCAATTGCCAGATGAAATACCCACATAATCATTTTCTTTTGGTGCGGTTATTACCATATAGGTATTTCATCTTATTTCTGCCTGGTGTTTTTTTGAATCTCTTTCCCTTTATTTAGCCAATTCATCCAAAGCTTCAAATTGTTGGTCCAGGAAGCAACATGATTGTTTTGCAGTCCCAGCCCGAATCCATGTTTCCCTTCAGATAAAATGTGCAATTCGGCTGGTATTTTTTTCTTCCGGAGTGCGGCATACATGAGGAGGGAATTTTCAGCAGGCACGCCATCATCGTTGTCGGCAAGGGCAAAAAAAGCAGGTGGCGAATCATCCTTTACCTGAAGTTCATTGGAATAATAGGACAACAATTCCTTACCAGGATTCTTGCCCAATAAAGCTTCAGACGATCCGGCATGTACCGATGCATCGGTGAATGAAATGACCGGATACATTAAAACCATAAAATCGGGCCGGCAACTTATTCTTTCAATTGAGTCTGATGAGGCTTTGTTTCCATAATCGAAATGGGTTCCTAAAGTTGAGGCAAGATGGCCGCCTGCAGAAAAGCCCATGATCCCGATTTTGGAGGTATCTATGCTCCATGATTTTGCATTTGAACGCACCAGGCGCATGGCACGCTGGGCATCCATCAGTGGTGCCTTGTGGGGTTCGACCGTGTTTCCGTAGGTGGGGAGCCGGTATTTCAGCACGATACCGGCAACTCCTATCGAATTGAGATACCGGGCAATGTCGGTTCCTTCCAGATCATAAGCCAGTTCCCAATAACCTCCTCCAGGGCAAATAATTACTGCTTGCCCAGTGGCAAAGCGTTTGCTCGGTAAATAAACGGCGATGTCGGGGGTTTGAACGTTGCTGATGATCGTGATGTCTTTTTTCTCGATCTTCTCTTTTTGTCCGGTTTGGATTGAATTCGGGATTTCGCCGGAATACAATGGCAAAACAAAATCCTGGCTAAATAAAAATTGGTTTCCAGCAAACAAGGAAACAATCAGTAAAAACAGCATTTTTCTCATAATTATTTTTTGTTTCAGGTTTATACTATTCAAAGAGCGATTCATCGAGCGGACAATTAAAGTTGGCGGCAATAGCGCGCAATTGTGCATCGCTCAATGTTTGTTTGGCACCACCGGCAGCCATTACCCGAAGCCAGATTTCGGAAGCTTTTTCGGCCACATCAATCCGACCAAAAGCTTCATCGAGGTTTCTGCCGCATCCGCAAATGCCATGAAACTGCCAGACTGCCAGATTCCGGCGCGACATCGCATCGGCGGTAGCCCTTCCCAAATCCATGCTTCCCGCCATTACCCAAGGCAGAAATTCAATTCCTTGCGGGAATACCACAATGCATTCGGCATGACTTTGCCAAAGCAGTTTGCTCAGGCTTTTGGTATCGAGATTGGCAACTGCATAGGTCAAGGCAATGATGCTGTTCGGATGCGTGTGGATGAAAGCAAAAGATTGGTTATTGGATTTGGCTTTGATCCGGCAATGCGATAACAAATGCGACGGAAGCTCTGAAGTTGGCGCGCCGACCGGCTCATAACCCCAAAGCAACTGGTAGGCTTTACCTTTTTTATCAACCTCTATGACGCCAATATTCTTTTCGGGAAAAACCTCAATGTTGCGTAAAAAACGACCCGTGCCGGTAACCAGAAAACGTTCTCCGGCAATTTCAGGCATCGTCATGGGAAGCTTTACCCAATCCGCTTTAGGTTGAAAATCATTGAAATACATGAAATTCTCAGGGTTTAATCGCAGACTGATATTTCCACCGTTCGATTCTGCCCATCCACGTCGGGCCATGTCGCCGCTTGTTTTCTTTATCTCGTCAATTAATTTTTGCATTGCTAGGTTATCTTTCTGAAATATATTTTTCAAGTGAATTTGCCTAAGAAATCTCTTTAATTTTATTTTGCTTCATTGCTGCAAAAGATATGCAAGTCCTGCCCAAGATTACTCGAAGCTTTCCTGAAATTGAGCATGTCTATTTGCTAAAATGACCTCAGGTTTCATATATAATACGTCTTTGCAATCAAATCATAATTTGAAATTTTGTTTGCCAGCCCTAAGTTCCTTCTTTTTATCCTTCCATACAAATGAGGCATTCATTCCAGTTGGAATGGTCACTGAACCTTCTAACTCCATTCCGTTCCGCTTTAGATCAAGTTCAATATTTCCAAGATTATGCGGATAAACAGCTTTGATTGAAGTCAGGTCACCAAATGCCGGAGCAATTTCAACCGTTTTATGTCCTGCTGAGGTAGGTTTTATCCCGCAAATTGTCCGGAAGAAAAAATAGTCAGGCGCGGTACTCCAGGGATGACATTCGGAGCGCTGATTTTCTTCACCCCATTCAAGTGGAACTTCGGCAAAGGTCGTCATACCCCGTTCTTTCATCAGTTCCCATTCCGATAGTTGAGGTATAAAATTATCCTGAAGTCCGGTTTTATTCATGGCTTCAAATAAGTACAAATGCAGGAACAAATCGACCTGACCAAACCAGTCTTTGGTTTCCAGTAATTTCGCCATCAGCTGTTTGGCTTCCTCGCCATTTGTCACTTCTGCCAGAATGGCCAATAGATTGGTAATCTGGCTGACCTGTTTATTGTCGGGCGATTCAGTATAAAATCCATCAGCATTTTTGCATAACTGATTGACCGCTTTACAAATCTGATCGGCCCGGTTTCGGTATTCGTTTGCTTGATAAGTCTTGCCCAAATATTCAAAAATTTCAGCTGCATGGCGCAGCGTATAAGCATAGTGCAAGGTGTACAAGGTGCAGTTTCCTTCGTAAATGGTAGGCGGCTCGCCGTTTTTATAATGACGTGGCCAGGCCAGTGCGCCCCACCAATCCATTTGGCCCATCAATCCATTTGGCTGCATTTTTTGTTCGAACCAATGCAGCACATTGCCAATTCCCAGTTCAAATTGACTAATAAATGCTTTGTCGTCTTTCCACATCATGTAATCGTGTACCTGATCGATCCAAATTAATGAATAGGAAGGAATGATCAGATGGAATGGATTGGGATAGCAGGCGTAAGTCAGTCCTTCAGGAATTCGCGACTGGTCAAACTGAATGAGTGCGTTTCGGGTCAGTCGGTCGTCTCCCGAAAGGGTGAGCAGTGAAAGGTTGTGAACACGTGAGTCGCCTGTATATTGCATTTGTTCATAGGCCGCATCCGATAACAGCATATCCTGTGCGCAAATGCTGACAGTCCGCCAACCGGCATCCATCATCCAATCGGTCAGCGGTAAATCGCTATCAAATGTTGCTTTTCGCTCAATCGGAGCATTGCAGGCAACATGGTAATAGTTTTGGATTATCAGAGGTGAAGATTTGGTTTCAATATTGAGTTGAATGTAACGGAAAGCGCGAATATAGGTTGGTTTGAACAAGCGGTTTTTGCCACCATCAGGAATAAACACATCTTTAATACCAACCATGTATTTGCCTTCAATCTGGTTTCGATTTCCTTTTGGGGAATGGTTTTTAACGATCATGTTTTCGGCATAAATGGCTTGTATCCGTGCATCTTTTCCTCCGGACACCAGCATTTCAGGATACCCCATGGTCTCTACTGTCTGATCGATCAGGATGCTCACTTTTGTATTAGCCGGAATGGTGAGACTACCGGTTTCTTTCAGAAAATCGTCCTTCACTTCCATTCCTGAAGAGCGGCGGATTCCGGCAAACAGGATTTTTTCTTCTTTCAGAATTCCGGTACGACGTGGAACCAGCAATTTTCCGCCTCCATAAAGAATTCCGCCAGCAAACTGTTGGTCGCGGCCTCCGGCAATGTCGCACCATTTAGCCGGAAGCCATTTGGAATCGTCGTAGGCAGTGGTTTCCCAGCCCCACGGATATTTATCTGCCCTTATACTGTCAGTAGGATTGCCCACATACAGTCCAAAATCGATGGTATTTCGGTCGGTCATCCATTCCACCGCCTTTGGTGAATACGCCTCATTCCGGGTACATTTCCAGCTTCCTCCTGAAGTATTCACCAGTTTTTCGGCTTCGGTGTCACCTTGTAAAATGAAGGAAGTCATTTGCGAAAAGTAGGTAAACGAACGTTTTGGTCCCCAGTTGACTACTTCGACTGCAATGGAATTTTTCCCGGATCGAAGCGATCCGGAAATATCCAGCGTTTCGAAAAACCAGTGCGAAATGTCGCCGCGAGCCGGTCCGCGTGTGATATATTTCCCGTTTACAAAAAGCCGGTAGTGGTTATCGGCTGAAAGATGAACGATAAACTTTTCAGGTTTTGAAGGAAGTTCAAAATTTTTCCTGAACAGAACAACTGCATGAGCTTGGGGTTCAGCTGTTGGATGCATGATCCACTGAGCGTTCCAGTTAATATCCTTCGCAAAGGTTGAAATCGAAAGGAATAGAAGAAGTAGTAAAGTAACCGTGCATTTTTCCAAATTCAGGAAAATCCTCTGATAGCGTAAAACAAAGCTGTTTGGTGTTTTCATTATTGTTTGGAAGTCATTGAATAATAAAATCTTTCGTATTTTGTTGTCTGATTTTGGCACTTTCGGTATCAGTCAAACGCTTTCCCATGTAAGTCAGGTTTTCAATCCGAACACCGGAAACATTCTTCGTTGCATTAAATCCATGAAAAACAGAGAAAGGCATTAGGCCCCCAACCACTTGAATATCCTTGAAAATAATTTCGCTTATCGTTCCACGAAACTGGCTGTGATACTCTTCTTTTCCTTCCGGAATTTTTTGAACTCCGTCCCATGCACCATGCAAATAGTTTTTCTTAATAAACTCCTGATCGCGAATACCATCCGGACCCCACTGTGAAAAGAAAATAGCCACATCAAAGAGTTTCTGCCTGCTGTCTTCAACGCGGATGTTCTCGAAAACCACATTGTTGACATGCGACTGTCCGGCATTGTGAATGCTCATTGTTGCTCCATCCTCTACATGAATGATGTCGATATTTTCGAAGCGGATATTCTTTACTTCATTTGAATACAGTTCAAAACCAATCTCGATGGCATTCCCCCAGATGGAGTTCCAGAAAACGCAATTCTTGACCAGGATGTTGTCAGTAGGATGATCCGCAGGATAATCACCTCCCGATTTTATGGCGACACAATCATCTTTTGTGTGGGCAAAAACGCCATCGACAATTACATTTGTGCATCGGAAAATATCCATCCCATCATCGCTGCCACTTTCGCTTACTATCTTGATGCCGTTAATATTTACCTTGTTGCAATGGAATAGCGCTACCTGCCAGGTGGTTCCGTTGTGTAAATTAATTCCCTCAATGGTAACGTTTTCGCAATCCCTCAAATCGATGAACCGATTGTTACATGTTGGATCGGTTTTATTCAATGAACCATCTAAAATTCCCCTTCCGCAAATTTTGATGTTCTTTTTCCCATTGGCAAACAGGTATCCCTGGACAACGGCTCCACCTTCGATGTAAACAGTCTGGTTATCCTCCAATTCAAGCTTCACATCTTTGTAAAGTCTACCGCCTTCAAACCAAATTACATTCTTATCTGACCTCGATGGCCGGCTAAATTCGGGCTTTCCTGCAAAAATAAACAGTGGTTGCTGTCTGATCCGGCCATTTAGTTCAAGACTAAGATTTTCTGGTTTATTTAGTTTGAAACGGAAAGAATTATCACTGGTATATTCCGGTTTTAACCCAGTCCGAAGCGGGCGAATATCCACCCAACGTACGTCAAACATGGTGTTTACCTCAATATTTGCTTCCCCCAGAAAGTCAAAAACTGCATAGGAAGCAATGGGTGTGTCGAAAACAGGAACCGATGTTCCGTTTACTTTAACCTGATAATATTTTTCGGAAGCAAATCCTTCAGGTGCCTTCCATGCGGCGACCTGGGAAAAAGTATTCAGGGCATACAACAAAAGACAAAATATGAATATAGTTTTCATGTTTGGAAGTTTTATCAGGTCGGTTATATATTTTTATATACTATGACACTATTTAAATCTCATTACAATGGTATTTGAACTGCCGTTACCTTTAACAATTGCGTACTTCGATTGATTAATATCTTCAGAAATTACCTTAACATTCTTTCCATTTATTGAAGCAGTTGCTCTGCTGGTTTTATCAGGAAAAGGAATTCTCATCGTAAACCTTTCGAATTTGCCACTAGTCCTAATTTCTACCCTGCTTTCTTTGGATTTGTAAAAATACTCGTACTGAACCTGATTGCCATCGCCTCCATAACCAATATTTATAGTTGTTTTGTCGACTCCTGCAAAATACCAGCGCGGTGAAATTTCAACTTCCCGAAATATAATACTCTTGTCAACAACTCCTGCCAATCCCTCTACCAAAGCACTGATAAATGCCGCTTGTCCCCATTCGCCGGGAATAGCATCTTTTTGGGGTGTGCCATCCCCATTCAAACAACCAGGTAACCGTCGGTTATTTTTATCCAGAATTTGATTAAGGATTTCAAGCTGTTGGACTGCATATTTTTCAAATCCATTCTGAAAGGCTGCTTTGGTCAATTCGCCTCCTACCAATGGCAAAACTGCTCCATTCATGTACTCGCCAACCGGATAATTCCCAAAATGAGGTTCGATAAAAGGATATATACCAAACCAGGGAGACAGTGATTTTCCTTTTATTTTTTCTCCAATTTCCTGGTAAGTTTTAATGATGGAGGCTGCCATTTCGTGGGACGTTGCCCCACGATTAATGGAATAGGTATTGGATAAGCCAATTGAATTTATGGGATCAGTTTTTATCTGTGCCGGTACCGGTTCTTCCGGTATAAAATGGGAATAGAATTTCCCATTCCAGCATAGAGTATTAAGCCGTTGAAGGAATAGGTCACCTTGCAAATCCCATTCAATAGCTGCTTCTTTTTGACCGGTTGCCCGAAACAATACGGCCAATTGTTTGCTTGCCTGAAACATGCCGCTGTTGTCACCGTGCATAATGCCTTTCGGCGTTTCTGCGGTATTCCCGATATGGTAAAGTAAACGATCAACACCCTTTAATGAATCCGGACCAGATGTAAAATCCCAGGTATCGATGGAATATGGCCTTTTGACCAATAGATTTTTCGCAGACCAGCGAAGCGGATCGGTCATTTCGTATTTCATTCCTTTGACCAATGCAGGCAACCATTTAGTCAGATATTGCTGATCACCTGTAGATTGCCAATTGGTGTATACCCCTTCTACCATCAGATATTCCAAATCGGCCTCAATGGGCATCCTGAAAAAAAAGTTTTGATTTTCAACATCTACAAAGTAAAATTCATGATCGAAACAATTGGTGAAATATAACTGACCTACATTGTTATTTTTATACGATTCCCAGTAATCGAAATACATTCCTTTTGTAGTCTGACGGCCCATGAAAAAATCGAGATAGCTGCCCATATCTTTTTCCCAATATTTGTAAGCTTTCATGGTATGAATATGATCGCGAATCCAAGAAATGAACATCCTTCGATCCTTCCCATCCAGTTTTACAGTTTTGATCGTCGCTTGCTCATAAAGGTTCGCTTTTAAATCGGAAAGCATTTTGGCATAAATTCCTGATTCATTTGTGAAGGTGGTCTGTCCTTTGCTGATGAAACTGACAAATACAAATCCTGCTAACAACAATGCGATTTTGATTTTCATGATTTGACTATAGTTAATTATAAAGTATCACCGCCAGCCTGCAATGTCACAATACTTTTAGCAGGAACGGCAAAACTGTTAGCGGCTCCGGAAGTGACATCCTTGATATAGGTGCAATTTTCTGTTGAAGGGTTGGTCCTGTACATTTTAAAAGTTGCGGGCAAACCACTGCCAATTAGCGAGACAGCTTTGTCTGCACTTCCGGCATTGATAATTACAATCGTATTGGTCCGCTTGGTCTGGTTTTCATAGGCAGTCACGAAAAAATCCGTATCAGTTGTCACACTTTTTATTCTCACAGATCCCGGCCGGATATACCTGTAAAAGTGTTTGGAAACGAAGTATTTTTTTCCTGTATTCAGGCCGCTCATTAAACTGAATTCATTAGTTGTCCCCTGGCTTCCCTGCCACCATACCCAGGCACTCATGTTCCCATAGTAAAGTCCTGAATGTATGTCCATTGCAAGGTTCAAGGCACCGGGCAGACCTGTTCCTGATTTCTCCCAGGTATCTAAATAGCCGGACGTTTCAGTCATCCATGCTTTTTTGTTCATAGGTATTGAAAACTGTTCGGTATGATTGGTCCACATTTTGGCCAATGCCGAACCCGAAGAGGCTGCGATTCCATCAGAATAACCATGAACCGCCAGAATATCAACATTAGCCGTTGTTGTCGCATTTTTTTTGATCCCAGCATGGTAAAATACCGGCCAGTTATTGTCTTTGCCCTCCATCTCCAACATATTTTCTGAACCAAAAATTTTGACATTTGGAAAGTTGGCCTTTATTTTAGGAACGACACCGTTCATCATTTCGTTGTACCACACCGATGTGTAAGTGCATGAATTGAAAGTTTGTTTGAACATCAACTCGTTTTGTAAACTCAAGGCGTATAAATCGACCCCTGCATCTTTGTACAACTGCAAATTTGATTTCAGCCAATCGGCATATTCTTGGTATTTATTCGGGTTAAGGGTCCCGCCGTTCTTGGTAGAGACATTTCCGGCTTGCCGGGTGGCATTGAGATCGCCAGCCCAGGTGAAACTGCATTCCCATTTCAGATCGGCAGGCGGACTCCAGACGGTAGCAATGAATTTTAAGTCAACCTTGTATTTATCCGCTTTGGCTTTAAGTCCCTGAACGACCGGCATTTGCTTTCTCCAATCAGCATCCTGATTTGCCCCGGGAATTGACGGTGGGAAAATTTCATTTCGCCACATTGTGATTCCCAGGTCGCTAATCACTTTTTCGCCCCAGGCATCGTTCCACATTTTTGCAGGACTTTCCCACCAAACATCTGCGGCGCCAAAAAATCCGAAACCGTCAATGGTCTGGTATTTGGCAGATTTATCTATTTCAACTGTAATTTTGGGCAATACAGGTTCAGGAATAATAGGTTCAACAGGTGTTTCACCTCCACCATTTTTGCAGCTGAAAAGAAGCATGATCAGAAGAACTCCTGGGTATAAAAAATTGAAGTGCAGTTTCATAAATCGCAAATTTTTATTTTCTTGTATTCATTCTCAATTAATCCCTTCTGATATAAAGTACCCAATCTTTGTATTCAGGGACTGCAGGATATGACTCGGGGCATTCAAATTGTAAAACGCTATTGCCCTTAATGGTTTTAGGATCATAAATTTGTCCAGATGCAGGATTGAACCACTGATATTTATAATAACCGGTGGCTGCGGGACTATCCATTCTGACTTTTACAGTTCCAGCATACCTCAAATACAGGACATACTCCTCTCCGGGTTCTGCCAGGCAAAAAGGTTGCGGATATTCCTGGACCAATTCAGGATGCGGGGACATATTCCACCATTTTACATTTTTGAAAAAACCTGCCAGGTATCCCATTGACATAGCTCCCTCATAATCATAGGTCGTCCGGTCAAACCCATTTTCAATAGGCCAGGGCCCATTGCCTCCCGGAGATTCGGGGACGCTGGCTAACCAAACATGTCCACCGCCATAAGTGTGCCCGGCAGCACCCGAAAGGATAGCCGACCATGCAGCAAAGCGGATATCTTTTCCGGTGGGATTTCCTTCGATAAATTCATACCAGGGTTCAGTTACTACAATTGGTTTTGAAGGATTTCGTTTGTATTCTTCAGAGACAACCTGAGGAATCATCTCATTGGCATACTTACCATGTCCAACCTGACTTTGATTGTAATCAAGCCAGAACTCCTGATGTAAGGCTTTTCCAGTACCCCATTGCGGAGCTTCTGCGCCACCGCTCCAGAATGGTGGAGTATTGTGAACACCAACGATCCGTTCATACGGGTCTTCCTGTTTGACAAGTTTGCCCAAGCCTTTCCAAAAATCCAGGCTGAAACCGCCATAATTATTCATGTTATATTCGCCCGCCAGAACCCATATCACATTGTAAGCACCAAACCGATGGACTAAATAACGCCACCAGCGTTGCATTTTTTCGGCACCGATCGTTTTATCCAGATTAGGCCTGCTCCACCAACCATGAATCCAGACTGTAATTCCTTTCGAATTGGCATACCTGATCATTTCTTCAACCATTTTTACATGTTCCGTATCCAGTTTGGTATAAGTTTCATCCAAAAGGGAACTTTCCTTTCCCCATCCATTTCCCGGAATAAAAAGCTGACCAACATTAAAACCTTTTGCTGAACGATTATCCACCATTTGTTTAAAGGTTTCCAAATGAATACGACTGTTTGTCCAGTTCCACCAGGTATCACCTATCCATAGAAATGGCTGCCCATCGGAATATTCAAAATAATGTCCTGCTTGTTCACCGCTCTTTTTTACCCTGATCAAACCATGCCTGGTAGGATTGGCATTTTTTTCGGTTTCGCTCCATGGTATTACCTCAAAATATCCCTTCTTACCATTCATACTGTTATCGGCTGATAAAGAAGTGTATTTCCAGGTGCCGGTATAGGGTGGTGTGAAATTTACGCACCATTCTGATCCCCCGTTCCAAAAACCTACAATAGTAATTTTCTTATCAAGTGCCTTTCCTTTGGTTCCTTCAAAGGTTATTTTTAAAAGATCCTCTCCTGTTGAGGCAGGTATATCAAGATAAGGGTTAGAATAAGACTTCGCTGACTGGAATGAAACAGTAAAAACTTCCCATTGGTGAATAGGTTGAGCTTTCGGGCTCAGTGCAAACAGGGAAAGAATGATGGCAAGGACACAGATTTTTGAGAATGTCGGGATTTTCATTTTCGGTTTTTGTGAGAATTGTTACGTGGGAATTTCAACTGAAAAACCCTGTTCACCTGTTCTAAGTGCGAGTGTTTGATTACCCAGGATATAACTGGCTTTAACATTACAAATGTCATTAAAAAGTGCAGACCTCCGAAGAGGCCCGCACAGATTCTATGAAAAAAAAACTAAGCTTCAATAACCGGGATTCTGTCCACTGGCCGACATCAGCGGATTCCTGTCCAGCTCATCCGTTGGAATGGGGAAGAGCAAGTTTTTGGAAATATCGAACTTAAATAATTTGGTGTCGTAATCGGCCGGGAATCCCCAATTGGCAGGAGACCATGTTCCCAGGTTGATATAACCAGCAGCATGCCATCTTTTCAGATCCGACCACCGGTGACCATCTTCTCCTGCCAGTTCCAGAAATCTTTCGTTCATGATGCTTGCCATAGTAACCGAGGTCAAGGCAGCAGGGGCAGCAGATGCAGGAGTGACAGAATTACGGGCACGTTCGCGCACGTCGTTGACTTGAGTCAAGGCTGCTGCGGTATTGCCGGTTGCAAGATAGGCTTCTGCCAGGCATAGTTTTACATCTGCCATCCGAAGCAAGCGAGGGTTGTTGTTGGAGCCAATCTGCCACATCGGGTCAATGGCTTTGCCCCTATCACCATTGGTATATTTGACCAGCTGATTGTTGCCAAATTTTCCCCAATAGGGGTTGATCCACCAATAAGACCATCCATAATTTTCGACATTATCCCCTTTGAAGGTTTCGCTTTTGCGCGGATCGGCAGGATCAAATGCATCCATCAATTTTTTGGTCGGCCCGAAAATGCCACTGCTGTAATTGGCCCAGTGAGCATCGCCGTAATGGTAGAAAGCTGCCATCTGGCCTACATCACCGCCAAAATCATTATCCAACCAGGCATTGTCCTGTCCCATCGGCTGGATACTTGCCTGAAACTCAAAGAGTGATTCAGGATTATTTTCGGTACGGTAATCAAAGCTATCGCCGTATTTTACCGACTTAAAGGCAGCTATACGACCGGAAGAAATTTTACCATAAGCCGTAACCGCTTTGCCATAATCTGCTGCATTCTTCCCATTGTAGCAAGCCCTGGTAACATACAATTTAACCAGTAACCCATAACATGCATCCTTCGTAATTCTCCCTGTATTTAAGCTGTTCCAGGAATCAAATGCCAATGGAGCCGCTGTTTCAAGAGAGGCAATGGCTTCGTCGAGCAGTTCAAAATCCTTGGAGGGTGGCATGATAGCCGCTTCTACAGAACTGATTCTTTCCTTTTGGATAGGGGCTTTTTTCCAATTGTCCCATAACTTGAAGTTGCACCAGGAACGGATAAAAAGCATTTCAGCCTTGTTGGCATTTTTCAAACCCGGCGTTTTGTAAACGACATCCAGCGTATTATCTGCCAGCTTTTCCAGCATAAAATTGCACCGTCCTATAATCTTGTAATAAGTTACCCACATCATCCGAACGGAATTGTTACCACCGTTTAATCCGGAGAATGTCTCAAGCGAATTACCGGTACCATCCGACGTAATGTCATCGCCCGGCAACAGCCAAAATCCCTGCTTGGATTGATTGCTCAAATCTGCACTGTATAGGTTGGTGATTTCCGCGTAAGCAGCACCAATACCTTGTGTAATCCTGTATTCGCTGCCAAAATAGTTAACCTCTAACTCCTTGGAGATGTTGATGTCAAGATTCTTGTTGCAAGAGTTGAAACCCACCAGGCCTGCTACCATTAGCACGCAAGCCAGAATATATTTTTTCTTAGTCATATTTTTGAAGATTTAATAGTACAACATACCTGATTAGAACCGTACAGTAAGACCCAGAAACATGGTCTTGGGTGTAGGATAAGAGTCATTTTCAGGATCATATCCCGAATATTTGGTTATCGTAAACAGATTGGATGCACCCGCATAGATTCGGCAATTTGAAATGCTGTTGTGCAACAAATTGTACACCTGCACCGGAAGGGTATATCCCAATTGAACATTGGACATTCTTAGGTAAGCACCACTCTCAACAAACCGGTCGGAGAACCTGTAATTGCCTGCTGGATCTCCATTGATGGCTCTTGGTAAAGTTGTGGATTTATTTTGTGTAGTCCAGGCATTCAGCACATCAACCGACATATTCGCATTGGTAGTTCCAACATTGTAAAGCGTTTGTTTGACACTGTTGACTCTTTGAACATCCCCTACTCCGGTCATCTGGGCACTTAAATCAAAGTTCTTGTATTCGAGGTTTAAATTAATCCCATAGTAGTAACCCGGGATCGTTTTCCCCAAATAAACCTGGTCATAACTATTGATTTTATTATCCAGAGAATCTTTGTAGAAAGTGTTGGGTTTTGTTGGGGCACTTCTCTGATCAAGATAGTAAAAATCTCCGGGAGCTACTTTGGCCGCCTGGTAGGTATCATCAGAGTTTTTGGCCTTCCATGCGTCAACTTCAGCCTGGGTTTGGAAGATTCCGCCCACTTTGTACCCTTTGATGTAATTCATGGAATAACCCTCTTCAATGGAACCGATTGGAATATGTCCGGAGGTTGTTTCCACCACATTCTTCACAGTAGACAAGTTGGCACCAATACTGTACTTAAGTTCTCCGATATTGTCGCTGTAGTTCAATGAAAGTTCAATCCCACTGTTTCGAACAGAGGCAATATTATCAACCGGACTTTGGATTAACCCCAAAGAAGGAGGCAAAGTAACGGTCTGCAAAATTCCATCTGTCAATTTGTTGTAATATTCAAGAGACATTGACAATCTGTTATCCAACATTGTTGCATCGATCCCAATGTTTTTCGTAGAGGTTTTTTCCCATTGCAGATTGGCATTCGCCAGCGAATAGACCGTTGCACCCACATACTTATTACCCATCCCGATTCTGGAAGGATCAGTACCCCAGGCAAATATCGGTCTGTTATCGATGGGAGAAAGATAGGCCATGTCGCGAACCTCCTGGTTTCCCAATTGACCGTAACCTACACGTATTTTCAAGTCATTAATAAACTTGAAACTTTGCATGAATTGTTCCTTTGAAATTCTCCATGCGCCAGATACAGATGGAAATGTTCCCCACCTTTTTTCTTTGGAGAAGCGGGTACTCCCATCATGACGAACAGTTACATCGAGATAGTATGTAGTGTTGTAATTGTAGGAAACCCGGCCCATTAAGCCTTCCAGGGCACTATTTGACATGTCGGAACCGGTACTGAGATATTTTGGCTCCCCTCCAATTCTACGCATATATTCCAGTTTCGATTGCATCCATTGGGTGGAAGCACCTTTGTATTTGGCATTGTATTGTTGGTCACTGCCATTGAAAACCAGATCAACGTTGTGTTTCCCAAATGAATTGTTGTAGTTAACATTGATTTCATTGATGTAATTGTTGTTAAATACCTCCCGCTCCTCGTAACTTCCAACTGAATTTCCATTGGTGGCAACAGACATGTCGCCTGCTGTATAGTTAAAAACACTTCCATCGTAATCACTGAAACTATAACGGGTAAAGTTGTAAACATCCATGCTCATCTGTCCCCTGATTTTCAGGTGTTTGACCGGTTCAATTTCCACATAGATAT
>JBAXED010000038.1:0-33077 GCA_037140615.1 Prolixibacteraceae bacterium
AAGTGTTTGGCACAAGCCGCAACAGAGGTAGGATCTGTCAAATTATCCCCCTGAATTCCCTCCACCATGGCCTTAGACAAGCTGGACGCCAGAAATGGATCTTCGCCGCATCCTTCCGCAATTCTGCCCCATCGTGGATCCCAGGTAATGTCGATCATAGGAGCAAAAGTCCATTTTATACCCTGAGAGGAGCACTCAATGGAAGAGATACGATAGGCCTTTTTAACAATCTCCGGATTCCAGGAGGCAGCCATTCCAAGAGGTATAGGGAATATGGTCCGGTAGCCGTGAATGACATCCCTACCAATCAACAGTGGGATGCCAAGACGACTTTCTTCTACGGCAATTTTTTGCATCCCGTTGACTTTCTCAACGCCAAACAAGTTAAGAATTGAACCATATCGGCCATCTCTGACTGATTTTTTCATCTGTTCTTCTCCTCCGGCAAAACTCGGATCAATCTGGGTCATTTGTCCGATTTTATCATCCAAGGTCATCTTAGAGAGTAGTTGCGTCACACGCTCTTCAATCACATCGGTCTTTTTTTCAGTACTTCTGCAGGAAACTAATAGTGTCAAAACCAGAATTAGACTCCAGATTAATGAAGATTTATAGGTTGCCATTTTATTGATTTTTATATGTTGTTTGATTACTCAAATTCCGATTTTACCAGGTGTAAGTACCTACTGCCCCTCCGGCAAGTTCTGTTGTAACAATCATTTCATTGAATTGTATGTTGAAGGACTGAGATGTGTTGCCTTCGTTGAGTACAATCAATACTTTTTTCCCGGTTGGTGTTTTGAAAGCTACATTTGAAAGACTGCCAATGTTGTTGGAAGCAACTCTAACCGATCCTGTTTTTACGAATTTCGAGGCATGAGCTATAATGTAATAGGACACATTGCGATTGATAGAGGTTCCTATGGTTAATGCGCCTAAACAAGTTGAACATCCTCCGATTGTATGAGGGTAATAATTAGGATCTGACGCCAGATTCCACTCAATTACGTTCTTGCTCCAGTTACGCGGAGCTCCGATGATGAGATTTTTGACATGCCATTTGAGATCTCCGGCAAAATTGGAAGGCCCTCCTACCCATTGTTCTGTAAAATAAACGTTCTTATCAGGAAATGCATTGTGAACCTGAGACAAGGCGTTGATGTCGCCTGCATAAAGATGAAACGCCGAACCATCTACATATTGTTTTGCCGCAGGATCACTTAAGATTGTGGTTGGATAGGTAGGCACATCACAATTGTGATCATAAACGATGATCTTGGTTGTAATGTTAGCGGCCTTGAATGCCGGACCAAGGTGGTTCTTTATAAAATCGGCCTGCTCCAAAGCAGACATGACCATGCTTGGATTGTTGTTGGGATTCAGTGGCTCATTTTGTGGCGTGATGGCATCAATCTTAATCCCCTGAGCTTCCATTGCCTTAATGTATTTCACAAAATAATTGGCATAAGTGCTATAAAACTCGGGTTTCAGACTTCCGCCTTTGGTACTCTGATTGGATTTCATCCAGGCCGGTGCCGACCATGGAGATCCTAGAATTTTAATCCCTGGATTTAGTGCAACAACTGATTTTAAGATTGGTATCAGATGGCTGAAGTCGGGTGTGATGCTAAAATTGGCCAGGCTCGGGTCTGTCTGATTGGCAGGCAAATCGTCGTAGGAAAATACTGTGGCATCCAGGTCAGATGCTCCAATGCTTATGCGCAGGTAATTGATGCCGACAAAAGTGCTGTCTGAAGTAAATAACTCTTTCAATAATTCATCACGTGAAGACGATGGCAACTGGTTGATAAGTGAGGCACTTCCACCGGTTAAGGCAAAACCAAATCCGTCTATCGATTGATATGTCTGTGTTGTATCAACAACAATTGAAGGATTATAATTGGATGAACCACTAAAATTCAGGCTTAAACTTTGTTTTTTAAAGAATATCTGCTGGTCCGGACTTGTCAGCCAGAAAGCAACATCCGATTTTCCGGTTCCTGCGGGAATCGTGGTGGGAGGTGGAGTGGGTGGTGGTTGAAGATCCTTTTTTCCGCTCGCACATCCGATACTTCCGATACATAAAAGGCAAAAAACAAAATACAGTCGTAAAATCAAAAGGCTATTTTGAACCAGACGCATAGTCAAATTTTTAACAATAATCGATGTTGAAAAACCTATTAACAATAATTCTCTTTCAAGGATGTTCACTGAAAAACACGCACATAGTCAACAAACATTCTTTGGGGAAAAGGTGTGGCAGCATCAGGGGGCCCGGGCCAGTCGCCACCTACAGCCACATTAAATATGAAAAACTGGTTGGCATTGAATGGATAATTGGAAGCACCCACATCAGCACTGGCGACTGTTAGATATAAGTTGTCATCAACATAACACTTTATTAGGTCTTGAACCCAAACCATACTAAAAACGTGAAATTGCTGCGAAAAATCGCCGGATGGCAAATTGTAATTTGTCCCCTTCGAATCATGACCTCCGGATACCGACTTCCAATGCATGGTTGAATATACTCTGGAAGGATAGGTCCCAATCAACTCCATGATATCCATCTCTCCGCACGCAGGCCAACTAACTGAGCTAATGTTGGATCCAAGCATCCACAAAGCAGGCCAAATACCCTTGCTGACGGGCAATTTTGCCCTTATATCAATTCGTCCGAATTTAAATGCCTTTTTATTTTGTGTCGTCATTCTTGAAGAGGAATAATTGAATCCTCCCATCGGCTCCTTTCGGGCCTCGATGATCAAATTTCCATTCGATACAAAGTTGTTTTTCGCACTATTCGTATAATATTCAAGTTCGTTGTTTCCCCAACCACCGTTGTTGCCAACTTCCTGGTTCCATGTATTTAAATCTATGCTTGTGCCGGAAAATTCATCACTCCAGGCCAGTGTATAACCTGGGTAAGATATCGGAGTTGAATATCCCGTATTATCTGTAGGCAAATTAGTGCCATCTTCGGTCAGAATAGTGCCATATGCTGTTGTCGTGCCAATGGTACAAAGGACAGGCTTACTAAGTTGTAGAGCAAATTTAACGTTAGCCCTGCGCAAGTTTGTCGGATCTCCCTTTATCTGAACATCGATGGTGGCTTGAACCTGTCCGGCGGGTATCGTCAAAGTTCCGGATGTAATTGTATAATCTTTTGGAGAAGTAGCAGTCCCATCCACCAAAGTGTAATCTACTGAAACGGACTTTGTGGTAGATTTATCCAAATTTATGTAAAACTGCATCGTGGTATTTGATGTCGTAATCGGCTGACTAACATCAAAAACACTTACCACAGGCGGTGTCTCCACGTTCGTTGGAGGAACGGCAGAAGTATCACCCTTTTTGCTACACGAAAAGAAAAGTATAGACAAAACACAAACAGAAAAGACCGACAATATTTTCTTAGGCATCATAACGCAAATTTATTACTTTAAAGAGGAAAAAAAATGGAGAAGTAGTCCCCCTCCATTTTTTATTCAATTTCGAAGTAGCTAATTTATCAAACTTACTTCAATTAAGCAGTATTAATTGATCGGCTTCAGTTTAATGTACCAGGCATTACCTGTTTCTGTACCCTGTGCCCTGAGGTACATGGCTGTAGAACTAATTGACATGATTTCAAACTCCCTCTGAAGAGAACCATACCCAATGAAAGTATTGTTTCCGCTAAGGAAGATGGCTGTTTTGGTTGAAGGAGCTGAGGCGGCTACTCCGGTACTTGAAGGACCGAAAGTGAAGGCAGATGTTCCGCCTGCATAGCTGTAACAACCCTCATCACCTGAACCTGGAATACCGGGCACAGATGCAAGACCACCAGTTTTCGTAAAAATACCGTCTGGGCTGGTAACTTGAAGCGTGTAGGCGCCTGTTGAAGCGACTTTTGCGAATGTGAAAGTTGTTGTATAGAAACAGTTGCAGCAAGCAACTTTTTCATTTACAGAAGCTGCCCACCATTCAGGACCAGTTGAGGTATTGGACCATGGTCCGACGCCAAAATGTCCGGCAACGCTTTTATCAACGACCCAAGTTCTGGAAGTACCATTGGTAAGACTCGATACAATGTTTGATGCAACGGTAAAATCACTTCTAACAGATACATCCTTCGTCAGTGAAGAAGAAGTGCCACCTTTCCCATAAACAACTGCAGTAATTCTATAAGTATTAAGACCAAGGTTGGTGTACTTTTTAGTTACAGAACCAGTAGGCAAATAAACCAAATCCAAAGGAGTATTTGCGTCATAATCAACTTTATATGACAGGGCATCCTTTGCTGTAATTGTGATTTTAACGTCACCTGATCCATCACCAGATGGGCTTGCAGTCGTTGCTCCCACGACTTCCGCTGTGATAACGATTCCCGAAGGAGCTGTCAGATCTCCCAAAGAATAGTTGGTATTGGTACAACTGAACGGTATGCTGAATACCATTAGTCCGACCAAAAGGTATTTGACTATTTTTCTCATCTTATTATTATTAATTGGTTAATCTAAAATTGTCAACATAAATTACAGCACCAGCACCATCTGCCGAGTCATTGAAACGCAAGACAAGCTGTGTGAATTTAGTTCCTGCAGGTATTCCCGCTATCCCACTGTAATCGAATACCAGCTCTTCCCATGCGCCAGAAGTTGTAAATGGCATTTTCAACACTGCAACTCCATTGGAAGGAGTACCACCTACAGCCCATTCCAGTTCAACATTTAGTTTTTTACCAACAAGTGCCGCATCCGGATTGTAAACCAATACCTTGATTTTCTTCCCAAGTGCAAAGTCGATTGGATTGTTTAAAGGACTGTATGTTCCACTCCATCCCTCAAAACCTCTTGTAAACTTGCCAACATTGGCACTTGTATTAAGTCCTGCTACCTTGGGATTTGCAACTTTGGCAAATTGCTGACCACCTCCAAATGTTCCAAAGAAGTAACTTACAAATGCATTGTCAAAATCAATTGGGAAACCAAATGGATCGGTAACAACTATTGCAGTTGTTTTCTCTGATTTGGCTGCTCCTCCGCTCAAAGCAACAACCCGTACGTTGTAGTTACCTGAAGTCGCATAATCATGAGAAATTTCCGCACCCGTAGCCAGGGCGGTGCCTGTCTCATTGGTCACGTCTCCAAAATAAACCGTAAAGGAAGCTGCATAATCAGCAGTTGCTTTTACTTTAAGGTTATGAACCGATTGCGACAAAGTAACCGCAATATTCTCGGGAGCTCTATAGGTAACAACCAGCGGATAAGTGGTTGTCGTAGTGTTCCCTGCAAGGTCGCTGGCTGCAACAGAGACTGTGTAAGTACCTTCCGGATAAACATGTGTTGTGTTTCCTCCGGCCATAACAGTAGCAGAGGCACTTGCACCTGTGCCATGTCCAAAGCCAACCAGGTATGAGGCAACGCCTTCGCCAGTGGGAGTAATTCTAACCTTTCCGGAATTATCAGTACTGATATCAAAGATTTTATTGACACTTCCTGAAACAGCAGACTTCAAGAAGGAAAGATCTTGATCGATACCATCTTTTAAAGTACAACTTGCAGCCGATATGAGTAACAGGATTGCAAAGCTGTAAATCATTGTTATTTTCTTCATGTTCGTTTCTTTTTTAATTAATTATAACCAGGATTCTGAACAAGCTTTGTTCCCTGCAATTCTCTGTATGGAATAGGGAAAATCTCATTTTTACCTACCGTGAAACCTCTGCTTCCAAGTTTTGATGCAGCATCGCCCCATCTCACCAAATCAAAGAAACGATGCCCTTCTCCTGCCAGTTCAAGTCTTCTTTCGGCTTTGATATTGGCCATGGAAACCGGTACAGATGGCAATCCAGCTCTGGTACGGACAGCATCAAGCAATGCCTGAGCTCTTGCTCCGGTACCTCCCAGGGCTTCAGCTTCCATCAGGTAAGTATCTGCCAAACGAATAACATAGGTATCTTGTTTGTAGTTCAACACCTGGTCGCCAGGGCCAGTTGAAATATCTGACGTTCTAGGCAGAAATTTATTTAGGAAGTAGCCAGTATCCATGTAACCGCCAATGTAATCAGCTTTTCCGGCGGCTTTATATGCTTTCATATCGAATACTGTTGCTCCGAATCTTGGATCTGCTTTGATGGCATCATAGAAATCCTGGGTAAAGACATTGAAACTCCATCCCGAAGGAACATCCGGTGCACTGGAACCTGCAGGTCTGGAATAACTTCTCGGTCCGACCATGACACAAACTGTATTACCTTCATCACTTCCACTACCCCAGTTTCCCCAACCTGAACTACCTGTTCCGCTATGAGAGACTTCGATAATAGATTCAGTGTTGAACTTGTTGCTTGTGTTCCAAAGGTCACCGTAGCTGGCTAAGAGTCTGTAACCATATTGGCTGGTTCCACCTGGTGTACCGTTGACAAGTGCCAGCATAGCAGCTGCCTGGGTTCCCTTGTTCTCATAGAGATAAATTTTTCCAAGTAAAGCCTGGGCTGCTCCCTTTGAAAGGCGTCCAGCTTCAGTTGAAGCATTAATAGTATTCGGAAGATCCGCAATTGCTTCTGTCAAATCCTTCTCTATCTGCGTGTACACAGCTGCAGGAGTGGCCTGAACAGCTTCGTACATATTGGTAGCTGTAAGTGGTTCCAGAAGAAGCGGAACATTCTTGAACATTCTGACGAGGTTGAAATAATACAAGGCACGCAAGGCTTTTACTTCTGCAGTAAATCTGGTCTTGAGTGCGGCATCCATATCAACGCCTGTCAGTTTGGCGAGCAAAGTGTTGGCCCTGAAAATTCCCTGGTAATGATCACTCCAGAAACTTCCCGGCATGATAACAGAATTAAGTGTGTAGTTTGAGAAACCCTGAATACCAGCACCATCTGTTGCACCACCGCCACCAGCATAGTTGTCATCAGAACCTGCGTTCATCATGGTAATCATATTTTCAAAACCACCTGAATTCTTTCTCACCACATCATAAACACCGACCAAAGCAGCAAATGCCTGATCTTTGTCTGCGTAATAGTTGGCCGATAGAAACTGGCCCTTCGGTTGGACATCTAAGAATGCCTTATCGCAGGATCCCAATGAAATCATGAGGGATGCCGCTATGAATAAGTATTTAATTACTTTTTCTTTCATATCTCTATTTTATTAAAATTGTAATTGAACGCCAAGCATGAATGTGCGAGCCTGAGGATAGACCCCTTTATCAATACCAAAAACTCCACCGCCGATTTCCGGATCGTAACCGGTGTATTTAGTCAAAGTCAATAAATTTTCTGCAGATACATAAACGCGAAGTTTATTTGCACTGATCTTGCTGATAATATGGGCAGGTAATGAATATCCTAACTGAACAACTTTGAGTCGGAGGTAGTCGCCATTCTCCAGATAGAAATCAGACATATTTCCAAAGTTGCCATTTGTATCATTACTTGTCAGACGAGGATAGGTTGTGGATGTTCCTTCCCCTGTCCAGCGGCTCATGGCAACGGTCTGCCAGTTTGAATTGCTGATATCCAGACGGCGCAGTCCCTGGAAGATCTTGCTGCCGGCAGAACCTGAGGCAAATGCCATCAGGTCGAAACCCTTATAATCAAAATTCAGAGTCAGACCGAATGTATATTTTGGAATGTTGTTACCCAGGAAAGTCTTATCTAAATCGGTGATTGTACCATCACCATTGGTATCTACCCAACGGAAGTCTCCCGGTTGTGCGCTCGGCTGAATAGGTTTCCCTGAGGCATTGGTATAGGCTGCGATCTCTGCAGCATTCTGGAAGATACCAGCTGTCTGGTAGCCATAGAATGAGTTGTACGACTGTCCCTGCTGGGTTCTGGTAACTGCACCCATGGATTGGAACGATGCATCTCCCGTAATATAATTGGCATCAGCAGCCACATAGGTAACCGTGTTTTTCAGGTAAGCCACGTTGCCGTTGGCAGAAAAATTCAGCTGACCAAATTTCTTGCTGTAGCTTAATTCGACCTCTAAACCTTTGTTGTCCATATCGGCAATATTGCCTACCGGAGAAGAAGAAACTCCAACATACCCCGGAATGGTGATAGGTCTTAAGATACCTGTTGTTTTCTTGTTGTAATAGTCGACTGTCAAATTAAGTGATTTGAACAATCTTGCTTCAAAACCAATATTGGTTTGAGCAGTTTGTTCCCAACGTAAATCAGGGTTATCCAGAGATGCAGGTGCATAACCTGTTGTGATGGAACCTGAATTTCCAACGGTATAGTTAAATCCTCCGCCTACTGTGGCAAGGTAACCAAAATCGCGGATGGCGTCATTGCCTACAACACCGTATCCACCTCTGATCTTCAATGTATTTACGATATCATTGACCGGCCAAAAATCTTCTTTGGAAGCAACCCAACCCAATGAGAAGGATGGGAATACACCATATTTATTGTTTGTACCGAATCTGGAAGAACCATCACGACGGTAGATACCGGTGAAAAGGTATTTTTCCTTGTAGTTATAGTTGACACGCGCAAAAAGAGAGGTCAACTTGTGCAATGTATTCTCAGAAGCCCAACCGGTTTTATCTGTTGCGGCCGGAATATTAAAGTTGTAAGATGCATCCAAATAATTGGTAACAGGAAGATTATAGAGTGTAGTACCCTGACCACCACCATTGTTATCAACGTAAACGGCCTGACCTAACAATACATTGACATTGTGATCTCCAATAACTTTTGAATAGTTAATGGTATTTTCAACGTTGTAGTTAAATACGTTTGAAGTGTTTTTGTAAATATTATTTCTAAGAACCTGATTGGTGGCACTTAAATAATAAACCGGGTTAAAACCCTGATCTCCCCAGTAAGCCAGCTTGGCACCAACTGAAGACTTTACAACCAACTCTTTGGTAATTTGAGCAGACAGGTAAGCATTACCAACAAAATTGTCTGACCAGCCATACTGTCCGAGTCTGGTCTTGATGTAGGCAAGTGGATTGGTCATTTCCTGACCAACAATCGCAGAAATTCCATATGGATTGCCACTGGCATCTCTGATAACTGGATTAACACTGTAGGGAGCCGCCGCTGCAGCCGCCGCATCAGTTACAACAAGTGAAGTAACCGGATCAAGATTGATAGCCGAACTTAAAGGACCACCAAACTCGCTGTTCGTATTTCCAATTCCAAGTTGCTTTTGATGAGTGTAACCTACTGTCTCACCAAATGTGAAAATCTTGGAAATCTTGTGTGTGGCATTGAGCCTGATATTCTTCTGATTGAAATTTGAGATTTCAGAAGCTACAATCCCTTGCTGATCCTGGATACCAAATGAAAGGTAAAAAGTAGATTTGTCATTACCGCCGCTCAAACTCAACTCATGAGAATAACGGTTGGCACTGTTATTAAAAATAGCTTTTTGCCAGTCTGTTCCAAGACCAAGAGAGCCCAAATTTGGGAAAACAACATTACCGCCACCGGCAACAGATCTCTCATTCAACAATGCACCATATTGAGTGGCATTCAGAAGATTTAGAATTTTAGCAGGTCCGGATACACCATAAAATCCATTGTAACTTACACTAAGTTTTCCGGCAACACCCTTTTTCGTTGTCACCATGATAACGCCAGTTGCAGCACGTGTTCCATAAATAGCAGCCGAGGCAGCATCTTTCAACACTTCGATTGATTCGATATCAGATTGATTTAGGTAACCAATACCACCGGCATCAACTACAACACCGTCGACAACCCACAATGGGTTATTACCTCCATCGCCAAAAGTTGTAACACCCCTGACCCTGATCGTAGCACTGGAACCCGGCTGACCAGAATTAGATGCAACAGTAACACCTGAAACACGACCCTGCAAAGCCTGATCAATACGCCCAGGTGCAACTTTTTCGAGGTCTTTCGCTTTCACACTGGAGATTGCACCGGTAACAACACTTTTCTTCTGTGTTCCGTATCCAACTACAACAACCTCTTCAATGGCTTCGGTTGCCGAGGCAAGGACCACATTAATAGTCGTCCGGTTATTAACAGCTATCTCCTGAGATTTTAATCCTACAAAAGAGAATATCAACGTTGCGTTTCCAGGGACCTTAAAAGAGTAGACACCATCAAGATTGGTTACAATCCCCGTAGTTTTTCCCTTTACGACAACGGTCGCTCCCGGAATAGGTTGACCATCATCCGCTGATGTGACAACACCCTTTACCAAAAGCTCCTGTGCAGATACTGCAAAGGAACTCAACAAAAACAAAAGAGCAAAAATCGTTTGTTTCATAAATTTTAATAAATGTTAGAATAAAATTAACCTTAATTATCCCGGAAAAGAATCTCCGGTATTCCTATTGGGCTGCAATTTTAACACTTATTAGTAACAGAGAACAATTATTGGCTACATCAAAAATACAACATCAATTAATTATTAATACATCAATAATACATCAAAAAACTATTTATATATCTAATATCCAGATATTAATATAATATTTAGATGATAATTTTATTACATCAAAAGAAGAAATGTTAAGAAATTGTATTTCATCAGATCATATTTTACCAAAAAACATACGATTGGAATTCCGGTAAAATCATCCCCGGTCAGTTTGAAAATTATATATGGGGTATTTGATCTAAAAGGAATTTTAGATCTTGTTCACTTTATCAATGCTAAAAATTGATAATAAAGCTGGTCATATTTGTATCCCGTTCAATTTCAAGCTTTTTGCGAACTCTGTAACGGCATATTTCTACTCCTCTGACAGAAATATTCATCAATGGCGCAATCTCCTTAGAAGAAATATTCAGTCGCAGGTAAGCACACAGGCGGAGTTCTTTGGGGGTTAGGTTGGGATAAGCTGCTTTTATGCGGTTGAGAAAATCTTCATGTACCTCATCAAAGGCAGACTCAAATATCTCCCATTGTTTGTTGTGGTCCAGATCTTTATCTATTTTTAATATCAAGTTATTGATCTTGTCGTTCATGGCAAAATCATTGTTCGGTCTTTTTAACTTCAGCAACTCGTCCTTGATATTCTGCAAGAATTTATTTTTTCGGATTAGGTCCATGGTTTGGTTGGCAAGCTCCTTGTCCCGGTGAATCATTTCTGCCCTCAATTTTTCATTCTTTAGATTGATGATCTTCTTTTCATCGAGAAGGGCATTTCTGAAATATTCCTGTTCTTTGTGGCGAAAAGCCTGCAAATGTTTCAACCGTTCTTTCCGTTTTGAAATTTCGATTCTCAGATAGATCAGCCAAACCACTAATAACGTTATCAGCAAAAACAAGAAGGAATAAATAAGATAAGCGAAGACTGACTTATACCAGGGAGGAAGAACCCTAAATTCCAATTGATCGGTAAGACTCTCAACGCCGAGCTGATTTCGAGCTTTAACCATGAAAATAAAATCTCCTTCCGGCAAATTTGTGTATTCGTTGGTAACTGAATTACTCCAATCAGACCAACTTTCCGCAAAACCATATAATTTATAACTATACTCAATGTTGCCCGGGTTATCAAAAATAGGTGCAGAATATAAAAATTTGAAAGCATTTCTTTTATAAGGGAAGGAATAATTTTTCAATTGGGCTGTAGCTCTTCCTATGTAGTTATTGCCAAAATAAAATATACTGTCCAAATGAAGCGCAACTGCCCTTGTAATGTAGGTTGTAAACTCGGGATTCTGGACAGGTTCAATTTTAGGATTGTAATGGGCAAAACCCTCCTCTGTTCCTATAAAATAGTCTTCCTCCCCAAATTCATATACGGATTCGAATCCACTGATAAATTTTCCGGAGAGAATAGAGAAAGGGGCAGATTTATGCTGGTATCCCAAATCTTCCTTCAATTTAAATAAACCCGCCCTGTTAACTGAATTTATCCACGCCATGTACCAGATGTTCCCCTTTTTATCCTCCTTCAAGAATGATATATCTGATACAGGATACAGTAATTGATTAAAAAACTCCGACCTATCAAAGTTGTCATTTTGAGAATTATATTCATAAACACCTTGTTTAGAGGTGAATACGATTCTGTTCTTAATTTTATATACATTCAAATTATAATTTGTGGGCAAGCCATTTCTGGAAGTATAAAATTTGGAGCTGGTAACTGAATCAAGCTCATTGTTTAGCGTAATTCTGAAAATCCCCTTGAAGCCATGGCTCATCCATATATCTCCATTTTCATCCTCTTCAAAAACACGGAAAGATTCGTTAAAACCCTTAATATGCTTGACAAATTTCCATCTAAGTCCATCCTTTTTAAAGAGAGTTAAACCGCTGTAAGTTCCACCAATCAGGAAGCCCGGATGTCTTTTTAACTGGAGATACTTCCATCCGCCAGGAGTTGGATCAATGTTCACTGCCTTGTCCTTCTCAATGACAAAAGTACCATTGTTGTGTCCGCACATCAGCACTCCATCGTGTATGTCGAGAGACCAAACCTGGCCCAACATTCCTGGGATCAAATTGAAATTCCCAATTTGCCCCTTCCCTTGCCAGTCTGTGACGAACAATCCCTGGTTGGTTCCCAAATACAATTTTCCCTCCTTAACAATAGCCGTGTATCCTGCCCCAATTCCTTCAGTGCTCTGCAAAAATGTAATAGGAGAATTGATGTTTACAAAATCTATTCCATTGTCCAGTCCGAGCCATAGATTATCAGACCGATCCGAAAAAAGGCTCAGGATGGTGTTATTTTGTAACCCATTCTTTTTGTGGAAATGCTGTACAATATTTCCATAGGTATCAACGATAACTACACCATCCTGAATGGTGCCGATCACATAATATTTATCGCGCAAAGTGGAAGCACAAAAAATCTGATTCCTTTTCAGAAAGGCATTAACAGGGACTCCCCACTCTTCCAGTTTTTTACCATCATAGTGAAATATTCCTTCATTCAATGTTCCAATCATCAAATCGTTTGTGCCAAAAAATGGCATGACCGTCCAGATTTGCAAGCCCTTTAGCTTTTCACATCCTGGCACTGCAGTAAGGCGTTTGCCGTCATATTCGAACAAACCAGCAGATAGATCATTGAAAAATACACGGTCGTTGACTTTAAAAGAATGGTGAAACCGCACAGGGGCCTTCAGGATGGTAATATTGGTGTCATTCGAGCAGATAAAAGCACAATTGTATGACTGAAAAATAATTTTATTCTCAAATGAAAAAACGCTCCATATATCGTCAAAATTCTGATATTCAACAGGTATGTACTTCTTCAATGATTTGAATTCCATTCTCCCATTTGGAAGGGTCACCATTTTTCCCAATTCATTGTAGGCGCCAACATAAATTTCACCAACCTTATTTACATACAATGCCCTGACAATGGATGAGTTGGGCATTTTGTGAAGCTGCCATTGATTGCCATCATAAACCAATAATCCCTCATTATTGGCAGTGTAGATAAAACCTCGCTTATCCTGTGTAATGTTCCAATTTTGTGTACCAGCCTTGTATTCCCGTTTAATGAAATTGCGGATAAATGGTGTTCCAATCTGTTTAATTTCAGAAAATGAATACGTGGGGCACAATAACCCAAGAATAAGAAAAATCAGTAGCCGTTTGAACATTTCTCTATCATAAAAATTAACTCAGATACAAGGAAATTGTCAAAAGCTTTGGCTGATGACAAGAAGTCCCTCAAATTTAATCTTTAAATCCGAAAAAAAATCCCGGTATTGCCTGAAGCAAAACCGGGATTAACCTACTTTACAACCAAATTATTTTAAAGGCGCATTTTTTAGTGTCTCAACCAAAAAATCCCAAAATTTTTGTACTGTCGGGATGTTGACCTTTTCATCAGGAGAGTGCGGAAATCTCATGGTTGGCCCAAAAGAAATCATATCCCAATGAGGGTAATTGGCCGCCAAAATACCGCATTCCAATCCTGCGTGAATGGCCTTTACTTCCGGAACTCTGCCAAATTTATTCTCATAGATCTGTTTCATCTGTTTGAGTATGGCTGAATCCATGTCCGGTTTCCAGCCAGGATATGCTCCATCAAATCTGACCATGCCACCTGCCAGAGAAAAAACACTCTCGACTTGCTCGCAAAGATCATCTTTTGAAGAATCAACAGAACTCCTCAATAAACATTTGACAGAAATAACACCATTCTCAGATTTCACAGTGGCAAGATTGGTAGATGTTTCGACTAAACCTGGCATACTATCGCTCAAACGGATCGTGCCATTTGGACAGGCATAAACAGCATCAATAAGATCATCCTGAACGCGCTCATCAATCAATGATTTTGGCTTGGCGCTTTCTTCGACAGTGAAACTTAAATTTGGTTCTGTAATCTTAAGTTCAGCTTTATAAACTGACTCAAATTTAGAAACAGCTGCCAGAAATTCTGTTACAGCCTCCGTTGGCACAACAACAACTGCATAGGCTTCGCGGGGAATTGCATTGCGCATGCCGCCCCCATTGATTTCTGCTAAGCGCGCATCCATCTCACGGGTAGCATGTTTCAGGAAACGGACTAAGAGCTTATTTGCATTTCCACGGCCAAGATTGATATCCAAACCGGAGTGTCCTCCTTTAAGTCCTTTGACAATTAATTTATAGGAAGAATATCCTTTGGGAACAATCATCTCGTCGTACTCGAATTCAATGTTTGCATTCACACCACCTGCACATCCGACATAGAGCTCACCTTCGTCTTCGGAATCCATGTTCAATAATATCTCGCCTTTTAGCCAACCCCCTTTGAGGCCAAAAGCACCGGCCATACCAGTCTCTTCATCAGAGGTAAAGAGTGCTTCAACAGGTCCGTGAACCAAGGTTTTAGAGGCCAAAACAGCCATAGCTGCCGCAACTCCCATTCCATTGTCTGCACCGAGGGTTGTACCACGAGCTTTTACCCATTCGCCATCAATCCAGGCGTCAATCGGATCCTTTTCAAAATCATGTTTCGTATCACTGTTCTTTTGAGGGACCATATCCAGGTGCCCCTGCAGAACCATGCCCTTACGGTTCTCCATGCCCGGTGTAGCAGGTTTGCGGATCACCACATTGCCAACTTCATCCTTTTCGGTATCCAAACCCAGAGACTTGCCGAATTTCATCATAAAATCCTGAATCTTTTCCTCATGCTTGGATGGACGTGGAACTTGTGTCAGTTTATAAAAATTTTCCCAAACGGCTTTGGGTTCAATGTTGATAATCTCTTGTGACATACGTTTTAATTTAATGTTTATTTTTTAGCACTCGAAGGGAACTCCAATCCATATGCCTGTTTTGCATCTGCTTTTTTGAGCAGAGCAGCCAGGAAGATGGAGATGATTCCACACACAACGAGCATCATAATAGGAATAGTATAATCGTAATTCATTTTACCTTCACGAATCGCTGCAAGATTGTCGTGGTTAACCAAATCAAGAACTGCACCGATACCCCAGAAGAAGAAACCCAATCCCCAGTTCTGAACTGTGAACATGGTTGCGTAGGCTGTTCCCAGTCTGTTTTCGGGTACTATCTTAGCAACAGAAGGCCACATGGCTGCAGGAACCAAGGCAAAAGCAATTCCAAGACTTACCAAAGCCAGATACCCCAATGTAACACTGTTTGACAATGAAAGAGAAAGATGCGCAAAGATCAGCAAGCAGGATCCCAGCATCATCAGGGAGGCAGCTTTTCCTTTGCGGTCGACAAAATTACCAAAGATTGGAGTAAATATTATTGTACCTAGAGGAATCAACGACGCGGTTTTGGAACCATTGTGCAACCATACCTGCAGAATATCCCAGAAATTATAGATGATGATTCCAAAAACTGTCACCAGAGTATAGGTAAAAATTCTTCGGTAGTTGATGTTGCTTATTCGGGAAGGAACAATTGAAAAAGCAAGTGCAAAAACAAATAAAACAAGGTAAACAGCCACAATCCCCAGTGCCTCACTGCCAAATATCATTACTGAGCCGGCGGCGGGGAGCTTTGCAGTGAATCCGAATTTATTGATCAGCATATCAGGTGCATACTGAATAAATGGAAATACTGCCGCATAAAAAGTCACACAAAGAAGCGTGATATATATAAATGACTTATCGGTTATCAACTTAACAAAATCGGCAAATCTAAATTCCTCATCTGGAGCACTCTCTACTCCTGCCTTTGCCAGATGCGCCTGTCGGTCGATCTTGACGTCAAAAACAGAATAGATGAGGAACATGATAAAGGAAAGCGCTATCAATGTTGCGGCAAAAGTAACTGCCGGTGAGAACTTTCCTCCTCCGATATCCAAAGAAGATGCCATTCCCAAAGCGGTTCCCAACCTCCCAAATCCAATGTTGATGGCCATTGCAAGAGCCATCTCATAGCCTTTGAACCACTTGACTATCGTTCGGGTTGCCAGAACGCACAATATTTCTAAACCTGAACCAAACATGATCCGTCCAATAATCATCATGGTAAGGATGGTGCCTTTGTCATGTCCGAAAAATCCGGCAGCAGCCAAAGCTGTTGTACCTGCACCAATAGTGGCTAAAATTCCGAAGGCGTAGCCGGTTAGCCGAATCCCCCATTTATCAAGAATGACACCGCCAACCAGGATCATTCCGAACATATTTGCAATCGTTGTCAGGCCAATAATACGACCAAACTCCTCACTCGAAAAGCCCATTTCGGACTCCATGATTCCTTTGAGCCCAGACATAAAGTCCTGAAACCAATAGGTCGAGAAGGTAAGTCCTGAGATTAAAATAAGTACAATCCAACGCATTGCAGTCGAGTCCCGCATGGTTCTGATGTTAGCTACAGTCATAAGATTAAATTAATTGGTTACAATTTTCGATTTCGCGATGCAATATAAGTAAATCCGGAAGATTAAAAAGTAAATAAATATCATGTCACTTCCAACGCATTTACACCTTTCAATTAGTGCCGATTTTGCGAATGGCACCCGTAGTCGGATAAAATTCGATCGAATATTCTCCATTCAACAAACCGTCGGACAGGGCGGTTATCACTCCAAACTGGGCAATTGTCATTTTGGCCTGAGCCAGAATATCGCTGCCATTCAGCAAGCGAGCCTGAGTTACCATGGGAATCCGGTAGTAGATTCCTTTGGTAGTTGATTCTGGTAAAACTGTTGATTCGATTTTTTGTTTCAGCTCACTGCCTGGTAAAAGTTCAAGCATAATAGGTTTGCCCGAGACATTGCTTGCAGGCAGTACTCCCGTTAAAGGAGAAAATCTGAATGCAACCAACGCCTTTCCACTTTTGCCATCCGGCACAACGTCAAAGGTATATTGATGCTGTTTATGAATTTTCCTGCCGGCAAAAAGTTCCACATAGTTGCTGATTATCCTGTCAAGTTCAGTACTCATTACTTTATATGCTTCGCCATCAGGTAAGAATTTGTCATCTTTCCCTGCAAGAATGGTGGCCTTTTTCTTTCTGTATTTCAGAATATCGGATGCAGCTTCGGCTGCCTTCTCTTCAAAAGACTTGAAGTTGCTTCCTGACTTTTTAGTACTGTCTTTCTCCGAAAGGAAAGAATGCATCGATAATTCGGTCCAGGTAACTCCCTTAACTTCATCGCTAAAGGGAAAGACGCTCGTAAACACTTTGCCTGCTTCGGGTCTAATTTCGCTGTTGATCCCAAGAATTATTCCATCTTCCGACAAGCTCAAAAGGGTGGCGGTATTGCCAACTGCCCTGTATATGGCTTCCGGATCCGGCTCTCCATAGGTATCCATTCGTACATTGGTGATTGTCCAGTTCTCCTGGTCAGCATTTGGAGCATCGTTAATACCCAAATATTTTTGGGCAAAGGCAAAGTATGGTCCGTGTGTCAGAATCTCCTGTTCTGCCGTCACTTCAAGATGGATTCCGGTTCGGGGAAGGGCATAAACAATTCCCCCACTAACGACAGTCAACTCATTGGCGACCTTCTTCTTGTCGTCTTTTGCCGATAAACTTATATTTGAGGCAACCAGGACGGCGGCCAGCAGGATTAAAGATAAAATTCTCATATGATGGTTTTAAATAAATATAACGTTAGATATTACACCTCAAATTTGCTTGTTTTTTTTTGCATCTCAAAGTTTACCTCCATTTTAATGAAGCAAAGGCATCTCCTAAATAATCAGCAATTTCACTTGCAATTAATGACTCCTGTGATGATTCTCTAACCCTCAAATCTGCTGATCTGCCATGCAAAAATACACCAAGCATAACGGCTTCGCCGGAAGTATAGCCTTGACAAAGTAATCCCAGAATGATACCGGTCAGTACATCTCCACTTCCTCCGGTTGCCATCCCGGGGTTACCCGTGCTATTGAACCAGACGGTTCCATCAGGGAAAATAATTCGGGTAAAGGCTCCTTTCAAAACTACGATTGAACGATAACTAATGGCAAATTGTTCTGCAATTTCCAGACGCTTCGCATCAGTTTTCACAATAATTCCTGACAAGCGGTCAAATTCAGCAGGATGGGGTGTCAGGATGGTATTTTCCGGCAATATCATCAGCCATTTAGGGTTATTTGCCAGGATATTTAAAGCATCCGCATCCAAAACAAGCGGAACTTTTGATTCCAGCAACAGCCTATGAATCACTTTCTGAGTCTCGCCTTGTATTCCCATTCCTGGACCGGCAGCCACGGCCGAATATTTTGTCAATTCGGGAAGTTCTGTAATAAATTCCCTGCCTGAATCAATGCTTGACATAGCTTCAGGAAGTGCAATTTGAAGCGCCATCGCTGCTGCGTCAGGGGAGTGAGTGGTCAGCAAACCAAGTCCTGCCCTCAAAGCCCCCCTGGAAGCCAGAAGCGCCGCTCCAAATTTCCCTTTGCTACCTGCAAGCAGCAGTCCATGACCATAACTTCCTTTGTGGGAAAATCTATTTCTACTTTTTAAAATGGGAAACACATCCGACTGAACTAACCAATGGTAGTTTGTTTTGGTCTCTGCGATGGCCGTTTCGCTCAAGCCAAACTGGACAAGGTTCCATTGCCCAAAAAAAGGCTCATTCTCTCTGAAAAAAAGCGATAACTTGGGAAATCCGACCGTAAGCGTTTGAGTAGCCCTGACGATTGAATCGTTGTGCTCAGGATTTTCGTCACACATGAGTCCTGATGGCAGATCTATCGAAATTATTTCAACTCCTGACGCATTCATCCAGCTAATAACCTCGCAAACAAAACCATCCAAAGGGCGGTTTAGGCCTGAGCCATAAAGTCCGTCTACCAGAAAATCATATTTATCAAGATCGTGGAAATCCTTTTGACTATTCAGATAAATGAACGAAACTCCATCCATCATTTTCAACCTTTCCAGATTGATTTGGTTCGCCTCAGAACGCTTGCCACCCAATTCCGGCAAATAAACATCAACTGAATAATTGATTTCCAACAGAATACGTGCTATCGCCAACGCATCACCGCCATTGTTCCCCATACCCGCCACTACGGCAATTCTGTCAGAAGCAGAACTTTGAAGAATCAATTCATCCACAAGAGCATCCGAGGCCCGCTCCATCAAATCAATCTCCAAAATTGGTTCCAAAATTTTGGTTTGCCGGTCGATAATGGAAATCTGCTCACGAGAAAAAATCTTCATGGCCTGTCATTTCAAAGTTGTACACTTTTCAAAGTTAGGCGAAATATTTGAAATTGGTGTTTTGTATCAGAAGTGACTATAGTGACTAAAGTGAACTAAAGTGACTAGAGTACTTGCGCTTCAGGGATCAAAGGTTTGGAGTCCCTAACTTTAGTCACTTTAGCTCACTCTAGTCACTTTAGTCACTTTTTCTTATATTTGCTTCAATATAAAACTTCAAACTTAAAAATTTATGCTAAAAGGACATCCCAAAGGACTTATTGTAGCCTTTTTTGCCAACATGGGGGAACGGTTCGGTTTCTACACGATGATGGCTATTCTGGTACTTTTCCTACAGGTAAAATTCGGATTATCAGAGGAGCAAGCAGGTAGCTATTATAGCTCGTTTTACTTCGGCATTTACGCACTCGCCTTGATCGGTGGGATTGTTGCAGACTCCACCAACAAGTATAAGCTGGTTATTTTCGCCGGTATCCTGATCATGCTGACCGGTTATATTTTGATGTCAATTCCAGGACTCACCCTCACGCTTACCTTGATTTCCCTTTTTATCATTGCTTTCGGGAACGGGATGTTTAAAGGCAATTTGCAGGCGGTTGTGGGTCAACTCTACGATGACCCAAAGTACACCAAACTGCGTGATTCGGCGTTTATGATCTTTTACATGGGAATCAATGTGGGCGCATTCTTTGCTCCTTTTGCTGCAACAGGCGTTCGCAACTGGTGGCTGAAAACCAATGGGTTCCTGCATGATGGTAGTTTGCCTGCCCTCTGTCATCAGTTCATCGATGGCAAAATGACAGACACCACTCAATTCCAGACATTGGCGCAAAAAGCAAGCATTTCGGGACAGGTGGGTGATCTTGGACAATTTGCACACACCTATCTGGAAGTTTTTGCAAGAGGATACAATTATGCTTTTGGCATTGCAGCCGGGGCAATGGTTTTGTCATTGCTGGTCTATATATTCTTCCAGAAACACCTTCCCAACAAGGAAAAAGTTTCTGCTTCACAAAAAGTTAAAATTGAGAATGGTCCACAAAACTTTGCTTTGGCTCTTGTCGCGTCTTTTGCCGCCTTTGCTATTTTGTATTACGGATTAAATGTTCTGCTTGATATAACATTGGCTGTCAGTCTTTTTGTCGCCTTTACAACCTGGATTATCCTCTCTGCCAACAAGGAGGAGAAGCCAAAGGTGATGGCTTTGATCATGGTATTTATTGTGGTGATCTTTTTCTGGATGTCTTTCCACCAAAACGGATTGACCCTGACATTTTTTGCACGTGACTATATTGCCAAGGAGGTAGGGCCGTTTACCAACCTTTTCTTTGGTCCATGGTCAATCATTTCTGTTTTCGGAGCTCTAGCCGGACTTTTTGTTGCCCTTGGTAAGAATAAATCCAGAAATGAAAGGTTAATCGGCCTGGCACTTTTTCTGGGCGGTTCGATGTTGGCTTATTATTATGTCAACAGTTATCAACCGGAAAACGCCATTGCACCTGAGATTTTCCAATCCTTCAATCCGTTGTTTATTGTCTTCCTGACCCCGCTTGTCATGAGTGTATTTGCCTGGCTCAACAAGAAAGATATTGAACCCTCCACGCCCAAGAAAATTGGATTTGGAATGGTCATAGCTGCGGTGGCATTTATGACCATCCTGGTTGCTTCTCTAAACATGGTTTCACCGCATACACTGAACGGGGCAGCCGTGCCGGATTCTTCCAGGGTAACACCTTACTGGTTGATCAACGGATACCTTATTTTCACCATTGCAGAACTGTTTCTTAGTCCGATGGGGCTTTCATTTGTCTCAAAAGTTGCACCTCCCCGCTTTCAGGGATTGATGCAAGGCGGCTGGTTGCTTGCAACTGCAGTTGGGAATAAGCTGATTGTGGTAGGAAGCTTCTTCTGGAGCAGATTGGATTTGTGGATGCTCTGGTCGATATTTATTGTTTGCTGTTTGCTTTCGGCTGCGTTCATGTTCTCGATGGTTAAAAAGCTGGAAAGAGTTACCAAGTAAGCGAAGTATAATATTATTAAACAAAAAATCCTGCATCTGCAGGATTTTTTGTTTAATAATATTATACTTTCCAAGGCTGGAGCACTTGATCCAACACACCTTTCCCCTGCACATACGAGAGAAAAATCCCGTAATTTGTAATTGGTATTCGCAGTTTTTCCAGATCGCGCAACCTGGCCGCCATCCGCTGGGGTGTAATCATGCAGCCACCGCAATGAATAACAAGTTTGACACTCTTGAGTTCTTCCGGGTCCGGCCACTCCCTGCCAAAAATATGTTTCACATTCACTTCCGGAAACTGTTTGTGGATCACATTTGGGATCTGAACGGTACCAATATCTTCCTTGATTCTGGAATGGTTGCAGGCTTCAGCTATCATGATCGTATCTCCGGATTGCATGGCATCAATGGTTCTGACAGCATTGGCAAAATCTGCCAGCTTGCCCCTGCTCATGTAATTGATCATCATGATTGAGAAGGTGGTAAGGCCAATATCCGCCGGTGACCAGCTCTTCATGATGTCCATAGCCTGCGAGTCGGTGATGATGACTTTGGGTCTGCGTCCAAAACTACCGAGGAAGCTTTCCCATCGGGCCTTTTCGGACGGATCGCCCGATCTTGCTTTCCCCAGATTCATCCGGTAGGAAACAGGAAAACCCCAGTGACGCGTGATGTATTCCTCCGCCATGGCCTGAGGACGCAGATATCTGCCGGGTGGTGTCTCCTCATCCATCGGAATATTCAGAATATAAAATTCATCTTGTTCGACAAATGGCAATAGTTGCGTCGGATTATTTTTAGGGATGTAATGCTGAAGGAGAAACTCTAAAAGGGCACTTCTGTTTTCAGGTTTCAAGGCTGAAATCCGGATTTGTGGGAATTGATTCAGAAGTGGCAAATTCTTTTCACATAAGTCAATTTTGCCTTCATCGGCAGATGAAAAGAGATTGTAGACGATCAAAATTTGTTTCTCTTCGGCGATGGCATCTTCCAAAAGCAGTTTCACGGTAGGCAAACCGGGTGAAGCCGGATCGATGACAACCAATACCAGATCACATTCTTTTAGTGCGGCACCAACCTTTTTTCTCTTTTTGTCTCCCAAAGTTTCAGACTCATCAAATCCGGCAGTGTCCATCAGCTTGACAGGGCCAATCCCATGCAATTCCATCATGGTAATCCGTGTATCTGACGTGGTTCCCGGAGTAGCATCCACGATAGAGCTTTCCTGTTGCGTAATAAGGTTCATCAGGGAACTTTTCCCCGCATTCATGGTACCGAATATGCCTATGATATCTCTTTCTGTCATTGATTTAAAATTGCGAACATCCTTGACGATGCCGACTTCAAAAATAGCCATATATCAGGAATGATTATTTAGAAACGGTTATTTTATATCAATTTATTATAGATTTGTAAGAGCAATACTTTACCAATGAAGAGAATCGCTGTTTTTCCGGGCTCGTTTGATCCTTTTACGGTCGGCCACGAATCGATCATACGGAGGGCACTGCCCATGTTTGATGAGATCATCATCATGATCGGCTACAATTCGAACAAGAAAACCTATTATCCGCTTTCAAAACGAAGGGACTGGATCAAACAAGTTTTTCAGGATGAACCAAAAATTAAAGTCGGAAAATATGAAGGACTAACTGTCGACTACTGCCGGAAAGTGCATGCGCAATATATCCTCAGAGGACTTAGAACTGCTGCCGATTTCGAATATGAGAGAGCTATCGGCCAGATAAATAAGAAAATGCATGAGGATATTGAAACGGTATTTTTGCTCACTTTGCCCGAGCATACGGCCATCTCCTCAACCATTGTCAGAGACATTCTGCGTCACCGTGGGGATGCCTCTCAGTTTCTTCCATCCTGTTTCAACATCGCAGAGTTTTACGAAGAACCGGAAGAATCCTGATTATGTCCCGTTTCCTATTGCTTCTATCCTTGATTCTTTCCATTGGTTCGCTTTCGGGACAAATGGTTACAATTCGCGGTCAGGCATCCGATTATGCCGGGAAATCCCTGAAGTTCTACACTTATCCTGAGCCTGTTTCGCGCCAGCCAAAAGATGTGGCTGAAACCACCGTCCAAAAAGATGGCAATTTCGTGTTTACTTTCCCGACGAACCATCCGATAGAAATTTATACCGATCTTGAAAAATTCAAGGGGACTTTGATTGCTGAACCCGGCCATGATTATGAAATTTCACTACCTGCCTGGTCGGCCAGAACTAAGGATGAAGCTGCCAGTCCATATTTTGTGCCTCAACTATATTGGTTAAATATCAGGAACGCTAAATTGTCAGACCTCAACTTCATGGTAAGAGCTTTTTTAACTGATTACAACAAAGAAGTGACCTTGCACACTTTTGATCTGTACAAAAAGAGATCACTTGATTCGGCTAAAGCAATTATCGCCAGACTTGAGAAAAGCTACCCTTCCGGGAAGCATCCTTATTTCGACCTTTTAAAAACTTGCAGCTACGGTGAAATTGAACTGGCAGTTTGGCAAGATGATAAAGATAAAATTGTCCGGAAATATATCGCCTCAATGGAAGTTTCTTTGACTCATCCTGCTTACCAGCACCTTTTTAATGCACTTTGCTCTGATTATCTCACATCAAAATCGCAGGATTTCCGGCAAAAAAAGATGATCACAAATGCTTTACAAGGAAATTTTGGGGGATTTGTAAGTCAGTTGATAGAAACAGGATTTAAGAAAGAAGCAGCAGAATTGCTGGCAGTCAAGGCATTTTACGATGGTTTCTATTCCGGCAAGCTCGACAAAAAAAGTATGCTAAATGGTTTGAAAGAGTCTGTCTCTCAATGCTCATTTGAACCTTTAAAAACTTGCCTGCCTGGAATTATCGCGCTCATAACTGCTCTTCAGGAAGGGAATAAGTCGCCCGATTTGCTGTTGAAAAATCAAAATGAAGTTCGCACCCCGCTTCGTCCAAACGGGAAATATGTCTACCTGGTCTTCTTCACCAGCACGAGCAAAGAAAGTAAAGCTGAGTTGGATTCCCTAGTGACCCTGGATAAAAAGCTCCGTAAAATCCTGACCATCGTTGCTGTTTCGATGGATAAAAATTTTCAGGATGCGGCAAAACTCTGGAAAGTGAAAAAATACCCATGGGAGTTAATGAGTGCCGTCAATATTGAACAAGCTTCTTCCAATTTCAGAATCAAAGCCGTTCCAACTTTTTATCTGATTTCACCCGACTCAAAGCTTGCGCTCTCTCCGGCGCTGTCGCCTTCGCACAATTTTGAGTCGCTTTTTCTGAAGATTTACCGAGAAAGCAGATTCAGGAAAAATTGAAAATCAATACACCGGAGGTGTCAAAGACACTTATTGTAATTTCAGTCTCACTACCGGAAATTCTGTAATCCTCAAAGTCGTACAACCATAAGGAATCAATGTGATCTCAACCGGTGCATCCGCTTTCAGCTGATATTGTTCGCTATAGGGCAAGGGCCCGGCAGAACCATTGTACAAGGTCCAGAATGGGATGATGACCCCTTTGGTTTTGATCTCCAATGGGGCATTTTCCTGGTTCCAGGGATAGCTATCCTTCGGAACTTTTCGCCTGACAACTTCAAATTCCTTAACGGGATCCTTGATCGCTGAGGTGATCAATCCATAATTCCAGGCAGTTGTTGGAATAACTTCATGGTAAAATGGCCCATATTTATCCTTGTTTAAAACCGTTCTCCACTCCTCCCCAATTTTTAATGCATAGACCAGCGGACCACGCTCCACAACGGCAGAATTCTCGTACCAGCGGCTTACAGCAACCTGCATCGGCAAGGTTAGTTCCACAACGTCTCCATCAGCCCATTCGCGGGTTATGGCTGTCAAGGTGCTTCCATCATAGTACTCACCCAGGATTTTCCCATTGATGGTGATTGTTGCTTTCTGACACCAGGAAGGAATTCTCAAATGGAAAGGGAAAGTTGCTTTTTTATCCATTTTCAGGGTAAACCGTATCAATTCATCAAAAGGATAATTGGTGGTTTCAGTGATTTCCAGATTGGTGCCTTTGCCAACTTTGGCCTTTACACTGGATGGCGCATAAACGAGAGCAGCGATTCCCTGGTCAGCCGAGGCATACCAAAGATTTTGCGTAAACTTAGGCCAGCCCTGGTGCATGTTGGAAGTGCAACAGGGATAACCCGTCAGCGGACCAAAAAGCTGTCCTGTCCCTTCGTAGGCAGTGTTGAAATTTCGGGGATGCTTACTCACGAGTACCTGATTGGTTTGCTGAAAATATTGCCTGCTGTCGTAGTTATCTGTCGTCTGAGTTGGCAGGGCATTAAAAGCAACCCTTTCCAGCTGGTCGGCAAAGGCAACCTCGCCCGTAACCGGAAGGATCGATTCCATCGAAAACATCATCTCTACTGCCGAGCACAATTCGGATCCCTGAGTCGGATTGTTGCCATGTAACATCTCATCTCCACCAAACAGTCCGTCCGGAAAACCATGAAATGCCTTCAGGTCGGCAAGCCCAGCCTTGACTGCTTCTACATATTTTTTGTCTTTCGCTTGCTGGTAATAGACGCCCGGTTCTTTCATTCCCTGGGCAACATTGACGCAGTGATAACTCCACTGGTAGCGGAGCTTGCCAGTCAAAAAAGCATCCGTCCAGTTGACAGTTTGCTTGTGGATCAACTCACCCAGATCGAGCAGGAACTTTTCGCCGGTCAGGTTATAAAGCCAGTAAACCACCGCCAGATTGTCACCTCCACGGTCCTCGCCCCAATGTGTCCATTTGTTCAGAGGTGTCTTTGGCAGCTCTATTAATTGATATTTAAAATAGTTCAGCATCAATTTTGTCACTCTTTCATCGCCGGTAGCCGTATAATATTGCTGAAGAAATTTCAACACAACCATCTTTGGCCACCAGTCGCGGGCATTTCCCCGCTGCAATCCGGGTTCGATTCCGCGATCCACCGACGGACCAAAATACCCGTCCGGCTGCTGACTGTTCAACGCCCACTCTACCCAAGGCTTTACCTTGGCGATCAAAGTCTCATCCTTCAAAATGTAGGCAAGAGGAAGTAATCCGTCTATCCAGTACGGTCCTCTTTCCCACACATCGCCATCTCCGCCGAGCCAGCCATTGCGTTTGCCCATCACAGGTTCGTATATTTCATCCAGATGGCCTGTCATGCCAGTTTTCTGTCGGATCAGCTGATCTTTCAGCCACCCTTCCGGGGAAATCGCTCCAAGCGGAAGTTCAACAAAAGGCTTGCTAATTAAAGGAGACCTATTGTTCAGGTAATTAGGAGCTTCCGGTTTCACACCCTTTTGCGCAAAAACCACTCCCGAACCCAGTGCCACTACCACCAACGCAATCTTAATCCCTTCAAATATTTTCATGATCGTATCTATTTTTATGTTTCAAGACAAGGCATTCCACAAGACAAGGCAATCCCTTGTCTCTACAGCCCGTCCCCTCATCATTTGACGCACCTTCTCCGTTTCCCCGTTTCTCCGTTTCCCCGTTTCTCCGTTTCCATTTTCCCATTTTCTCATCTTCCCATCTTCTCTTATTCTGCGTCCTGGACGCACCTGAACCCCACCGTCGCATTCCGCTCAAAACCCTCTGAAACCCTCAATAAAAATTGCCGGTAATGCAATTCTCGCGGACCGCCCTGCACGTACCACCAACTGGAAGAAGGGTTGAAATAGCTGCCTCCTTTCATCAGAATGTAACGGTAACTGCCGCTGGCATACAAATCGTTGGTCAGCTGCCACACACACCCTACCAAATCCTGCAATCCATAAGGATTTGCACCTTTCGGATAGCTACCTACCGGATAGAGCTTGCCATTGCCTGGATTGCAATAATCTTTCCCGATGCCTTCAATTTTGAACACTGTCAGGGTATTTGTCACGGCCTCTTCCTTTCGCAAAATCGACTTTTTCTGCTTCCAGGGCCATTCATTGCCAGCTGTTGTTTGCGCAGCATATTGCCATTCTATTTCGGTTGGCAGACGTTTGCCTGCCCATTTGGCATAAGCCTTTGCATCTTCATAGGATACATAAACGACAGGAAATTTTTCTTCGCCAACCGGAAAACTGCCATTTATCCAGTTTTTTAAGAAATTAACTGTGTCCACCGGCAGGTACTTTGTATCGGAAAGAAATGCCTTGAATTGTATGTTCGTAACCGGATATTTGTCCATGAAAAAGGATGGCATATCATAGTTCTTTCCCTCATTTTCCTTAGGGTAAGGAATAAACTCGTCCCCATTGGTCGCATGAAAAGTAAATCTTCCGGCAGGAATTTTCACCATCTCTTTAGGCAATTTAACATGTGTCTCTGCTTTTTCAATTCTGCTGATCAATCGGGGCGTTCCCGGCAGGATCGCAACAATTTTTTCGTCAAGAAGTTGCGTTTTTTCAAACAGCTGCACCACAAATTTCCCTTCGAATCGTCCAAAATGATCCATCAACCGAATGGTTTGATCTGTGGCTTTCAGAACCAGAGGAGACTTTTGATAATCTGGTGCGCCGGCCCAAATTTTGAGAGAATCACCTTTCCCGACTTTTATCGAAAGTTCATCGCCGGCAATCGCGGCAGAGATCACTACAGGAAGCTGGGCCAGACAGTCGACCGCCCCTTCGTTGTTAGTACCCAACCAGCTTTTGTTGAAGGCATCTGTTTCCACTTCAATAAGCCATCGATCCCCCTCTTTGGCAGGCACTTTCTCCTCATGTCTGAAAATATCAACAAAATGCATTCCAGATTTTGGGGTCACCTCAAAAAGCTTGCCTTTGTAACCTTCCGGGATAAGGCTAAAAATAGTATAGACTGTTTTGGATGGCGTTTGAAATCTGTTGACAAATATTTGATCAGCAGTAGTTGACAGCAGCGGACTGACTGCTTTGCTTATAAAATTGTCCGAATTTTCCCGCTGAACCCTGGCTATTCTCCCAAGAAAACGGTATTGCTCCTCAGCCCATTCGGGGATTCCGGGGGCGAAAATATTTAGTTCTGTGCCATATCCATTGAAAAATGAGAGACAGAACTCCCGCCGTATCCGCTCTTTGTAAATTTCGGCTACCCTAAATATGGCAAATTCGGGTTTGATAATTTTGTTCAGATTCAGCATCGGACAGTAATAGAGTGCATTGTGAACCCTTCCTGCCACAATTCCCTGCATATCTCGCGGAATGGCCATGCCTTCGCTATACATGATCACGCCTTTGCGAACCGAATCTGCCGCCTCCTGCAATGCTTTGCTAGAAGCTCCGCGCGTATCTAAAACGACCCCATCGGCATTTGTCGCGGCAATCAGGGCGGCCATTCCACCGGTATGATTTTGGCTACGGGTGCTTTCATCCCATGGATTGTAGCAAATGAAAAACCGGGTGCCCAATTTGTTTAGCTTTTCAGCTTCAAGTTTCAGCCGGTCAGTTCCCCCCGGCAAGTCGCGAAAGAGATCCCACTGGTTGCGCTGATCGACCCCAAGCATTGGCCAGGTTGGCCATATACCTATGAAATCGTCCCCACCATAGAGTGTCTTACCTCTTTTAGCGAAATCTTCCAGGTTGAATTTCCGACCTGAATTATCGTAATAATATCCACTCCAGGCCATCATCAAATGGGAAACATAAGCTGGTCTAATCCATTGCAGGTCCTTCCTTTCAAAAAGTGAATTATCGAATTTACCGGGTTCAACATCATAAAGCAAACGATCCTGAAACATCATCCGAAGGCCATCCTGCCAACTTCCTTTGTGAAGATCAGCGTAGAAATTATACTGCATCGAACCGCCGGGAGCTATCTCTGTCTCGAAGCGGCGACGAACCGCCATTTCCATGTTTTCGCGACTTCTGCGGGTGATGGCAGTTATGCTTAGCGAGTCATTAATTGCCATGTCGGAAAATCCAAGTTCCCACGCATTATCAGGCAAAATACAGTTAACAGGTTCGAAACCTGGTCTGAAAATATAGCTTCTGGAAAGTGGATGATCGCCCTTTCCGGTGAGGCAAACTTTGTCGGTCGTGAAGCCGAAAGGAACCACATTGGTCAGCCAAAGAGTATCCCCCGAAATATTTTTAAAAGAAATTATTGCCTTGCAGCCAAATTTGTATTCTCCATCAACCTTCACCGATACTTTGATTTTCGAAGGTAAATTAGCTTTGCCAGCCGATTGAGCGCTGGTGAAAAATTCCTTGTCAGCTAGACCATTTTTCTTGCATATCTCGTAGGAGACCAGTGGGATAGTCGGTTTCAAAAACATTCCTCTACTTGAATTGGTGGTAAATCCGGTCACCAGGCAAGAGGAATCCTTATCAAATATCACACTTTTTAGGCTTTGTCCTGCCAAGGATAGGCTAAACAGTGTCAAACCAAGCAAAACGGTAAATTTCAGGGCATTTTGATGCATCTTATTCTGGTGTTTAGCTTCCGGATTTTATGGAGAAAAACGAAACAAAACTAACTCCACGGCTGTTTAAAAATAGCAAAAAAGCTTAACTTTGTAAAAAAACAAACAGATGGAACAAAGACAGATCGAAGTTGCCAGACAGCTGCTGGCGATCAATACCATAAAAATACAACCGGATGCACCTTTTACCTGGGCGTCGGGCTGGAAAGCACCTATCTATTGCGACAATAGGAAGATACTTTCTTATCCGGCAACGCGCACATTTATCTGCGAGCAATTCACAGAACTGGTTAAAGAAAAGTACCCTGAAGCTCAAGCCATTGCCGGAGTCGCCACTGGTGCCATCGCTCATGGAGTTCTTGTTGCCGAAAGACTCGGATTACCCTTTATTTACATTCGTTCCGCTCCAAAAGGTCACGGTCTGGAAAATCTGATCGAAGGCGATATCCCGCAAGGCACAAAAACAGTGATCATCGAAGATCTGGTTTCTACCGGCACAAGTTCGTTGAATGCAGCAGATTCTGTTCGAACATACGGTGCAGAAGTTTTGGGAATGCTGGCCATTTTTACCTATAATTTTCCGCTTGCCGCCAGAAATTTCGAATTTGCCAGGATTGAATTGACGACTTTGAGTAACTACAATGTTCTGCTTGAATTGGCTCATAACTCGGGCGAAATCAACGATGAGCAGCTGGAAAGCCTTAACAATTGGCGTAAATCTCCAGAAACGTGGGGAAGATAAATAGTTATGAGTTATAAGTTATGAGTTATGGCGGTGTCATAACTTATAACTCATAACTTAAAAGCACTAAAACATGGGATTAGAAAAATATATTAGTGAGCCTCGTGAAATCTTTCATTCTCAGGAATTAGTTTTCGCCAAATTATCCAATCTTAAAAATCTGGAACAATTTGTTTCTGCTGATAAAATAGAGGAACTCAATAAAAAGGGGGTCGAAACCAAAGGATTTAAAGTCGATGATTTTCAGGCAACAGAAGATCGCTGCAGCTTTAAAATCAGTCCGGTGGGAAATGTTGGAATTGCAATTGTAGAACGCGAACCCTTCAAAACCATCAAATTCCAGGGAGAAAAATCTGTTCCGTTTCCGGCAACTTTTTGGGTGCAACTATTGCCGGTGGAAGAAAATAGCTGCAAAATCAGACTTACTTTGCATGCCGATCTAAATCCCATGATTAAGATGATGGTTGGTGGGTATCTGGAAAAGGGGATTGAGAAGCTTGCGGAGATGCTTGCTTTGGTTGATTATTCCCTAGAATGAGTGACTAAAGTGAACTAGATTGACTAAAGTTAATAAAGTTGGGAACTCCGAACAGACACTGATATTGGAGTAGTACTCTAGGCATTTTAGTTCACTTAAATGAAATCTCTTTAAAGTAAAAACCTCGTTTCTCACCTATCCGGGTTTCGATGAGCAATCTTCCATCAGGTTCTACCTCGAGAATCCTTCCTTCAAAATCCGAGTTTTGGTCTCTGTATTTGGCCCAAACTCCCTTCCGGTAAAGAAGTGTTTCATAGTCATTCTGAAGGATTGTCTGATTTCCCTTGATCAGGGATTGATATCTCATCTCCAGGCAAGCGCACAGTACTTTCAGAATCTGATTAAGGTCATAGTTCTCGCTCGTCAAATTCTTCAACGACACCGGATTCGGTGCATCCGAGACAAAAACCTCCTGGTTGATATTTAACCCGATGCCAACTATTGCCCTGGAGAACTTTCCGCCAGTTATGGCCGTTTCGATCAAAATGCCTGCAATTTTCTTGTCATCCACGTATATATCATTGGGCCACTTGATAGAAACGCTTTTTACATATTTGCATAAAAAATCGGTTACACCAAGGGAAATTGCTTTTGAAATAAAAAACTGTTGCGAAATTTCAACTTGTTTGGGGTAAAGTACAATGCTGAAAGTCAGGTTTAAGCCGGTTGCACTCTCCCAGGAGGCTAATCCTGTACCTCGCCCAGCCTGCTGACAAGCTGCTGCAAAAATGGTTCCTTCAGTCAGACTTTTTGTCAGCAATTCCTTTGCGGCATAGTTATTGGTCGAATCGACAGTGTCCAGGTGTACAATGGTTGATCCTATCATGGCTCTTCAAAATATAAAGCGTAAAGTTACATGATATTGGGGAAATTAGACAACCCAAGGGTTTTTTAGGAATCATTTAAAACAACTATCTTTGTGTTTTTAAATCAATCTATGTTGCAAAAAGGCGTTGAGAATGGCCGGTTGGATTTGGTGGATGCCATCGTAGAAGGGATTCGCCGGAAAAAAGGGCTTGAAATTGTCAACATCGATCTGTCTTTCGAAGGAGAAGCTGAATGTGACAATTTCATCATATGTCACGGTAGTTCAAACACACATGTCGATGCCATCGCACGATCGGTAGAAGAGAGTGTCGAGGAGCTGGCTTTTGAGAAAGTATGGAAACAGGATGGATTTCAGAATGCACAATGGATCTTGCTCGATTATGTGAATGTAATGGTTCACATTTTTCAGGAACCGTTCAGAAGATTGTATGATCTGGAATCCCTCTGGGGCGACGGGACAATTTATAATATTGAAGCAGACATTTAAATTACCATGGCAGAAAAAAAACCAAATACAAAAGGTCCAAAGACCACAAAGACGAACAAACCCATCATGGGTAACTCGCCAAATAAGCCCTCCCCTTTCAAGTTCAATCCCATGTACATTTATGGGGTTTTGCTATTGTTGTTAGTGGGATATAATCTTTTCAGCACCGGCGGCAGACCTGCTGAAACAAATTGGCGGGAGGTAAAAAGCACCATGCTAAAAAATGGTGACATCGAGAAAATCGTCATCGTAAACAAGACAGAGGCTGAGATTTACCTCAAAGAAGCTTCCTATGAAAAATACAAGGCAAAATTGTCGCAGGGACTATCTGAACCGCCTAAAGCCGGACCACATTTTACTTTTAATATTGGGTCAGTCGATGTTTTTGAGTCCAATCTTGAAAAGGCACAGCAAGAAGTTGGTGAGTCGGCGCGAGTCATCTTAACCTATGAAACCCGTGCAAACTATTTCACTGAGATCTTCAGCTGGCTATTCCCTATTGCGATT
>JBAXED010000039.1:0-32493 GCA_037140615.1 Prolixibacteraceae bacterium
GCTATGTGGAGGTTGATCGGCAATTCGCCCCTGTTGGTGATCCGCTTGAAATTCAAGGGTGAAATACGCATCATCTACGCCAAAGTTGAGCAATATAACATCACCGGAAGTATCAAAGACCGAATGGCACTTTATACCCTGCAGAAGTCTTACGAGATAGGATTAATCAAACCTGAAGACACCATCGTTGAGGCAACAAGTGGCAATACCGGCATCTCATTTTCGGCGATTGGAAGAACTCTGGGTCACAAAGTTAAAATCGTTATGCCCGACTGGCTTAGCAAGGAAAGAATAGATATTATCCACAGTCTTGGGGCCGAAATCATACCTGTTTCACGCGAAGAAGGCGGATTTTTGGGGAGTATCCGAATCTCGGAAGAGATCGCTGCTTCTCAGCCAAACATCTTTCTTCCCAAACAATTTGCCAATCCATTCAACGCCGAAGCACACGAGAAATCCACAGGTGCTGAACTTTGGTTTCAGCTTCAGACAAATGGGCTAAAGCCAGACGCTTTTGTGGCAGGTGTTGGCACAGGTGGCACTGTAATGGGTGTAGGCAGGTACTTGAAAGCACAGTATCCGCATGTAAAAATTCATCCCCTGGAACCCTCAAATTCACCTACCTTATCTACCGGATACAAGGTGAGTCAGCATAGAATACAGGGTATTTCGGATGAGTTTATTCCGGCACTTGTTGACTTAAAGCAGCTCGACCGGATCGTTTCGGTTGATGACGGAGATTCAATTATCATGGCGCAGAAGCTGGCTTCCGAAATCGGATTGGCAGTTGGTATATCTTCAGGTGCCAACTTCCTAGGAGCGTTGCAGTTGCAAAATGAAATGGGGAAAGATGCAGTCATCGCAACGGTCTTCTCTGATAGTAACAAGAAATACCTGAGTACAGATCTCTTGCGCAAAGAACCGGTTAAGGAAGGTTTTCTTTCGTCCGATGTAGAATTGCTCGACTATACCGTCTTCAACAGGGTATGCTCGGTTTGTTCAGATTTTTAATTTGGGCGACCAGTAAACAGTGTTAAAGCAGAGAGCAGAAGAAGACTGCCGGAAATGATTATTCAGATTTTACCACCACACTTCGCTCCCCAATTCCATTTTCATTGATGGCTTCGATGGCAAAATAGTATGGCTTTTCGATGTCCATTGTTTTAAGCCAATATTCGTTGGCACTATATACCATGATGCAATTGTACAGTTTATCGGGAGAAGTCCCCAAGTATAAATTGTAAGCATAGGCATTATCAGTCGGGTACCATTTCAGCCAGGCACTGCGTTTGTCTTTTTGAGTCCGTAGCACCACAAATCCCTTCACTTTGTCCGGGTTGCGACCCTCACCATTTCCGAAAATCCGAAATCCACTGATGGCGAACTTACCGGAAGGAACATGAAGATTAATGAGCTTCAGGAAGCGTGTCTGAACAGGCTTGCTTAACTCAATATAGTCGTGCGGAACATCCTTGTCGTTGGTGCTTTTGTCGGTCAGCAGGTTCCATCTTTTGCCGTCTTTGGATTCCAGAATCTTGTATTGATGGTGCAAGCCTGATCCTTTTCCCAAAATGTCGGCATCCTGATCGGCATAATTTATTTGAATCGCCCTAACGGTGGAAACGGCTCCCAGATCTGTTTGTATCCACTCATCCTTGTTGCCAGATGCCGCGCACCAGTAGGTTTTGATGCTCTCATCGACCGCGTTGTTGGCACTGTACGATCCAAAAGTAGAAGAGACCGTTACTGGCTTGTTGTAATTTAGCAACATCCAGCCAGTGAACCGGCTCTGTAAATGGTCATCACTTTTATCCGGCAGAAAGGTTGGATAGTCTCCAAACGACTGGTTGCAAAAAAGGACTCCATCCTTGTCGAATCCCGCCGGCCAAATACCTATGCGGCGTTCGAAGTTATTTTTCACGGAGATGGAGATGGTGGATACATGCCAGAAATTGTCCCAACGATCCTGGAAAGTAGCTCCATGACCCGCTCCATTGGCAAATCCTCCCGGCTTGAAACTAAAGGGCATAGATTGTGGTGTAAATGGACCGAGGGGAGAGTCGCCCACGACAACACCATCGGCATAACCGCTAAATTCTGTACCAGGTGCTCCATATTGAAGGTAATATTTGTCCTTGTGTCTGGTCATCCAGGCTCCTTCCATAAACGGATCCAGGAAAGTGTTGTCCATATGCTCGCCAAAGCGTTGCCATCCATACCTCCAGGGTTCAAGAAGGTAAAGTTCTTTCCGCGTTCCGATGGGTTGCATCGTTTTTCGGTTTAGTTCAATCCCATATAGGGGAAAACGGTTGCTGCTTCCGTTGTACATGTAGAATTTACCATTCTCATCCGTAAAAAATGCCGGATCCCATCCGCCGATTTCCAGGGAGTCGACGAGGGGTTTCCAACTGTTGCTTTTGGGATTTGTGCTCATCCAAAGCGTGAAATTACTCGTATAAGTAGAACCAAAAACCAGCATTGTATCGCCAACAATGCCAACGGCCGGAGCGCACAACTCATCATACACCTGATTCCACGGACGTAAGAATCTTTTTGAGATAAAGTTCCAGTTGATCAGATCGCTGCTCCACCAGTAGCCCCATTGATTGGTAGAAAAAAGATAGTAATCATCTTTGTACTTCACAATAACAGGGTCGGCAGTTGCACGATGGCGTCCGGCCTCACTGAAATTTGGGATGGGTGTATAACCGTAATCCAGATTGATGGGGTTGCAATAGGTCTTTTGTGTCTGCGCTGACAACTGAAAATGTAAGGCAAAGGAAAGTGCCAAAACAAGAATGGCCAAAGTAGTTTTTTTCGTCATAGTATAGTTGAAAACCCTAAGTTAGATATTCTTTATCTTATCCAAAAATGGGGATGAACGTTGGAGGCTTATGAATGAAAGGATCTCACCAAAAAAGTCATTATTTATCTTAAGGTCAAGGCAATTTTGATCCCCAGAAAGATAAGAAACCCCCCAAGTGTTAAGTTGATTATTCTTTCGTATTTAAGGAAGATCCTTTGAACATTTGGCTGGGCGAGGAAGATGGAAACGATGCTGAACCACGTAAAAGCAGTTAGCATGATGATGGCGGAGATGATCAGGATGATGTAAACAGGTGTTGAGCTGCCGATCACAAAAGTAAAAAGGCTCAGAAAAAAGAGGGTGGCCTTTGGATTGAGAACATTCGTGAGAAATCCCATTTTAAATGCCTGCCAACGGGTGAGATCTGAAAGGGATTTCTCGGTTGAAACATCCAATTTGGATTTTCTGGACAGGATTGAAGCAACGCCAATATAAATGAGGTATCCTACACCAAGAAATTTGATGAGTGAAAAAAGCACCACAGATTTGGAAATCAGTAATCCGATTCCGGCAGCACAATAAAACAGGTGGATGCCAAGAGCCGCGCTAATTCCCAGGCTTGTAAATATCCCTGATTGGCGCGAGTAACAGAGCGCATTGCGGACGGTCATTACAAAATCCGGTCCCGGACTCATGGCTGCCAGTAGGTTTAAGATGGAAACAGTTCCAATCAAAGGCAAATAATCCATAAATATTTAGTTTTTGTCCACGTTTTGACCACGAAAAAATATAAACATAGTAATCTATTATTTGTTCTTTTACTGTTGACAATCTACGTAAGTTTTCGCTAAGGGATACTAAATAACTAAAAAAATGATTAGAATTAGAATTGTGAATGGAGTGGCCATTGATGTTGAGGAGCTCCGACCAAGAGAAACCAGATTCTCCCGATATAACAAATTGTTGTCAATTTTTGATAAATTCCTTATTGACAGATTCCAGATTCTGCAGGACAATCATTATATCATTCCCGTGGTTGAGGAACATGAATATTGGGCTCGTCCCGTTGGCAACGGAAAGATCCTTTTGATGTTGGATATCACAAAAAATAACATATAATCAGTATTATCAACTAGATTTCTAAAAAGCATTTTTTCAATATAGATTACTCACACAGGTCATTTATTCTTTTTACTGACGCCGGTCGGTAAACCATTTTATTTTGTAAATTGGTGGTTGGTAAAAAGATAAATGATGGAGACTATTCTGATCATAGAAGACACATACGAATTGAGGGCAAGTATTGCAGAAGTGTTGCGGCAGGAAGGATATAATGTGCTTCAGGCCGAAAATGGACGCATTGGAATTGAACAGGCATTGCAGCATGCGCCTGATTTGATTCTGTGCGATATTATGATGCCCGGAGCTGATGGATTTGAAGTTTTAAAATTTTTGAAGCAGCAAAAGGGACTTCTAAACTTCCCTTTTATCTACATGTCGGCGCTCGAAGAACGCAAAAGTGTAAGAGAGGGGATGGAGCTCGGCGCCGATGATTATCTGGTTAAGCCGTTTACCATCGACGAATTGTTAAAGGCCATACAGGTTAGACTTGACAAGCACAGATCTATAGAAGTACAGATTAATTCCCAGATTGAAATTATTGAGCAAGAACTTCAAACCAGCATCACTGAATTAAAACAGCAGGTTGATTCGCAAGAGGTTTTGCTGGGTAGGATTGTTGCCGAGAAGGAGGAGGTAGCCGGAAAATTGATAGGGAAGCAAGAACAGCTTATGCAGGACGCCCTAAGATCTATCGAGATTAACAATACCCTGATGGAGATGTTCAGGCAGTTGACTATCGCGCTGCAAAAAGATCAGCTTACGGAAGTGCAAAGAAAAACATTCTCGGATTTACGAAACAAGTTGCGTACCCGTTCCATTTTACTTAATAACCAAACGGTTTTCCTTTTCAAATTTGAACAAACTTATCCCAATTTCAAGCAAACGCTGCTAAGCCAATACCCCAAACTTAGGAAACAGGATCTTGTGCTTTTGGCTACCACTTTTATGCATTTGGACACGAACCAACAAGGAGCCATTCTTAATATAACCCCTGAGAGTATCAGGAAAAAAAAGTACAGGTTGAAAATGAAGATGGAACTCGGCAAGGAACAAGATTTGTCAGTTCCAGTTAAACAGTTTACCATGGGAATGAAAACGATGAAAAATAAATCATAAACATGAAAATTAAAGAGGAAACTATTGTGTTGATCACCGGAGGAGCTTCAGGGATTGGGAAACTTATGGGCCAAATGGTTCTGCTAAAAGGGGCCCAGCTGATCATCTGGGACATTAACCAGCAAAAAATCGATGAAACAGTAGCAGAATTTTCTTCAATAGGAAAAGTTTGGAGCTACCTGGTTGATGTTTCGTCTGTTGAGCAAATCATTTCTACTGCTGCCCTGGTCAAACTGGAGCATGGGCCAATAGATCTGCTGATCAACAATGCCGGGATTGTCGTTGGAAAATTCTTTCACCTTCATTCGGACACCGACATCACCCGAACCATGGATATCAATGCCAATGCCCCGATGCATATTGCGCTTCAGTTTCTTCCGGATATGATTGCCAGGAGATCGGGTCATATCTGCAACATTGCATCCTCGGCAGGTCTGATCTCTAATCCACGAATGTCTGTCTATGCTGCCAGCAAGTGGGCTGCCATCGGCTGGTCCGACAGTGTTAGAATTGAGATGCAACAGCTTAAAACCAATGTCGGAATTACAACAGTTACCCCATACTATATTAATACCGGCATGTTTGACGGGGTAAAGTCCTGGATTATTCCAATCCTCAAACCTGAAAAAGCAGCAAAAAGAATTATTTGCGGAATTGAACGAAATCAGTTCTTTGTTAAAATGCCGCTTATTATTCATTTTGTCAGATTGTGTCAGGGAATTTTCCCCATCTGGCTTTTCGATGTTATCGTTGGCAAGGGACTTGGTATTTATAAAACCATGGAACATTTTGAAGGACGAAAAACAAACAGTATTTGACCATGGAAAACTCATCCCGCGCCTTTATCGAATCTACCATGGTTGCCCAGCAGAATTATTTCAGGTCACAAGCTACCAAATCACTGGATTCAAGAATTTCAAACCTAAAAAAATTTAAGTCAGCAATCTTTAAATATCAAAGCCGCATTGAAGAGGCACTGTGGCTCGATCTGCACAAGTCGCCTGAAGAGGCTTACCTGACTGAGATCAGTATTGTTCTCGGAGAGATTGACAGCCACCTGAAAAATTTACGATGCTGGGCCAAACCAAAACGAGTTGCCACGCCGCTTGCTCTGTTGCCTTCCTCCAGCCGCATATTGTATGAACCATTGGGAACAGCCCTGATCATTTCGCCCTGGAACTATCCGTTTCAGCTGTTGATGACGCCATTGGTGGGTGCCATCTCTTCCGGATGCTGTGCGCTGCTGAAACCCTCTCCTTATACCCTGAACATTGCCAGGGTGATGGAAGAGTTGGTGGCAGAAATCTTTGATCCCGGTCATGTGGCAGTGGTGCAGGGAGGGAGAGAGGTGAACCAAATGCTGCTGGAACAGCGTTTCGATGTGATCTTTTTTACGGGAAGTCCTTCGCTTGGGAAGATTGTCATGCAGGCTGCAGCCAGATACCTAACCCCTGTTGTGCTGGAGTTGGGAGGTAAAAGCCCCTGCATTGTCGATGAAGGAGCCAACATCAAACTGGCTGCCAAAAGAATTGCCTGGGGAAAATGCATCAATGCCGGTCAAACCTGTATCGCCCCGGATTACCTGTTTGTGCACCATTCGGTGAAGGATCAGCTGGTGCGTGGAATAGCTGCTGCCATTGAAGAAATGTACGGGAAAACCATCAGGGAAAGCAGATATTTCCCAAGGATTGTCAATGATCAGGCCATGGTGAGATTGCAAAAGCTGATGATTCATGGTAAAATTAGCTATGGAGGAGAGGTCGATCTATCCCAAAAATTCATTGCTCCAACCATCATTGAAGATATACAACCTGATTTTCCAATCATGCAGGAGGAGATCTTTGGTCCACTGCTGCCACTCATGACATTTGACAACCTTGACAACGCGGTGGATTTTATCAACTCAAACGAAAAGCCACTGGCTTTCTACTATTTTGGAACAAACAAAGCAGCCAGGGATATCCTGAACAGAACTACTTCCGGAGGTGGCTGCATCAATGATACCCTGATGCACATCGCCAACCATCATCTGCCTTTCGGCGGAGTTGGAAACAGCGGAATGAGCAGTTACCACGGAAAATACAGCTTTCGAGCCTTCAGCCATGCAAGGGCCATTGTGAATTCGCCTGTCTGGATTGACCTGCCATTCAAATATGTACCGTTCAAATACTTCAAATGGGTCAAGAAAATTCTCTAGATTCCCTATTTCCTTTATTAAGCATATTATTTATTGATCAACATGGAGAATAGCAAGATATCGATTCAACCGGTAGCTTTAGAAATTGTTAAAGAAGCTTCTGCCTTATACAAAAAGGCAGAGAAACTTTTGTTTGAACGACAAGAATTAAAGGAAGTAATTCAAAACGACGTGGAATCTATCTCTTTGTACCACCAGATAGAAGTTCACCTGATTGAGCTTGAAATGCAAATAGAGGAGTTGCGTCTTGCCAATGAGAATGATGAAAGTGAAGTAGCCAAATATCGCAGCATTTTTGAGAACATGCAAGATGCCTATTATGAGGCATCTCATGAAGGAATTATATTGGAAATAAGCAGATCCATTGAGATCATCTCGAAGGGACAATTTACCCGGGAAGATTTACTGGGAAAATCTTTGAGCAGTTTTTACGAAAATCAGGAAGAGCGGACTATTTTTTACAATGAATTATTAAAAGCGGGAAGTATCAGCGATTATGATGTCTCTATCCGAAACCGGGATGGCTCGGTTATTTCTGTTGCTATTTCTTCTCGTATAGTATACAACGATAAGGGTGAGCCGGTAAAAATAATTGGCAGCATACGTGACATTTCCAAACGAAAGCGTGCAGAAGCAGACGTTGTAAGAATGCTTAAGAATGAGAACCTTCTTTCAAAAATTTCAAAAAGTACTTTATATTCCACAGAACTTGATGATTTTCTGAATTTTTCGTTGGCCGAAATGGGCGAGTCACTTCAGGTAAGTCGTGTGTACATGTTCGAACATTTTCATACGACGAACACCATGGACAATACCCATGAATGGTGCGCGACGGGAGTAACACCTCAAATAGATGAATTACAGGGAATATCCCTGGATGAAATGAATTGGTGGAAAGAAACACTTATTACTGAACATATTATTTGTTTTTCCGACATAGAAAGCATTCCTGATGAAATAACAAAGGAGATTTTGCGTCCTCAGAATATCCTGTCTATCTTGGTTGTGCCAGTGCTCACAGGTGGCAGATATTCAGGATTTATTGGTTTTGATGATTGCAATACTCACCGCGAGTGGCTTCAGGATGAAATTGAAATACTTCACTCCATCTCGCACATGATTTCGGGGTTTATTGAACGAAAGCGTGCAGAAATGGCACTGGAAAAATCGGTTGAGCAGCTTAATGTTGCTAACCGGAGCCTTGAAGACCGGGTAGAAATTCGGACTCGTGAAATCTATAGGTTGTCGCACCAGCAAGCAGTTATTAATGAAAATGCCGGACTTGCCATTATTTCAACTGATACGACCGGCATCATCCAGACCTTTAATTCGGCAGCTGAAATTATGCTGGGATACAAGGCAAATGAAGTGATCGGAAAAGTAAATGTGATTCAGTTCCATGATCCTGTTGAGCTGCTTGTGAGAGCTGCAGAACTATCATTGATAACCGGAGAGGAAATAAAGCCGTATTTCGAACTATTTTCTACGCAGATTAATTTGATGCTTACAAATACGGCTGAGTGGACTTACGTTAGAAAAGACAAATCAAAATTTCCGGTCAAACTGACCATTTCCTTGTTCGAAGATTCTGATGGAAGTATTGGCGGTTACATCGGTGTGGCAATGGATATTTCGAAGGAGAAAAATGTGTTGAACTCATTGCGTGAAAGCGAGGAGCGATTTCACCGTATGTTTCATGATCATGCTGCCGTTATGTTGCTGGTAGATCCGGTTACCGGAGAAATTGTGGACGCGAATAAGGCTGCTGAAGATTATTATGGTTATCGGTTCGATAATAAATTCCCGTTGAAAATTACGGACATTAATGCTTTGTCCGAAGAAGATGTAAAAGGCGAGATGCAATTTGCCATGATTCAAAATCATAATTATTTTGAATTTCCTCACAAACTAGCTTCAGGAGAAGTCCGTAATGTTGAAGTTCATTCAACGCCTATCGATGTAGGAGGGAAAAAATTACTTTTTTCAATCATCCATGATATTACTGAACGAAAGAAGATAGAGGAAAATCTAAAAAATAGTGAAAAGACTTTAACGCAAATTGCGGATGGATTGCCAGTTTATGTTTCCGTCATCAATAAAAATCTGGAATTTATTTTTGCAAATGAGGCTTACGAGAAGTTCTTTAATGCCGGGAATTCTGTTATGATTGGTAAGCACGCGAATGAGTTCCTTCCTGCAAAGGTGTTTGAGAGAGCTTATCCATTTCTCCTCAAAGCACTGGAAGGAGAATCAACAACTTTCGACAGTCTCATCAAAGATGGCAAAGGAGAAGAACACAATATGCTGGTTACCCATTCTCCTTATTACCAGGACAATGTAATTTTTGGTATTTTGTCAACCGCCATCGACATCACCGCGCGGGTTCAGGCCGAAGAGCGTCTCAAACGAAGTGAAGCAGAAAACAAGGCCATTCTCTCAGCAATTCCTGACCTGATGTTTCGTTTGAACAGGCAGGGTATTTTTCTTTCTGCGCATTACTATACCCATGAATCTCTTTATGTACAAGAGGATATTTTTATTGGGAAGAGTCTTCAGGAAGTTCTTCCTCCAGATATCAGTCTTCAAGCTTCAAACGCTTTGGCACAATCATTTTTGACAGAAGAGACCATTACTTTTGAATATGAGCTGCTTGTTCAGGGTGAAAAACATTTTTACGAAAACAGGATTCAGGCTATTTCAGAGGAGGAAGCACTCTCAATTGTGCGGGACATCAGCCAACGCAAACATGCCGAATTGGCCCTTCTCTGGAACGAAGAATTTTTGAAGAAAATGACGGAATCCTCTCCGCTTGCCTTTTTGGTCGTAGACAACCGGACAGATGATATTCTTTTCATTAACCATCAGTTTTGTGAAATCTGGGGTATCAATCACCTCGAAGAACGTATCAGACTGGGAGAACTGAAAAACAACGACATCATTCCGGATTGTTTACCGGTACTCAAAGATATTCCTGCTTTTGCGGAGTCATGTAAGCCTCTCCAATTTGAGGATAATCGCGTGATTGTTGAAGATGAGATCCCTTTCTCAGACGGTCGTACCATTCGCAGATTTTCTACCCAGATTCGGGATATTGCTGATCAGTATCACGGCAGACTTTACATTTTTGAAGATATCTCAAAAAGAAAAAGTACGGAAAAACTTGTTCAAGTTCAGCGCGACCTGGTCACCAAATTGAGTGCAACGTCAGACCTTCATGAGGCACTCACATTTATGCTAGATTCTGTATATCTGATTGCAGAGATAGATGCCGGCGGGATTTATCTTTTTGATGAGCAGACTGGAAATCTGGATTTGATTGTATACAAGGGTTTGACAGCAGAATTTGTCAAGGAAAAATCCTCTTTTAGCCCCGATTCAAAGCACGCAAAACTTGTCCTTGACGGGAAACCTATTTACGGTCGGTATCAGCAGGATGTTTTCCCTTTCGCTAAGACTGAATCAAATGATACAATCCAAAGTCTGGCAGTAATACCTATTTTGCATGAAGGGAAAGTGATCGGCAGTTTTAACCTAGCTTCTACAACCTCAACAAGTTTTTATGCCTTCATGCAATCCTCCATCGAGTCATTGGCCATGCAAATTGGAGGTACAATTTTCAGAATCAAAGCAGAAAAGGCACTGCTTTCCAGCCAACAAAATTTCAGATTGCTTTTTGATACCATCGATGACTTCATGTTCATCCTGGATATAAATGGCAATATTCTGCAAACCAACTCTATTGTTGGAAAGCGGTTGGGCTATACCAATGAAGAACTTAATCAGCTGCATGTTCTGACAGTTCACCCACCTGAACGTCGTGATGAGGCTGGATTCATAGTAGGCGAGATGCTAGCCGGGAGAGCCTCTTTTTGTCCGGTTCCGCTTCATACAAAAGATGGAAATCAGATCCCTGTAGAAACCAGAGTGATCATGGGGAAATGGGATGGCAAGGATGTATTGTTTGGTATTTCCCGTGATGTGACGGAAAGGCAACGGTTGGACACTGCCCTCAAAATGCAGAGTGCAGCCTTTGAATCCTTTGCAAATGCCATCATCATCACAGATGTTGAAGGAAAAATTCAATGGGCTAATTCGAGTTTTTTACGTTTGTCTGGTTACCAGATGGACGAAATTATTGGCAAGACAAATGGTGAGCTGACCAAATCAGGACAGCAAAATAAGGCATTTTACAAAGACGTATGGTCAACCATCAAAAATGGCAAAATCTGGAGTGGTGAACTCATCAATAGGAGGAAGAATGGTGACCTTTATCCTGAAGAGTTATCAATTACTCCTGTGTTGGATGAAGTAGGCAAAATCAGAAATTTTATTGCAATCAAAATCGACATTACAGATCGGAAGGCTTTTGAAGAGAGCCTGAGGTCAGCCATCGCAAAAGAAAAGGAATTGAACGAATTGAAATCACGATTCGTTTCTATGGCTTCTCACGAATTCAGGACACCTCTCGCCTCCATATTAATGATGAGCGATTCTCTATTGGCTTATTGGAAAAGGATGGAAGACCAGCAGATTGAATTGAAATTAAAGAACATCAAAGACCAGGTTCAACACCTTGCAAAAGTGGTCACCGATGTGATGCAGGTATCTAAAATTCAAGAGGGAAAATTGAGCTTTGAACCGAAAGAAATTGATTTCATTGGACTGTGCACTGGAGTCATCAAGGATTTCAACATAGATCAAACACTTAAAAATAAGATTCAATTTGAATGCAATCTGCCAAATTTATGGATGATGCTCGACAGCAGATTGATTCTGCAGGTTTTAAACAATCTGGTATCCAATGCAGTCAAATATTCTCAACCTAATCCGTTTGTGATAATAAAACTTAAAGATTGCAACAATGAATTCCAGCTGTCAATCAAAGACAACGGTATCGGGATTCCGCTGACAGATCAAAAAAACATGTTCCAGCCTTTTTTTCGGGCAGAAAACGCCAAACAAATTCCGGGTAATGGCCTGGGATTAAACATCGTCAGGGAGTCTATCCGCTTACATGGAGGCGACATAAGTTTCACCAGCAGTCTTGGCAATGGAACAACTTTTGTAGTTCATTTATTCAAGGAATTGTTGGTGGAGATTTAAAATATAAACGACAAAGTTTAATATAAATATGAATTTAAATAATCAGGAGTAAAAAACGACCTGGTTCAAACCCCAAAAAATGACAAAAATTCTAGTGATTGAAGATGAAACACTGTTAAGACAGGGCGTTTCGGAAATTCTAACATATGAGGGATTCGAGGTTTTAGAGGCTCAAAATGGTGAAAGGGGCATCGTTGCCGCCTTTCAGTATTCACCTGATCTGATCCTCTGTGACATCATGATGCCGGTTATGGATGGATATGAGGTTCTATACCAGCTTCGCAACAACGACAGCACTAAACTGATCCCATTTATTTTCATGACAGCACTGGCAGAAAGATCTGACTTGCGTTCCGGGATGGAGTTGGGATCAGACGATTACATCACAAAGCCTTATACCAGGGAAGAGCTTCTGACTGCAGTCCATACACAGTTGAGAAAATCAACTGACAAGCATGAAATGACAGAATTAAAACTAAATGAACTTAGAAAAAATATTATCAGGCATTTGCCGCATGAATTAAGAACCCCATTAAACGGAATCCTTGGTTTTGGCGAATTGTTGATGAACTATTCTGAGACGGTAACTCACGAGGAGCTCCCATTAATTGGCAAAAATATTTACGAGAGTGCCATCAGACTTAATCGGCTTACGCAGAACTATCTGACATACATGCAACTAGAACTTGGGAGCGGCATTCAGTTTATAGAAAATACCCTGCAGAATCCAGATAGGATTTGCGAAAAAAAGTCGAAGGAAATGGCACTGCCTTACAACAGAGTCGATGATCTTGAACTTAATTTATCCAGAGGAGCTGCTTGCATAGGAGAAACAGAATTTATAAAGATAGTTGAAGAGCTGACAGATAATGCGTTTAAATTTTCTTCGATGGGGAAAAAGGTAATTGTTAGTTGTGAGACAAAGGATGGTAAATTTATCCTGAAAGTGAAGGACCATGGCAGAGGCATCATCGTATCCGATATTTCAAGAATTGGGGCTTTCATGCAATTTGACCGGAAAAAATTTGAACAGCAAGGATCAGGACTTGGACTGATTATTACCAAAAGACTGGTAGAGTTATTTAAAGGAGAACTCAAGATTGAAAGCACTGTTGGCGAAAGTACGACTATCGTGGTAACGCTTCCCGGGAAAAATAATTAAAATCTGGGGGAACTCATACACGACTTTTTTGTGACAGCATTACTTTTTCAGGTAACGGATGATGCAGTTATTCCATATAAATATATCTTTGAATCATCCTAAAATCAATATCCCGTGAAGAAAAAGTCAATATTGCTAATGATTTCAGTGTTGTTCCTGAGCGCATTAGGGCATTGCCAGTCAGGCGGTCAGATTACCAATGAGCAAAATAGAATTTTAGCCAAAGCCGGCCGACATGAAAAAAATGGTTGGATCTATCTTCATATCGAAGGGAGTCCAAGAGATCGGGGATTTCAGCATGGATACCTGATGGCACCAGAGATTAAGGAAAATCTTCGCCTTTTGCGAGCCAGATGGGAGTATAAAACGGCATTGGAATGGTCTTGGTATGTCAAGAAGGCAGAGGAGGTGCTCACTTCCAAAGTGGATGCCGAAAATTTGGAAGAGCTGAAGGGAATTATCGAAGGACTTCAAACAGCAGGGATTAAGACATCCCTCAATGAAATGGTCGGGTTCAATGGTTATGCTGAATTAATTGGTTCGTGGTGGCCTACAGTAAAAGATTCGTTTCAGGTCCATTCTGATGATCGCCCGAAAGAATCATGCAGCTCCTTCATTGCAACAGGCAGCATGACTGCAGATGGAAACATCGTTTTAGGCCACAACACCATGGATTTGTACCATAATCCATTGTGCAACATTATCCTGGATATCCTTCCCGACAAAGGACACCGCATTTTAATGCAGTCAGTTGCCGGGTTTATTCACAGTGAGACAGATTTTTTTATTACTGATGCCGGATTGGTGGGTTCTGAAACGACCATTGGTGAATTTTTCCCTTTTGACGCGAAAGGAGTTCCTGAGTTTTCGCGTATGCGTCGTGCTACGCAGGATGCCTCGTCCATTGAGGAATGGTGTGAAATCATGAAATGTGGGAACAATGGTGGTTATGCCAATGCCTGGCTTCTTGGAGATATCAATACCAACGAGATTGCGAGGTTGGAACTGGGATTGAAACAGGTGGCATTTGAAAAGAAAAAGGAGGGCTATTTTATTGGATCTAATGTAGCTGAGGACCTAAAATTACTACGATTCGAAACTAAAAAGGATGAAACCAACATCAAATTTTCTTCCATTTCGCGTCGGGTAAGGTGGAAGGAACTTATGAATAAATATGCCGGAAAAATTGATCTGAAACTGGCCAAAGCGTTTGAAGCAGACCATTATGACAGCTATCTGAAGAAAAATAATCCGGGAGGTCGTACCCTTTGCGGTCACTGGGAAATCGATGCGCAACCTTTTGGCCCGGATATTCCGTACAGTCCGGAGGGTACCATAGATGGGAAGGTTGTCAATGCAGCAATGGCCAAAAAAATGTCGTTCGATGCACGTTGGGGATCAGCTTGCGGCATGGCTTTCGACGGAAAAAAATTTCTTAAAGAACATCCTCAGTATTTCTGGTTGGAGGGGATGCTGGCCGATAGACCTTCACAACCCTGGACTACTTTTACTTCAGGAGAGAAGAAATAATTGCAGATTACTTCGTCTTACCTTTTCCGCCAGCTGGTGCAAAAGGTATATGAATCCCATTTCTAAAATTTCACCATGAGAATTCTAAAAATAGAACTCTACCAGTTGCCAGTGAAGCTCAAAGAGCCATTTGTCATCTCTTTGGGCTCATTTGACTATGCCAGCAATGTGGTTGTTGTGATTAGAACAGATACTGGGTTGGCTGGCTTTGGTGAGTGCAGTCCTTTTATGTCGATCAATGGCGAAAGCATGGAGACGTGCATTGTTGTCGGACAATATCTGGCTCAGGTTCTGATAGGGGAGGATCCTGAGAATCTGGAAAGATGTATCTACAAAATGGACAGGGTCATTTACGGAAACGCCAGTATTAAAAGTGCACTTGACATGGCATTGTACGATCTGGCTTCTCAACAGGCGAAACTTCCGCTTTATGCTTTTCTTGGAGGCAAAAACGATAAAATGCTGGTTACAGATTACACAGTTAGTCTGGGAGATACACAGAAGATGGTGAAAGATGCACTTCTGATTAAAGAGAATGGCTTCCCCGCCATTAAAGTAAAGCTGGGCGAGAGTTGCGAAAAAGATGTCGAAAGGATTCGCCTGATACGAGAGGCGGTTGGGATGGAGATACCCATGCGGATTGATGCCAACCAGGGCTGGGACACTGCAACAGCCATTGCTACTTTGAAAGCACTCGGGCCATTTAATATTCAGCATTGTGAAGAACCAATTCCACGCTGGAATTTCATGGAGCTTCCTTTGGTCAGAAAGGAGAGCCCGATCGAAATAATGGCCGACGAATCCTGCTCCGATCACCACGATGCCCAAAGATTGATAGATCTTCAGGCCTGTGATCAGTTGAATATAAAACTCGGCAAATCATCCGGAATTTTCAATGCTTTGAAAATTATTAAGCTGGCCGAAAAGGCCGGCATGCATCTTCAGGTGGGTGGATTCCTCGAGTCCCGCCTGGCATTTACTGCGGCTGCTCATCTGGCACTTTCCAGCGATAGCATCGTTTATTGCGATTTCGACACACCTCTGATGTTCACGGAAGATCCTGTCTCGGGTGGAATTACCTACGACAATCATGGCGTGATTACTGTCCCTGAGGGCAATGGATTGGGAGCCTGGGTAGATGAAACATATCTGAAGAAGCTCAAAAAGGTCGAGATCACGTAAATGGCAACAGGTTGCTTCACTCCATTCGCAATGATGGTGCAGCAAGCATAGAGTTTCTGTTAATCAGATAGATGCATCAATTGGCCCCAAAAATTTATCTGAACCATAAATAACCCGCAGCTTTCTCGAATGGAGACCTATTGAGAAGGATCCGGCCTCCAGCGTTTCGCCATCTGCTTCACCGGGTAACGGAGAACCGGAACTGATCTCAATAAGTTTTCCCGAATGCGTTGAAACTCTCCTGTCATGGATAAACTCTCCTGAATAAAGACCTTTAAAATTGGTAAGTATTCCCCATATACCAATGTTGCGGATCACCGTCAAATGAAAATGTCCCTCCAGCGGATTGGCTTCCGGGACCTGCATCATCCCGCCTCCATTGAACTTCCCCAATCCGACACTTGCGCTGAAAAGGTTTACCTGAAGGGTTGCTCCATCGATGGTAAATTGCGCTTGCCTGCTTGTGAAATTAAAATAGCCTGACAATAAACTTTGGATGTAAACCCGGATACCTGTGACGCCTTTAGATTTCATGTCGTTGGCGTTTTTTGCCACCAGCGCATCAAATCCAAAACCGGCGATATTCACAAAATATCTTTGCGATGTTGCTCCTTCAGAAAGGCAGCTTATCTCACCAACATTTTGAAGGACGGTCTTGTTTGCCAGGATGATGTCTATGGCTTTCTGGTAATTATCAGGTATCCCGAAAGTTTTCGTCCAGTCGTTGCCTGTCCCAACCGGCACCATGCCCAGGGTAACTTCATCGGAAGACTTATGATCTGCCAGAAATATGCCGTTAACTACCTCATTGAGCGTGCCATCTCCACCTGCTACCAGGATATGGGTTGCTCCTGCCGTGACTAAATCCTTTGCCAATTGAATGGCATGGCGGGGATAGTCAGAAATAACCATCCTGTAATTAAGACCTGCCTTTGTCAGCAATTGTTCAATCTTCTTCTGGTCATGAGCCCCTTTCCCTCCTCCTGCATGCGGATTCAGAATAACCAGCCATTCGATTTCATTATTTGTCGGCATCAGATATTTGGTTGAGTAGTTGGTATCTGACTACAAATCTAAAAAAAATCGGGTGCAGATATCCTCTGCACCCGAAAAACTATGTGAACAAAAGCTTTTAGCTGTCAGCAGTTAGCTTTTAGCCGGAAAAAACTGTTGTGATTGATTGTATATATTATTCTTGTACCGCGGCAATACCAGGTAGCACCCGACCTTCGAGATACTCCAGCATGGCACCACCGGCCGTTGAAATATAGGAAACTTTGTCTGCGATATCGAATTTATTGACGGCGGCGACAGAGTCACCTCCACCTACCAGGGAGAAAGCTCCATTGGCAGTTGCTTTTACAATAGCGTCACCGATGGCTCTTGTTCCGACAGCAAATTTATCCATTTCAAAAACTCCCACCGGACCATTCCACAGAATCGTTTTGGAATCGCCGATCACTTTGCTGAAATTTTTAATGGTTTCCGGACCAATATCCAAACCGGACCAATTGTCATCGATGGCATATGAAGAGACGACCTTGGTGTTGGCAGTTTCCGCGAAAGCGTCTGCTTCAACAACATCCACTGCAAAGTGAAACTGAACTCCTTTTTCTTTGGCTTTAACAAGCAGGCTCTTGGCAAGCTCTAAATAATCATCTTCACAGATAGAACCACCAATTTTTCCGCCTTGGGCTTTCACGAAAGTATAGGTCATGCCCCCACCAATGATCAGGTGATCGACAGAGTTAAGCAGGTTTTCGATGATGGTGATTTTCGAAGATACTTTTGACCCGCCCATGATGGCAGTAAAAGGACGCTGAGGAGATTTGAGTACTTTGTCAAGGCTTTCTACTTCACTTGCAACCAACAATCCGAAAAGTTTGTCTTTCGGAAAGAATTTGGCAATAACAGCAGTCGAAGCATGTGCTCTGTGAGCAGTACCAAAGGCATCATTCACCCAGCAATCGCCAAGCAATGAGATCTGACGGGCAAATTCTTCATCACCGCCTTCTTCCTCAGGATGAAAGCGAAGATTCTCCAAAACCAGAACTTCACCTGCTTTGAGTGCTTTTGCCATCGCTTGTGTAGCTTCGCCAATGCAGTCCGGTGCTATTTTCACAGCTTTGCCACCCAGTATTTTGCTCAGGTGAGGAACAAGATGTTTCATCGAAAATTTATCTTCCGGACCTTTTTTCGGACGACCAAGATGAGACATGATGATTACGGCTCCACCTTTTTCTAAAATGAGGTTGATCGTTGGCAAAGCGGCAGTCATGCGTGTATCGTCGGTAATCTCGAATTGTTCGTTGAGCGGAACATTGAAGTCAACTCTGATTAAGGCTTTTTTGCCTGAAAAGTCATAAGTTTCAATCGTCTGCATATCGTTGTAATTAAATTTTTTAGGAAGCTCAAAGATAGTGGATATCTGTTGGATAAGCTTCTTGTTCAGTGTTAATTTATTACTAATTCAAAGGGAGTTTGGGTAGGTGCAATGCCCGATACCCAATTTTATTTACTTTTGGGGTGGTGAGCCTGAAAGGTTCATTTTTAGCATCACCTGATCCATGCAATTTAAAGATATCATCGGACAGCGTCCGACAAAAGCGCTGCTTGTCCAATTGTTCAGGGAGCAAAGAGTTCCCCATGCAATTATGCTTATTGGCCCTCCCGGCAACGGGAAGCTGGCCTTGGCTCTTGCCTTTGCCCAGTTTCTCAATTGCAGGGAAAAGACTGAAACCGACTCTTGTGGAGTATGTAGTTCATGCCTCAAATACAAGAAGTTGATTCACCCCGATCTGCATTTTACCATCCCGGTTGTAAAATCAACAACGCTCACCAAACCCACCAGCACCGATTATCTCCCAAAATGGAGGGAGTATTTTATCGCAAACCCTTATCCCTTGTATGAGCGGTGGATCCAGGTGATCTCGGAAGAAAACAAGCAGGGGATGATATATGTGGACGAAGCTTCCGAGATCATTCAGAAACTCAATAGGAAATCTTACGAAGCCGATTACAAAGTGTCGCTGATCTGGCTTCCGGAAACAATGCACCTGACTTGCGCCAATAAAATTTTGAAAGTTCTGGAAGAACCACCTGCCAACACCTTGTTTATCCTGGTTACGGAAGAGGAACAACGACTTATCAGTACGATCAGGTCAAGATGCCAAACCATCAGGCTACCGAGGATCGAGGAACAGGATCTTGCTGAAGCCCTTGCGACTCATCCGGCTCTGGCAGAAAATAATCCGTACGATATAGCCAGGTTGGCCAGCGGAAATTTTATTTTGGCAGAAGAATTGCTGAAGGAGGATGAGGTCAGAAAATACAACCACCGGCAATATACTACTTTGATGCGAGCCGGCTACGGGCGTAACTTACAGGATTTATTAGCATGGTCGGACGAGATTTCGTCTATCGGAAGGATGAGACAGCTTAGTTTTCTTAGGTATTGCAGTGATTTTACAAGGGAGAATTTCATGTCCAATTTTAAGCAACCAGAACTGGTAACCATGGATGAAGAGGAACTGAAGTTTGCCAATAAGTTTGCTCCGTTTATCCACGATAAAAATGTGATGCACCTATTTGCCGAATTCGAAAAATCCCAGAAAGATGTTGCTTCAAATGGAAATGGCAAGGCAATTTTCACAGATATGGCGCTGAAAGTGTCCAAATTGATTAGGCTTTAAATCAGGGTATCTTTATCAATCAATTTTTCTATTTTTGTACTGAAGAAGAAAATTAGTACAAGAACCCTCATAAATATCCTTTGGATAATGAACACTATACAAAAAGCAGCTCGCGGATGCCCGAATTCATCGCAAACTCGAAGCTGTGCCAAATTAAACGTATACGACTGGCTTTCTGACGTCCCCAATACCATCAACCCGAACGATATAGTCGAAATCCGATTCAAAAATACCCGCAAAGATTATTACAAAAATGTCAATGATCTTCCTCTTAAACCTGGGGATATTGTTGCCGTTGAGGCTAGTCCCGGACATGACATTGGAGTGGTTTCCCTGGTAGGGGATCTGGTTCTCAAACAAATGAGAAGGCATAAACCCACTTTCGTGGATGGTGAACTCCGAAAAGTTTACCGTGTAGCCAAACCTGTTGATATACAGAAGTGGGAGGAAGCCACGCAGATGGAGCATGAAACCATGCTGAAAGCCCGAAAAATGGCAGAAGATCTTCGTCTGAACATGAAGATCGGTGATGTTGAATTTCAGGGAGATAAGACCAAGGCAATATTTTATTATATTGCTGATGAGCGTGTTGACTTTCGTCAGCTCATCAAAGTTTACGCCGACACCTTCCGAATCAGGATTGAAATGCGTCAGATTGGAGCGCGTCAGGAAGCTGGCAGAATCGGTGGAATTGGTCCTTGTGGCAGGGAACTTTGTTGCAGTTCATGGATTTCCAATTTTGTGTCTGTCACCACCAACGCCGCCCGTTACCAGGAGATCTCGCTTAATCCGCAGAAACTTGCAGGGCAATGCAGTAAACTCAAATGCTGTTTGAATTATGAACTGGATTGTTACATCGATGCACAGATCGATTTTCCTCCAAATAATGTCCAGATAGAGACAGAAAAAGGGAACTACAACTACCTGAAAGCCGATATTTTCAAAGGAATTTTCTGGTATGTGAAGGAGAATTACCAGGGTGGTGGCGTGATTGGTGTATCTGTAGAAAAAGTAAAGGAAATTCTTAGGCTGAACCGCAGTGGCAAGCGTATTCCTGACCTGACTGGAGACATCATTGAAATACCCGAAGATACCGCTCCAACTTATCAGAACTCTGTTGGGCAGGAGTCGCTCGACAGGTTCGATCAGAGTTCAAATAAACTGAGAAGGAAGAAGCGTCATAAACCTATTCTGACCCGCAAAAACATTTCGAATTCAGAAAATGAACCAATACAGGATATTTCAGCAGATTAAATTCGCCGTGTTCGTTACTCTCGTTGCAATTGGGATATACTCTTGCACCCAGAAGATCGTTTTCAGTGACTACAGAGCCCTGAAAGGGTCAAAATGGCACCAGGATTCGGTACTTCGTTTCGACATGACGGTTCCTGATTCAACCAAAATTTACAATCTTTATCTGAATGTCAGAAATGAAGGCAGATACGCCTACAGCAATCTCTGGCTATTTGTAAAAATTATTCCTCCAAAGGGAAAAGTGCTCAATGATACCATCGAGCTATCCCTTGCCAATCCTGAAGGGAAATGGCTGGGGTATGGCCTTGGGGATATCTACGACATGAAGTACCCCTACAAACAAACCACCATATTCCCTTTTGCCGGCTATTACCGTTTCGAAGTACGACACGGTATGCGTTCTGAGGATGGGATTTTAAGGGGAATCAGGGACTTTGGTATTACGCTGGATAAAGCCAATTAGGTTGAGAGATGAGACATGAAAAATGAGGACTTGAAGACTATGAGACTAAGGGACTTGGCGAGTGGTTGAAGAAAGAAGAGAGAAACGGTGAAATGGAGAACCGGTCCCCGAGCGTAGCCGAGGGGTGGCTGTCCTTTCAGATTCACAAGGAATAAGTTGATAGTTTTAGACCACATTTTCACATCAGCACATTAGCACATCAGCACATCAGCACATTTTCTTCATGACCAAGAATAAACTCTCCAAATTTGCTGAGGTTCATGCCCTGCCCAATGTGGTGGAGGTTCCCTATGCAGAATTGCTGCAGGGACCTTACGCGCTCAGAGGTAAATGGAGCGATCAGTTTTTCGGAAATAATTTTCCCGTGGTGCTGGAGTTGGGTTGCGGAAAAGGAGAATATACAGTCGGACTGGCCGAAAACTATCCGGAGAAGAATTTTATCGGGATAGATATCAAAGGATCAAGAATGTGGACCGGTGCCACTACTGCGCACAAAAATGGTTTAAAAAATGCCGGTTTTATTCGAACCTATGTCGAATTGCTTCCCTCCTTCTTTGCTCCCGGTGAAGTAAGTGAAATCTGGATTACATTTCCCGATCCACAGATGAAAAAAGCCAGGAAACGTCTTACCTCCACCAAGCTTTTGGCGCATTATTGCAAGGTAATGAAACCAGGTGGTGTTGTGCATCTCAAAACAGACAGTAACTTTCTATTTCAATATACAGTCGCCCTGATACATCTCAACGGATTCAAAGTAGAAGTTGAAACAGACGACCTCTATGCCTCAGAGTTTGCAGATGAAATCAGGGGGATCAAAACATATTATGAGCAGCAATGGCTTAACCGCGGATTAAAGATTAAATACCTGAAATTTATTCCTCATGCAGAGAATCTGACCGAACCCGACGTGGAAATTGAATTGGATGAGTACCGGAGTTTTGGACGGGATAATCGCAGTCGTGTCGTTGATGGCAGTGAAGGGTGAAGGACTTGGAGGACTTGGAGACTTGGAGACAGGGAGACGGGGCGAGTGGTTGAGGAAGGAAGAGAGAAACGGAGAAGAAGGACTGTGAGTGAAGGACTTGGAGACTTGGAGACAGGGCGAGTGGTTGAAGAAGGAAGATGGGAAGATGGGAGAGTGAGAAGATAGGACTTGGAAACGGAGAACCGGTCCCCGAGCGGAGCCGAGGGGGAAAAATAATTTCTTCTTTAATTGGTGTAATTTGTGTAATCCGTGGTAGGCCGGGGTTCATTTGAGTAATCCTTAATTAAATTTGTGTAATCTGTGGTAGGTAAGGGTTCATCTGCGTCCATTTGTTTTTAATCTGTGAAATCCAATGAATGATTTTTACGAAAAAGTATACCAAACAACCCGGTTAATACCTCCTGGCCGTGTGACAAACTATGGTGCCATTGCCCGTTACTTGGGTACAGGATTGTCGGCCAGAGTAGTAGGCTGGGCACTTAACAACTCTCATGATCAGGATCCCTTTGTCCCGGCTCACAGGGTAGTAAACCGACACGGACTGCTGACAGGCAAAGTTCATTTCCTCCCACCTTCAGCCATGCAGGAATTGCTGGAAAATGAAGGCGTAGAGGTCGTTGATGATGCAGTTGTAAATTTTGACAAGCACTTCTGGGATCCGATGAAAGAACTGGAATGAGCCTTCCTGCGGAAGCCGAAAACATTCGGTTTATTTTCCCATTGCAACTTAAAGAATAATTATGCGTAGAAGTTTGAAATATCTAACTTTATACTGAAAATAGTTAAAATATTTCCGAAATCATTCATCATTCATCATTCATCATTCATCATTCATCATTTATCCCCATGGTTCTTGTCCCAAAAAATATTTCAGATACGCTCAAACGAATACTATTCCCCGGTTCAGATAAAAATATTGTTGACCTTGATATGGTTCAGGAGGTTCGGCTTGCCGGCAAAAGAATAAGTTTTTCCCTGGTTTTTCAAACAGTGGATGATCCTTCCATTGGGGCCGTTTCACAAGCGTGCAAAGATGTGTTGCTACGCGAATATGGGAAGGATTATGAGGTAGTTATTACCCCTAAAAGTTCAAACAGGATGATTCCCCCGGTACTTCCTGGCGTTAAAAATATCATTGCCATCGCTTCGGGAAAAGGGGGGGTTGGCAAATCAACCATGTCTGTTAACCTGGCTGTTTCACTGGCCAGGAAAGGTGCTAAAGTAGGATTGGTTGATGCTGATATTTTCGGCCCGTCGATTCCAAAAATGTTTGGAGAGGAGGATGCCCATCCTTATTTTGAGAAGATTGACGGGCGCGACCGTATCGTTCCCATTGAGAAATTTGGCGTGAAATTTTTGTCTATCGGGTTCTTTGCCAACAAAAATGATGCATTGATCTGGCGCGGACCGGTGGCCTCAAATGCCTTGAAGCAGCTGATGGCGGATGGCAGCTGGGGCGAACTTGACTTCCTGCTCGTTGACCTTCCTCCCGGAACAAGCGACATTCAACTCACCCTCGTACAGACCGTAGCTGTGACTGGTGCAGTCATTGTGACAACTCCTCAGGATGTGGCATTGGCAGATGTCATTAAAGGAGTAGCCATGTTTAACAGCAAGTCCATCAATGTTCCCGTTCTTGGAATCATCGAAAATATGTCGTGGTTTACCCCTGCTGAACTCCCCGAAAATAAATATTACATCTTCGGCAAAGATGGCGGCAAAGAGCTGGCCAAAAGCATGAACATCCCTTTGCTGGGCCAGGTGCCGATCGTGATGCGTATCCGCGAAGGCGGTGACGAGGGACTACCAGCTGCATGCGATGTAGACAGCGCTTCTGGAATTGCATTCGAACAATTGGCCGATGCGCTGATTGCTCAGTTGGAACTAAGGAACATTTATTTTAAACCTACCGAGAAAGTAAGTATCAGACGAAGGTGATATTTCCAGCAATTTTGAGTTAATTTGTGTGATACATTTATCCAAAATTGCTTGAAGGGACTCGGTTTAAATCAGATTTTATACCTGTTGGTTTTGTTGATCTCTGTTGGATGTTCCACACAGAATAATACTGCTGTGTCCCGGTTTTACCATGAAGTGAATTCGCAGTACAATGTGTACTTCAATGCAAAAGAGAGTATCAAGGAGGGTTTGCTGAGGATGGACCGCCAGGTTATCGAAGATTATACCCACCTTTTGCCGGTTTTCCCGGAAAACAATCCTGCCGCCTCTCAAGTGGCTATTTCACAAATGGAATATGCTGTTCAGAAGTGCTTAAAGCTGATTGCCACTCACTCTATCACCAAAAGTCCGAAACGGAAAACAAACAAATCAGAGGCCTACATGGCATTTGCCTACAAAGCTGAATACAACAAGTGGATAGATGATTCTTATTTACTGATGGGGGAGGCAAGTTACTATCAGCGGGATTTTCACAAAGCGCAGGAGAGTTTTAACTACATTTTGCACAATTTCTCCAATCAGCCAACCCGAAATCCGGCATTTTTATGGCTGTCAAGATGTTACATCGAAATTGGCGAATTTGATAAAGCACTTCAGATTTTAAAATTGCTTGAGAGAGATGGTGGTCTGCCCGACAACATAAAAAAAGATCTTACGATCGTGAAGGCCGATTATTATATTACCACCGGCGACTTTAAAGAGGCAGTATTTCAATTGAGCCAGGCCTTAAAAATGGATCTTACCAGCAAGGAAAGAGGCAGGTACAATTTCATCCTGGCGCAGCTTCATATAAAACTCGGACAGAATGAAGAGACAGTGGCAGCTTTAAAACGAGTGATAAAATCGAGACCTCCGGTCCGGATGTCATTTGAGGCAAAAATATCTCTTCTCGAATATGACAGCAGCAATCCTCAGGAGGTTAGCAAGGCCCTTGCAAAGATGATCAAAAATGGGAACAACCGACCTTACCTCGACCGCATCTATTATGCCAAAGGTGAGATAGCCCTTAAATCGCAACATCTCCAGGAGGCTATCAAGGATTTTAGAAGTTCGGTATCGTACAGCATCGACAACAACAGCCAAAGAGCTCTTTCAAGCCTTAAAGTGGCCCGCCTTTATTTTGAAGAGAGCAACTACCGGCTTTCTTCCTGTTATTACGATAGTGCGCTGGCTGTTGTAGATGCTAACTATCCAGGATACGATGAGATTGTAACAAAAACCAATGGGCTGGCTTCCCTGGTAAAGAACCTTGATATGGTGACAAGGGAAGATAGTCTTCAAAAGGTAGCCCTGATGCAAGAAAAAGACCGTCTGTCATTCATCAATAAGATCATAGCCAAATTGAATGAGGAAGAGAGTCAAAAGCAACTGGCTCAACAGAAAGAGCAAAATAATGCCAACTACTTCCGCGGTCAGCAGTACAGGGGAAATTTTGACAACCAGTCAAACAATAGCAATAGCAATAACAATAGCTCATGGTATTTTTACAATCCAGTTACCGCCGGACTTGGCAAAACTGAATTTCAACAGATATGGGGTAAGCGGAAACTTGAAGATAACTGGAGAAGAAAGAACAAGATTTCACTGAATCCGGGTGAAGGGGATATCGCGGAAACATCTCAGGATTTGCAGAAAAAGGATGTACTTAAGCCAAAACTATCGGATCCCAAAACGGTCGAATTTTATCTTCAGGACCTGCCTCTAAACGATTCATTGATGAGTGTATCCAATGATCTGATCAAGTCAGCCCTATTTGCTGCAGGTCGAATTTATGTGAGTGTTCTCAACGATCCAGCGCGTGCCATTGCTCTTTTTGAAGAGTTGAACCTCCGATATCCTCAGAGCATTTATGAATTGCCTTCATGGATTGAATTTCACAAATTGAAATACAAAGAGGAACTTTATCGAAATAAGATCACCCAGAATTATCCGGAATCAAATTATGCAAAATTTCTTCTCAATCCTGATTTCTTCCGGGAGATGGAAGTCCGGAAGCAGCTAAGGGAGCGCAAATATGGCGAGGCCATGGCTTTGTATAAAAGGGGGGATTACAGTGCCGCCGGACTATTGGCAGCCGAGGTGATGGACCTTCAACCTGACAGCCTGCTGTTGCCTAAAGTGAAATTCATTGAGATGGTTGCCAAAGGGAAAAATGCTTCGCAGGATGATTTTGCCAAAATGCTTGACGGTTATCTGACCGATTTTCCAGGCTCTCCAGCTAAACCTGTGGTGCTAAAAATTCAGGAATTAGTTCGGCAAAATACGCTCGCTGAGTTGGAAAAAATGATTTCGCGCATGGATTCTGTATCCTTAATCAAACTGGCCAAAGATCAGTCACTTCGAAAGGATGATCCATTCGGAGGAAAATATTCATATGATGAAGAGCTGTTTCATTATTTTGTTCTCTCCTATCCCAGAAGTGCAAAGGTTGATGTGAACCGGTTAATATTTGACATTGCCAATTTTAACATTGACTACTATACCTCTTTCGATTTTGACATCGAAGAGATCAAGTTAAATGACGAGACCATGCTTGTGGTTGTACGCAGTCTTCCGAACAAAGAAGAGGGACTCGGTTATTTCGGAAATATACTCCGGAAAAAGGAGGTTTTTAAGTCCCTGAAAGGTATAGATTATCATTATTTCGTTGCTTCCTCAACCAACTACCGCAAAATTATTGCTGATCAGGAATTGCTGCAATACCTGAAGTTCTTTGTCCAAAATTACAGCAAAAACTCCTCCCCGGTTAACTAAAAAAATAGCCCATTGGGGCTATTACATCAGAAATTTTTATTTGGTTATTTTATTATCAGGAATAGGGTTGAAATGATTTGAATCTATTCTGTTGCCAGCCCTAAACTTACTTCTGTCAGGTACGATTTCCAGAACATAAAATTTCTGGAGGTACTGCAGAAAGGCTTATGTTAACTTTGATATCAATGTGCATAAAATCTGATAATTAACCAAAATTGTTTCCTCATGAAAAATTTATTGATGTTCGTCTCCATCCTGTTGATGTCGGTCGGAGTGGTGGGCAATTCCAACGCACAGCAGGCGGCCAAGCCTGTGAAAGAGAAAGTTGCCGAAACATATTCCCGGCTTTCCATCACATTTTTAATGGGTTCGCCATCCGGACTGAATTCTGCACCCGCTGATGCCGCAGATAAAATTAAATTCTCTGATAAATATTTTAACCACAACCTGAACACCCTTGTTCTTCCACTTGGTGAAGACTTTAAAGTGCTTACTTTCGATAAGAAGCGCGCCTACCTCAGGGAATTGCTCAGCAAAGATGGCACAGGCAGGAAAATGGTTGCGAAATGGTTCAACAGGCAGGCTGATGGTATGATGAATCTCGAATATGTTCACAAGGCCGGACTCTACAATGCAACCGATCAGGATGTAAAAATGGCAGTTGCAGCGAAGCGTGGTGATGCTTTCCTGAAAGATGCGGGACAGAATCTGGTCAACAAAACTTATGTGCTGATCTTGGTTCCTACAGATGTAAAATCTAAAGATGATGGCAAAACCCGAGGTTGGGATTGTCAGTACGATTTCTTTTTCTTTCAGCTTCTTTTTACACCTGAGGTAGTATCTAACTTCTACAATGTGTGGCCATATGACGATGATGAGGCCGCAACAAAAATGAAAAAAGTTGCCGCATTTGACACCCTGACTTTCAAGTTTGCCGATGTTTACAACAAATCAATGCAGTCGGCTTCAGTCAGCGAGACGCTAACCGACAACAAAAAGCCAAAATCTTTGGATCAGCTGAAAGTGGAACTGGCTGACCATATGTATGAAAGTGCCACTTTTTCGCTTGACAAAGACCTGGAGGATTTCAGGGTGAAAGTAAAAGTTGAAAAGCTTCATCCCACACGTGCCAAAGTAGGGAAAAAAGAGGGTCTCAAATGTGACCAGCAATTCTTCGTTTATCAATATAAGTTCGATGAATCCAAAGGAACAGTCTCACCCGAAAGGCAAGCGGTAGTCAGGACAACAAGTAATATTGTTGACAATCGCACAGTTGCAACGGGATCTAGTCCGATGAGCAGTTTTTACCAAACCTATGGAGGAACCATCAGGGAAGGGATGATCCTGCAACAAAAACTAGATCTTGGGATCTCTTTGGTAGCCGGATACGAGAGTGGCGGCATTGGAGGGATAAGCGGAAGTCTGATGTTTAGAACTGGCCCTATCTCCAAAGTAACAGGCTTGTACCTGATGATCGATGGCGGCTATGACATGGGAAAGAAATCAAGCTCTACAAAATTCACAGACAGCAAATATGATTTTATCAGGTATTCAATTGGAATTGGAAAGGGCTTGCGATTGGCAAGGATCGTGGAACTTACACCCAATATTCAATACGGTATCGAACAAACAAAGGACAAAACCTACAAAGACATAAGTACCAGCATCATCAAAGCCGGAGCAATGCTGGGAATCAATCTTGCGCACAACATTTATCTTGTTGCTCAAGCCAATTACTATACCCCATTCGGGGATATCTCCGTGAAAGATCAAAGCGATGCAAAAAGTACACTTGCGGGTAAAACCTGGGCCACTGAATTTAAAGATCGAAACGGACTTTCAATCATGGGCGGACTGCGTATTGAATTTTAAACTACCAATCATTTTACATTATGAGAAAGAGCATTTTTACTGTTTTACTTTTTTCCCTGACTATGGTTACCGTTTGTGGTCAGACGCGGAAAGAGCGTAAGGCCATGTACGACAGTCAATACAACTACGAATTGGCTTGTCTGGCTGTCGGCAACGATGGAACAAAACTTATAAAAGTGTGGGGCTATGGGAAAAAAGTAGACAATGCAATCTACGATGCCAAGCGTACTGCCGTGGCAGCAGTCATATTCAGAGGAGTTCCGGCAGGGAACGGTGCAGCACCTACTCCCTCCTTGCTTCCCGTTGATGGATACGGATTAAACATGGATTTTTTCGATGAGTTCTTTAAAGATGGTGGAATGTACCTAAGCTTTGTGAATCTTACCACCGATGGCACTCCAGGAGGGGCCGATAACATCAAAATGAGCCATGGATATAAAGTGGCCGTCAGTGCTTCCATTAACTTCAACGAACTTCGCAAATACCTTCAGGACAAGGGCATTGTAAAACGATTGGATGCCGGTTTTTAATTTCTTCATGTTATTAAAAATCTGATTATTAAAACAATAAATAAACAGAAAATGAAAAAAAGCTTTTTAACACTCTTCCTGGGTGTCCTTTCTATCCTCCTTTTTGCCCAGGCAAAGAAACCGGTGATCATGATCGTACCAAGCGATGTTTTTTGTGTTTCGCATGGCTATACTATGACGGTCAATGCCAATGGAAAAGATCAGGTTTTGCCTGATTATAAAAAATGCATGCAGAGCAGCGATGAGATTCGGATGGTCATCACCAAGATGGGTATCATCATGGCGGACAGGGGATTCCCTCTAAAAGATCTGGAGCAAACGCTAAAAAGCATCGATACCCAGAGTGCTGAGCTGGCAATGCTCACTTCCAAAGGTGGTGCAGCTATTTCAGAGACTCCGATCGACATCCTGAAACGAACAGCCAAGGCGGACATTATCATGGATATCGATTTCAATGTAAAGCGTCAGGGTCCAAGCAATTACATCACCTTCAACCTCAGAGGGCTGGATGCCTATACAAACAAACAAGTGGCCGCTGCCGCCGGAACCGGCAAACCATCTTCTGCTGCCAATGTTGATCTCCTACTCGAAGAGGCTGTTCTTAGTCACATGGATGCCTTCAATGGTCAGTTGCAGAATTTCTTCAACGACATGTTTACCAACGGTCGTGAAGTGGCACTCGCGATACGCGTTTGGGACAATGCCGGGGTTGATCTGGAACAAGAGTTTGATGTAAACGGTACCAACGACCAGCTCGATTTTCACATCGAAAACTGGCTGACTGCCAACACGGTTAACGGAAGGTTTTCTACCATCGATGCGACAGCGACAATGCTTCGCTTTGAACAGGTTCGAATTCCGATGATGTTCAACCTGAATGGAAGGGAAGTAGCCATGGATACCAGAAGATACATTTCAAACCTTCAGAAATATTTGGCTGGAGCTCCCTTTAACCTTCAATGCAAAATCTACCAAAGGGGATTGGGGGAAGCATGGCTAATCATAGGTGAAAAATAATTCAAAAGGAGATACCATGAGAAAAAATAGTTTGATCCTGGTGGTTGCAATGGTTTTCAGTTTACTGGCAGCCAACCGTATTTCTGCCCAGAACAGCTCAGGTGCAAGCGATGACTTTGCACGCATTGCCATCGCTCCGACCATACCCGACGATTTAAAGAAGCTTCCAATTGGAACGCAGGAAATGTTGTTGGGCAAAATGCGACAGATCATTGCCCTGAATGGGATGAGTGCACTTGACAATGGTCCGCTGTTTATCATTTTCCCGCAATTGATGGTTCTTAGCAGTGATGTCGCACCAACGGCTCCTCCAACTTTCACTTATAACATGGAGCTGGTTCTGAACATTGCCGACCGCTATACCGGAAATGTATATGCCAGTGCCTCGCAACCGCTTAAGGGAGCAGGAAAGACAGAGCAGGCGGCTTACAACAACGCATTTCAGCAGATCAATATCCGCAATGGCAAATACAAAGCCATGGTCGAAAAAGCAAAAGAGGGCATTGTGGAGTATTTCAATGCCCACTGCGATCTTGCCGTTTCAAGAGCAAAAAGCCTGGCCGACCAATACAACTGGAGAGGGGCCCTGGGGATCCTCAATTCTGTTCCACCAGTCTGCAAGGAGTGTTTCGACAAATGCAACGAAGCTGCGAGTGAGATCGGTCGAAGCATGCCTGTTGTTTTCACCATCGAGGAAAAAGCGAAAATTGAGAAGGAGCCTGAGTACTCTGAAGGGCAGACCATTGAGCTGGGGAATAAAATATTTCTGAGATTCAAAATTGCCAAAAGAATTGGAGACAAAATCTTTGTCTATTTTGAATTGATCAACAAGAATCCCGAAGATTATATCCAAAAGATGTACCGCTTGTATGAAACGATGCTGATCGACAACAATGGAGATGAAAAAAGGATCAATACCATGAAAATAGGATCAAGGGAGAGCAACAACTACCTCGACGTGACGATCCTTCCGGAGGTAAATACCGAGGTGATTTGCGAGTTTCCGAAAATTAACGAGATCAAATACCTTCGGTTTTTTATCAACGACAACTTCTTTAAATTCAGAAATCTGCCGATCACCAAATAATTTTTCTGTATGAAAAAACAAACCCTGCTAACGCTGATCGCTGTCATCTTCCCGATGCTGCTGGTCGCACAGTTTACGGTTCAGGAGAAAAGTGGCAAAAAGCCCGACTGGACCATGAGTATGGAGAAGAATTTCATTGTAGGTATTGGGAACGGGGTGGCAGTCGAAGATGCCAAAGAGAATGCCATGGTGAACGTCAAGGCTCAGATCACTACTGCCGTGGCTGATTTCATCTCCTCCACCTCAGTATCCAAAAGCACCGAAATCACTGCCGATAAACTGAACTCACTTTATCAGAGTTTCTCAAATGTAATCACGACGCAATCCGGCAAACGCGACTACCTGCAAGGTGTATCTGCCTCCAATGTGGTGGCTTTTTACTGGGAAAGACTCGTGGATAAGAACACTAAATCGCAGAAGTTCCAGTATTTTGTCAAATATCCTTTCAATCAGTTCGATCTGGATGATCTGGTTCAGGATTTCAGGCAGAAAGACCAGGCCCTCTCAGACGAGATGAACAAGGTATTGGCATTGCTGGATACCTATACCACCATCGAAGAATTGGTGCAATGTCAAAGCCAGCTTTCAAAGTTGGAACAGATTTTTATCGATGAACGGAAAAGCAAATGTCAGGTAGGCATCGAAAGGTGCAAAGCCCTGCT
>JBAXED010000040.1:0-31878 GCA_037140615.1 Prolixibacteraceae bacterium
GATGCTCGAATCAAATTAAAAAGATTATATCCGTCAATTTACAATTAACATAACAGTAGTATATTAATCGGACTTAGATTTAGATCTTTTGCCGTTCGTTTTGACACAATATTTTTTCCATTTGCATCAAAAATTACAACAAATATTTTTGCGTCTTCGCCAACATAACTGTCAATAATCACGCCATTGTCAAAATAGGTTTTAATTAGTGATGGGGGATCGCCATACTGATAGAAAATGTTATTTGTGGAAATATCAAGATTTTCAATAGAAGGACTTATCCCCAAAAGGTCATTATCAATATTTAACCAATTTGGTGTCAATGTATAATTAATGGATGATGCTCGATTTACTCCGATCGAAACGATTCTTAAGGCTTCAATTAATGTCGATTTACCAGCATTATTGCGCCCAACTGCAATAGCTAATTCTTTGAAATTTATTTCACATTTCTCAAAACACCGATAGTTTTTTATACTTACTTTTCTTATCATCTCAGGTTATTCGGAGTGGTTTTATTGTGCCCTTTAAGTCGTTTATCGGCACAACAAACCTTCATTATTGCATCTGATTGTGGTTTATAGGCGCAGGTTTAAAGCATGCTATATTGAAATTAAAGTTACCAATTATTTAAATAGCAATGCATTCAAAGTGAGATTATATTTTTTCTAGACTTCGGGTTGAAACATGCGTGTATATTTCTGTTGTCTTAGGACTACTGTTCAAAAGCGACTCCTGAATGTCCAGCGGATCTTTTCTTCCTTCTAGAAGATACAAGGCTTACTTTGAACCTCTACAATACTAAATTGAAAAGCTGATCAATTCTATTTTATGTTAAGCATTCCCCCGCCTCTTCAGTATGCGTAAGGAAGCCCCTCCCATCATCCAGTATAATCGTTAGATCCCCCACCATCCTATAAGACCCTAACCTAATTTTGGATAGTTGCCTGTATCCCCCGTATGGCTAAAACCGGCTCTGAATTTTTTGGGTCTGGATAAAAAGGTCACGTATCGGGATTATTGTGCGCTGTCATGAGCTTAATTTATTAATAATAAAACATTTGAGTTATGGTAACAATTGCTGATTACACTCTTAGGACAACCAATGAGGGTAAGGATTATTTTGCATTGATCCTGCAAGGTGGGATTGAACTTGTTAAATCAACGACTTCTGACATGCATTACGCCACTGCCCTGAAGTGCTCTATGCCAACGACCTTTGACGAAGCTACTTGTAAAGGGTTGGTAGGAAAACAACTGCCTGGTGTCATTGTAAAGAAAAACTGTGAGCCATTCCAGGTATTGAATAAGAATACGGGAGAAATGGTTGTAATCAATCAACGTAATTTTTATTCTCCTGATGCTGTTTCCTCTGAATCTGGCATCTTTGAAGGAGCTGCTGAGAAGGCAATTTTTGCTTGATTATTGAGCGAAGGATCAATATAGCTGTAAGGGTAAGGAGGGTTTTCGGTAACGGAGACCCTTTAATCTTTTCAGCTTATACACATTAAAATCCCTTAATATATTGATTCATTGCTAATACTAGGTCATACGCATTTTATTATTCATTCTAATTTAAAGAACATGAGACTACAACAAGCCGAAAGAAAACAGGCTAAAATCAAATTGGGAATACAAGGCCCAGCTGGAAGCGGGAAAACCTACTCATCATTGCTAATTGCATTTGGCATGACAAAGGACTGGACTAAAATTGCAGTGGTAGACACAGAGAATCATTCTGCTGACTTGTATGCCCACTTAGGAGCATATAATGTGCTTACACTGGATAAACCCTATTCACCAGAAAGATACATAGAAGCTATTGAGATCTGTGAAAAAGCTGCAATGCAGGTGATCATTCTGGATTCAATCTCACATGAGTGGGAAGGAATAGGCGGAATCCTTGATATTCATGGAGCGATGATGGGAAATAGCTTTACCAACTGGTCAAAGGTGACACCCAGGCACAATGATTTTGTACAGAAGTTAATTCAGTCACCCTGTCATATCATTGCCACCATTCGTTCAAAACAGGATTATGTCCTCTCTGAAAGAAACGGCAAGATGGTCCCTGAGAAGGTTGGATTAAAAGGTGTAACACGTGAAGGCATGGATTATGAGTTTACACTGGTATTTGACATTGACATCAAGCACCAGACTACTGCATCAAAAGACCGGACGAATCTTTTCATGGATAAACCATCGTTTCAAATAACAGAGATGATTGGAGAGCAGATAAAACACTGGTGCGGGTCAGGCCAAACTCTGGATGCAGTAATTAGCATAATCAATCAAGCTTCATCTGTGGATGAACTGCGAAATCTTATCAGGCAATATCCTGACTACCGATCAACCATTGAACCTCTAGCAGTTCAGCGAAAACTGAAATTGGAAAATCCTATTGTTGAACAAGTTAATCCTTAATACTAAAGATTATGGAAATGAGATTATTAAACAACACCCAAACTATGGAGCTGGTTAGAAATACACCGAACAGGATCAGTGATGATCTTCTGATTGAAGATGCTATAGTGGAAAAGGTGGAACTTCCGGGTTCAGATATTTCTTCTGATCAGTTTATCCAAGCTAATACACTTCCTGTAGCTTTTGCAGAATTAAAAACAGGTTGTATCATTCCTGTGTTCAGCAAGGATAATGAATGTACCATCAGCCATACAGAATTTATCGAAATAGCGGGTGAGGTTACTAGTAAATTTTTCAAAGGAGAAAGACTATTGATGCCCTCTATTCGGGTCTCACATCCCATTAAAGGCAGGATACCTGAAGCAATGGGAAAACCTGCAAAGGATCTGATAGAGGCTGAGAAGACTCTATTTTACGAGCGTATGATGTTTGTAATTGAACTACCTGGAATTACGGATATAGTCAGTGGGAATAGCTTATCCTTGACCATTGGAGGGGTTCGGGCTTACAACCATGAAAATCTTTACAGCAAAAAGAGTGAAGAGCGCTTTAAAATATTCGTAGGGTTCAAAAACAAGGTCTGTTGCAACATGTGTGTTTTCACCGATGGTGCCTACCGTGAAATTAAAGTAAGGACCTTACATGAGTTGGCTGGTGAACTACTGAATCTTCTCCGTGATTTTGAACCGGACAGGCAGATTCGTATGATGCGAGATTTTGGAAATTACCAATTGTCAGAGTCTCAGTTTGCCCATCTTTTAGGGAAATCAAGGATGTATCAGCATCTTCCTTTGCAAGAGAAAAAAGGTATTATGCAATTTCCGCTATCAGATACACAGGTTAGCACGGTGGCAGGTGAATATTATAATGATAAGGCCTTCTGCCGAAGTGATAATGGCAGCATTGATTTGTGGCGACTTTATAACCTGTTCACCGGAGCAAACAAGTCCTCGTACATTGATACCTTCCTGGATAGAGGTGCGCAATGCTTTTCATTTTCCCGATTTCTGACCCAACAAATTGAAGCAGGAAATCATTCATGGTATTTAGGAAATTGACATAATAGCGGTAAAAATCCAATTATTATGACTGATCAAACACGTCAATATATACTGGATTTATTCTCAATTGTAAGCACAGACAGTATACTTATCATCACCCCCGCTGGGCTGCTTAAGAGACTGAATTGCCCCTTCTATGTCGTATGCAAAGTAGATGTCTCCCTCCTTAGAAAGGGTCAGGAATACACTGTAAATGCGGTTAAAATGACCCTGAAATTAGAAGATGTATTTATCATAAAAGGCAAAGCATATCTGATCTGGTGTTTTGCAATTGTTGGCTAAATCAGGTTGTCCGTCCGTCCACTTTCTTAGTGATAAGTGTGGACGGACATTTCGGGTTTAAAGTGTAAATGAATAAATAATCAATTAATAATCACCATGAAAAATCGCAATGATCCAAGAATAAAAATTAAAGAATCGGGCACAACTTCAGTTTCTGATGCAGAACTGCTATCTCTGTTTTTCAGAAATGGAACTGATAAAGGACACTCTCTGCTAGAATCCGTGGGACACAATCTCAATGCATTGGCCAAACTGTCAATTTGTGACATGTTGCTACTGGGAGTAAACGAATCCGCTGCTGTTTATCTTACGGCTGCCGTTGAGCTTGGAAGAAGAAGGAATCAGTCCGAGGCAATTGAAAATGGACAGATCAGAGGAAGCAAAGATGCCGCAAATTACATTCGGCCAAAGATTGGTGACTTGCATCATGAGGAGTTTTGGGTTCTATTTCTTAACCGTAGGAATTCAATTTTAAGTTCTGAGAAACTTTCCATGGGCGGAATGACAGGAACAGTGATTGATGTACGATTGGTTTTGAAAGCAGCCTTGGAAAAGTATGCAACCTCTTTGATAATCTGTCATAACCATCCCTCTGGCAATTTGGAACCCAGTGATGCTGATAAAAAAATCACCAGGCAACTAAAGGAGGCTGCTGCCATTATGGAGATCCCCGTGATCGATCACCTTATTGTTACCCAATCAGGGCATTTTTCTTTTGCTGATGAAGGTCTGCTATAAAGGAAGTAGTATGAACCCTCCCTTTTTCATACTACATTTCTATCCTCAGAAGTAGCTGGTATATATAATTTAACAGATATTTTTTGAAAAGTTTAGCATTACTCCTATGATAATGATCCAGCGACTTTATTATCAGACTTCTACAACCAAAGGATTTTATTTGCTAACAGAACAAGTGATATTATTGAAGCCACATAAGTATTCCTTTTTTTCTACTTTATTGGAGCAACTATGTATTTATTGTTCAAGAAATTAAATCTTCTGACCCTGATAGCTCAAAGTTAAAGAGATCAGGGAGGGTAACATGTAATGCTCTGGCCAATGCAAACACCGTACTTAGAGTTGGATTTATTCTTGCAGTTTCAATACGAGCAATTTGGCTAAGTGACAACCCTGATTCAAAAGCTAATTGACTTTGTGTTATCCCTTCTCTTAATCGAATTTTTTTTAGTCGAATGGAAAATGACTTAACTCCCTCACTGTCAAATATTAACTTTCGATCAACTTTCTGCAGAGTTTTCATGTCAGAAAGTTTTAAAGAAATAAACAAACAGATATAGCACATGTGCTATATAGTTCTTATCTTTGATTGAAAACCAAATTTAACCATGAATGAAACAGAAAAAAAAGAAAAACTTAAATCACTAAATGATCGGTTTGTAAGATGGCAGCAATTGTTAATTAGTCAGTTATCCTTTACAAACAACCTTATCTTAGGATTTTCACTTGGTTTTTTGAGTTTTATCGTTTCAAAGCAGGATGGTTTTTGGTATTGTAAATGTTGGCATTTCCTGCTATTTATATTTTCGATCGTAAGTCTTTTAATATCATTTATTACTGGTATTATGACAGTGATAAATCGACTCAATGATTTCAGATGTACAAAGACGTTGTTAAAGAATAGGAAAATTAAGTTCGAAGATGAGCACAACATTAAAAAATATAATGACATCGAATCAATTAGCTTAAACATTTTGACTGATAAACTCTTATCGGATAAACTGGGTAAAAGAACATGGTCACTGTTACAATGGCAAATATGGTCTTTTGCGATTGGTGCTTCATTGGGAATCTTCTATTTAGTACTCGTAAAAATGTAGATACTTAAAAGTGATATCTAATCATGCTATATCTGTACATCCTTGCAATATATTGTATTTCAATATTTAGTACAACCCAAAATGACTATGAAAAAATATCTTTTCCCTTTAGTCTGCTTTTTTAGCATAATAGACTCACACGGACAAATTCCTTTTATAACTGTCCATGGATCTAAAGCAAATTATTCAATAACGATTCCAGAAGACTATGTTCCTAAGACGATTGTTGGTAGTAATGTTGATCTTAAGTATGCCAACGAAGTGGGGGCCTCAATTGTCACAGTTGTAACGAAGGCACCGTATGGAGCAAAAGAAAGTGACCTTCAGCAATTGGCAAATACCCCGAATTCTCAATTAATCAGTCAACTGGAATCAACAGGGCTTGAAAATATCGCGATAATAAATAAAGGACTTAGGCAAATTAACGGAGTGACCTCATATTTTGCTTATTATCGAAGCAAGGTGTTGTATCATCATGTTATCACACAGCTTGTTAATGGAGTCATTGTTAGCTTGACATGTACATGTGATTACCAATTTAAAGATTCATACCTGCCATACATAAATAGGGTTGCGAATTCATTGGAATGGAAATAAAACATTAAATAACTGATATATATATATAAATCGAAATTTAATATTTTGAAAATGAAAAAAATTATTGGAATAATTCTGATTGCAATTTGCGGTATAAACATCATTGGACTCATTTACCTTTCTTCGGTGAATCCCGACAAAGTTTCAAAAAACGCTGAATATTTTGGAAAGAAAATTGTAACCGCACTTATTGTTGGAGGCATTGGTGTATACCTAGTAAGTAGTAGCTCAAAGAATAAATCAGTTAACTAAATTTTCTAAATGCCAACATTTTAAGTACTTCATATAGGTAGATTGAAATATAATCATTGATTTTTAACAAATTTTAATGGCCATGCAAATGAAAAAAATCATTATTTCACTTACTATTTTTATTTTGCTCATTATAGAGGTGAAAAGTCAAAATAGATTTTATAACACTCCTCCACCAGTCTCGGAATATACTCCAATGTCTTTTGATGAAATGCAATTTGCTCCGAGAATAATGAAACAAAGGTATGATCAGAACGCAGCAAAAGTTGACAACCTCATCAAGTGGATATTTGAGTTAAAAACGCAATCGTCAGATAATCAATTTTTAAGTGCAATAGATGGCTTTTATAAAATCTTAAAAACTTTCTATGAAAAGGATCTAGCCCGATACGACAATGAAATTAGAAAGGTTGAATTCTCAATTAATGAAGAGATTGATAAATTGAACTCAAGGCTAAAAGAAGCCAATTTGGCAATCGTCTCGAATAAAGTAGCAGAAACTGAGAAAAGGGCTACCGCAATTCAGAATGAAGAAACGACAACAATGAATTCGGAGATAAATGAAAAGCTAAATAAATTCTGGGAAAGTGCAAATGCAAATTATAATTCTAAAAATTATTCTCAGGCAATTATTGGCTATACAAATGTAATTCAACTTCAACCAAATTTTGTTTATTCATATAGTAGCCGAGGTGTGTGTTATTTTTATCAAGGTAATTATGACTTGGCACTTGCCGATTTTAATAAATATGTCGAATTGAAAGGTACAGACTCTTTTGCATTATATTACCGTGGTCGGACAAAACTATACTTGAAAGATCACCTTAGCTCAATTGCTGATTTTGATAGACTTATTGAATTAGAACCTGCTTCTCCAGAACCTTTTATTGGACGTGCTTTGGCAAAAACGGAGCTTGGAGATATTATTGGGGCGATAAATGATTACTCAAAATGTATTGAATTGAAACCGGATTTTGCAATTGCATACAAAAATCGCAGCTATTTATATAAAAATCAAGGTAAATATTTGCTTTCGCTTAGTGATCTAAATAAATATCTTGAATCAACAACTGATGATGCATCTGGATATGGGAGTCGAGGTTGGATAAAATGTTTTTTAAACGATTATAAAGGAGCCTTAGCAGATTTCAATAAGCAAATTGAATTGGAACCTTCCTCATATATAGCATATTATAATCGAGGATTTGCGAAATCGGCACTTAAGGATGGAGCTGGAGCAGTATTGGACTTTTCAAAAGGTATAGAATTTAAGCCTGATTTTATGGAGGCATATAGATATAGAGGTGAAGTTTATCTGTTTCAAGATAAATATAATCTTGCGTTGACAGACCTTAATAAATATATTGAATCAGTACCAGATGATGCGAATGCTTTTAGGATTCGTGGTTGGGCAAAGTATTATTTAAAAGATAATATGGGTGCCTTATCTGACTTTAATAAACAAATAGAATTGGACCCTTCTTCCTTTGATGCATATTATAATCGAGGTTCGGCGAAATCAGAGCTTGGTGATAACCTAGGTGCGATCAATGATTATTCAAAAGCTATTGAATTAAAACCGGATTATTCAATGGCTTATAATAATCGAGGATGGGCAAAATTCAAGCTTAAAAAATATCCAGAAGCATTAGTAGATGTAAATAAATCGATTCAATTGGACGCAACGAATTGGGTTGCTTATGATTCAAGACAAGAAGTGAAGTTTGCAATGAATGATCTCTCTGGTTGTTTTGAAGACTGTAATACTGCACTGAAGTTGAATCCCAAATTGTCTAATTCATACTTCTATAGAGGTCTTGTGTATTTTAAGCAGGGGAACAAAAATAAAGCATGTGAGGATTGGAGTAAGGCTGGAGAACTTGGGAAGGCTGAAGCTTATGAATATATTTCAAAAAATTGCAATAATTGACGTCCCAAATATTCCAGACAGCCAATGTGACCCTAATAATGTCTTAACCCCCGATATCTTGAACAAATCTGCGAAAACTAAATTGATGACATCATGAATAAAAAAGACAGTGAAATTCCATTTGTCGCAATAGTTGGCGTACTCCTTTTTAACTTGATATTGTATAAATTGGAAGAAACGGCAGGCAAAATATTCTTCGGTTTCATAGGAATATTTTTTTTGCTATATGCGTTATATCGAATTGCTAAGATTTTTAAATCTGACTTATAATCTGTTATGAGAAGGCAAAAAGAAATTGGGTGTCTTGGTTTGGCAGCCTATTTGATGTTTGGAATTGGTATTCTAGGATTTGTTATGGATGCTATTCAAGGAGAACATAAAAACGAAGATGGACAATGGACTTCATTTGACGATATTGTCAATGTCGCTTTAATAACCTTGGGCATTGGTATCGTGCTATACATCATCGACAGAATAAGAAACAGATAAACATTTTTTGTGAAAGAACCCACCCTTGAAGGGCAGGCTCTCTCGATTAAACTGTCCGTCCGGACATGCTTAATAGTTTATGTTCCGGACACTTAATCCATCTGTTTTATCCATTCACCTACTGTGCTTTTGCCTCTGTCAAATCCTTCTGCATTAAGTTTTTCTGTAATTTCCCTAACTGATAATTCGGTATCTGAGATTTTCAACTGAATAGCTCTGTCTTTTGCAGGATTTGCAGTAATGCTATGTTTATTTTTGGGATCGATCTTTAATTGTTCAAAAGGAATGCCATAGTTTAAATTTTCAAAAAGCATTCGATCATTGAATAGTAGTGCTATACTTTTTGATTTTTGTTCAGCAGGCAAATAGTTGCCTTTTACAATACATAAATGTCTAATATCCTCATTATTAGGATCTTTTCTGAAATCGATCAGTAGGCGCATTTTGGCTTCAAATCCCTGTGAACCTATAGAATTATTTTTACTTGGCTCTTTGTATTCAGACCATTTCACGTTATGATGTATGAAGATGATTAAGCATTTATGTTTTAAAGCCAATTCACGATATGAGTTCAAAAAGCCCCTTACCTCATTGTTCGCATTTAATTGCCCTGTAAAAATATCGGCAAAGGCATCAATGATAATCAGGTCAACCGGCTCATTAGAAATTTTATTTTTAATCTTGTTTAATAAATTGTCAGATTCAAAAAGAAACTCAAGCCGTTCAGTTCTTTCGATTTCTTCTGGAATTCCATATTGAATTTTTAGTAGTCTTTTAATGGAACCGTAATCATCTTCTGTGGTAACATATATGGCTTTATGATGGATGGCATTTATCTTGTAACCAATAAAATGTGTATCGCCATATGCTACCGCAAATGCTAATTGTCTAGACAAAGTACTTTTGCCTATATCACTTACCCCAACAATGGCCATAATCCCTACGCTAGGGAAGAGTGGCTCAATCAGCGGCAGGATTTCACTTCCTTCACTTTCCAATAAAGTACGGGCAGTTACAAAACCATAATCATCAAAAACATAAGGCTTTTTGCACTGTTCTGATTTAGCTGTAGTAGTACTGTGATCAAAATTTGAAATACTAGTATGGTCTACTTCATTGAATAATAGCCCATTCTGATCTTTGACTGTAGGAGTTCTGGAACTTCTGCTTGCAATTGCTCTGGGCAGATTTTTTGTAGAGAAGCATTTTGGTGCTTCAGTTTCTGAAACTTCATTATCTCTTGGATTAACATTCATCGAAAGCAATTCATCTTCTGTGATTGGAACAGGTGTCAAATTGTCACCAACATTATTCATCAAAATATCCGTCATATTTAATTTTCTGGATTACTGGTTATTAAATTTTTCAATATAAATCTCTCACGTGCTTCCCTAGGGTACCAGATCTTTGAGCCTGCTTGCACATAATCAATCAAACCATCAGTACGCCAAGTAGATAGCGTTCGTTGAGATATTTTCCAGTTCCTTATCAAGTCAGAATTATCCCAAAGCTCGTTCATTCCACTATTTATTTTTAAGTCGTGTACTTCAGAGGTTAAATTCATAAGAGCTCCAGCAACCTCTTTCAACCGGAAATCTAAATCGTGATTACTCATTGCTATCCAGACTCTTTGGTGTTCTGTTGGCTTCAAGGGCCGCAATGATCTCATCGTAACGATAGAACCATGAAGGACCTAGCCGATAAGCAGGAATAGTTCCATTGATTCTCATAGTTTGCAAAGTGCTGTCAGAAATGCTAAGCATCCCTCTGACATCTTTGCTTCGTAGCCATTTGATGGCCTCATTTGTAATAAAATTTGTATTCATATATAAAATTAAAAGTTACAATTTAATGGAGACATTGTCTCACTTTTTCCGTAAAGGTAAGCTCATAGTCTTTTTTTGGGTCTAATAATATTGTATAAAAAAAATAAGTTAACATAAATACAAATTTAAGGTGTAGATAATCAATGTTATACAAAAATAATAAATCTAAAAAGTTTACAAAAAAATATTTTTTGGAATACTGTTCGAAAAAATCCAGTTAATACGAAAAGGTATTTTATCCTATATTAGAAATGGGAGTTAGGTCTATTGAATTTTCTGTTTGAATGGATAATTTTGTAGATAAGGCCTCCATGTCTTTGGAAATTTTCGTGTCAACCACCTTTGAATATATCATGGTGGTTATGATCGATTTATGCCCTAGCATCTTGCTTACTGTCTCAATTGGAACGCCATGGGTCAAGGTCACGGTAGTTGCAAAGGTATGACGGCCTATGTGCATCGTAATGTTTTTATTAATTTCGCACAGGACAGCAATCTCAGTCAGGTATGAATTTAACCTTTGGTTGCTGATAACTGGAATGAGTTTGTTCTCAATCTGGCATGCAGGATCGTCCTTATATTTATCTATTATTGCTTGTGCAGTAGGTATGATAGGGATGCTGGCACGAACTCCGGTTTTTTCGCGTTCGTAAATGACCCAGTTTTTTCCATCTATTCCTTTAGTAATACCTTCGGGTGTTAATTCAAATAGGTCAGAATAGGATAGGCCTGTATAGCAAACAAACAGAAAAACATCCTTAACACGATCCAGTCTTTTGATCCTGCTGAAATTATGATTCTCAATCCGGCTTAATTCGTCTTGGGTAAGGAAATCTCGTGAGAACTGCTTGAAGGCTGTTTTATGCTGCATGAAAGGATCTTTGTCAATATATCCCATCTGCATACAGAAATGAATTACCTTTTTCAGTTGCTTCAAGTGTTTCATTATTGTGTTGTGTTTGATGAGATACTTAGTTTGCAGGAAGATCTCAAATCTCCTGATAAAGAGCACATCCAATTTTGATAGTTCGATATCATTACAGTTGCACTCTAGCTGCAAAAACAATTTTAACCTGTCCAGGGTGGTTTTGTATTGATCAATAGTGCTTCTTGAATATTTTTCACCTTCTTCCTGTTCCACAAGTTCATTATTTTTTTCAAAGGCAGGGATCAAATAATAGTTCTTCTGATTTTTGCCGATGAGCATATCACGTAAGATGTCAGCAGAGATATCTTCTCCCTTTTCTTCCAGCGTATTATATGCGCGCTTGATCAGATTCTCCAGATGGTCCAAATGTGTATTCAAAGTACGAGCTTCCTCCGATCTGCCTTTTATCCTCTGCAAAGCTGAATCCCACTTAAACTTGTCAACTTTTCTATTGGTGGTTATTTCTGCTCTTTGACCGTTAACAGTGATGCGCAGATATATCGGCATTTCACCCTTTTTGTCCAATTTCCCTTTCTTTGCGTAAAACAAAATGCTCAAATCATACTTCATGGCTAATAATGTATTTTTTTTTGTTGCAAATTTACCACATATGAGTGGCGTCAGGAAGTGCAAAGAGATGCAATAAGATGCAAATAATGAGTCGATTACGAGTTTAAAAGGGACCAATTCTCAAAATCAAAAAATGGTCTCGATTTGGACACCTAATGTTCAGGCAATACCGTAAATTTCAGGGTGTGATAAAAAGAAAAACGCCTGAAAATCATTGATTTCAAGCGTTCTAATGGGTTTTGCTTATCGCAAAAGCTCCTCAGGTAGGACTTGAACCTACGACCTACGGATTAACAGTCCGCCGCTCTAACCAACTGAGCTACTAAGGAGTTTATTTGCTTTAGTTTATTTTCTAAAGCGTTGCAAAAATAACACCTTTTTCATGAAATGGAAATATATTTGCAAAAAATCATTTAAATAATAAACCTCTATGGGCTATTCGAAGATATTGGGGATTGGAAATGCGTTGGTCGACATCATCACGATGCTCGAGGATGACCAGATTATCAACTCATTGAATCTTCCGAAAGGGAGCATGACACTCGTCGACCGGGAGTTGTCGGAAAGAATTCAGATCGAAATTGAAGATGAGAAAAGAATACTCGTAACCGGAGGATCTGTCGCCAATGCGATTAACGGGGTTGCTAATCTGGGCGTTCCATGCGGATTCCTGGGTACTGTCGGTCGGGATCAACTGGGAATACTCTTCGAAGGGGAGCAAAAAAATCAGGGAATTGAACCTTTGCTGATTCATTCAGAACTCCCAACAGGACGCGCAGTGGGGTTGGTCGAACCCGGCGGTGAGCGCACTTTTGCCACCTACCTTGGCGCAGCCTCTGCCCTTCATCCCGATGATGTAACGCCTGAACGCTTAAATGGATTCAACATCTTTTTTATCGAGGGATACCTGGTCTACAACCATGCACTCATCATGGCTGCTGCTGTGGCAGCCAAAAATGCCGGACTAACCATTGCCCTCGACCTCGCAAGCTACAATGTTGTTGAGGCCAACCGCGAAGTTTTAATTGAACTGGTGGATAACTATGTTGACATTGTCTTTGCCAATGAAGAGGAGGCCAAAGCTTTCACCGAGTTGGAGCCACTGGATGCCGTTGAGGACCTGGCCAGACGATGTGATATCGCCGTTGTAAAAATCGGGAAAGAGGGAGCTTATGTCAAGCAAGGTGCAACACTGCACCATATTCCGGCAGCCGGTAGTCTGGTGGTCGACACAACAGGAGCAGGCGATTTCTTTGCCGCCGGTTTCCTTGCAGGGATCGCCAAAGGATATGATCTGGAGAAAAGTGGCAAACTAGGCGCTCTACTTGCTTCCAGAGTTATCCGGGTACCCGGTGCCAAGTTAGTTGAAGAAGAATGGGTTGAAATCAGAAAGATAGAAGATAGTTTGTAATTATGGCTAAAATTAACTGGAAGCCCGGAAACATGATCTATCCGCTTCCTGCGGCACTGATCAGTTGCGGCTCTTCACCCGACGAATACAATCTGATCACAGTCTCATGGATCGGAACGATCTGCTCTGATCCGCCGATGTGCTATATTTCAGTGAGGCCAAGCCGGCACTCGTCTGCTATCATTAAACGAAGAGGGGAGTTTGTCATCAACCTTACCACTGTTTCAATGGCCGAAGTGACCGACTGGTGCGGCGTAAAATCCGGACGCGACGTGGATAAGTTCAAGGAATGTGGCTTGACCCCGCTTCCGGCTACGGTCGTGAAATGCCCTATTGTGGCCGAATCGCCCATTAGTATTGAATGCAAAGTGGTTGAAATCAAAGAACTGGGCACCCATGATATGTTTATTGCAAACGTAGTCAACATCATAGCCGACGACCGCTACATTGATCCCGGGACAGGTGCCATGAGCCTCGAAAAGGCTGGTTTAATGGCTTATTCTCATGGTAACTATTATGAAATGGGAGAGAAGATCGGGAAGTTTGGATGGAGCGTGATGAAGGAGAAAACCAAGGAAAGGCTAAAGGATAAAGGCAAAAGGATAAAGTAGGTTGACCGTAGGGGCCGCCCTGTGTGGCCGTCCGATCAGTATGCGGCAAACGGTGGATAGTTGAGAGTGGAGAGGCTGTAGAGACAAGGCATGCCTTGTCTTCATTTGAAAATGAGAAGATGAGTGGGTGGGAAAATGAGATCTGAGAAAGAGATAATCTATTATAATGCGACATGAGGAAATTAATTTTTATGGGGATGATGATCCTGACCGGTTTAATGACAATAAATATGAAGAACGACAATAAAGTGAATAATCCGTTGCTGACGGAGTGGAAAACAGTACATCAAACGCCTCCGTTCAGTGAGATCAAACATGAACATTTTGTCCCTGCCATCGATCTGCTTCTGGCGGAGGCCAGAACTGAGGTGGATGCAGTCATCAACAATCCTGCACCTGCCACGTTTAAAAATACCATCGTGGCATTGGAAGAGTCAGGGAAGAGGCTTTCGAGGGCTACGACAATCCTCTTTAACCTGAATTCTGCCGAAACGGATGATACCATCCAGGCAATCACCAGAGAGGTATCACCGAAATTGTCGGCCTATCAGAATTATGTTTCCCTGAATGAAAAGCTTTTTCAAAGAGTAAAGGATGTTTACAAGCAAAGGGCGCAATTGAACCTCAATCCGGAAGATCTCAAGCTACTGGATGACAATTTCAAGGGGTTTGTCAGGAGCGGAGCCAACCTGGAAGGAGCTGCCAAGTCGCGCTTCGCTCAGATAAATACAGAACTTTCCAAACTTTCCCTCAATTTTGGCGAGAATGTGCTGGCCGAAACCAATGCATACCAGATGTTGGTGACAGACAAGAAAGATCTTGCCGGACTGCCGGATAGTGAAATTGAATCCGCCGCTCAATTGGCCAAATCAAAAAAGAAAGAAGGCTGGATGTTCAACCTTCAAGGTCCTGTTTATATGGCCTTCATGAAATTTGCCGACAGCAGAAAACTTCGTGAGGAGTTGTTCAAAGCAAACAGTTCACGTGGTTTCCATCAAAATGACCAAAACAACGAAGAGACCATCAGGAAAATCGTTAATTTGAGATTGGAAAGAGCCAAACTGCTGGGTTATCTCAGCCATGCCTCTTATGTTCTTGAAGAACGGATGGCAGAGGGTCCGGCAAAAGTAAATGCCTTTTTGGACCAGCTTCATGCAGCGGCCAAACCATTTGCATTAATAGAGGTGGCCGATGTTCAAGCCTATGCCAAAGCCAATGGATTCAAGGATCAACTGGATCGCTGGGACTGGAGCTATTGGTCTGAGAAGCTGAAAAATGAGCGTTACGGCTTCGATGAGCAGGCATTGAAACCTTATTTCAAACTGGAAAATGTCATTGGCGGTGTTTTTGATCTGGCTAACAAACTTTATGGAATTACTTTCAAGGAGAACAAAAATATCCAGGTATATCATCCCGATGTGAAGGCTTATGAGGTTTTTGACAAAGACGGATCGTTCTTGTCTATTCTTTACCTCGATTTCTTCCCACGAGATGGGAAAAGAGGGGGTGCCTGGATGACGGAATACCGTTCGCAGAGCAACCTGGATGACAAAAGTATCCGTCCAATCGTCTCCATCGTTACAAATTTTACAAAACCGACAGAGACAAGGCCTTCGCTACTAACATTTTATGAGGTATCAACATTTTTACATGAGTTTGGTCACGGACTTCACGGAATGTTTGCCAACACTGTTTACGAAGGAATGTCGGGAACTGCCGTCTACCGTGATTTTGTAGAGTTACCTTCCCAGATCATGGAGAATTGGGCGGTAGAAAAGGAATGGCTTGACATATTTGCCAAAAATTACCAGACAGACGAAAAAATCCCGGCTGAGTTGGTCCACAAGCTAATCACATCAAACAATTACCAGGCTGGATCATTGATTGAGCGTCAGCTGAGTTTGGGTTTGAGTGACATGGCCTGGCATTCAATTACAACACCCATGTCCGGAAGTGTTGTTGAATTTGAAAGGAAAGCTGTGGCTTCGACCGATCTGTTTCCTCCACTCGATGGATTTTGCATCAGCACCTCTTTTTCCCATATCTTTGCAGGTGGTTATGCCGCCGGTTATTATGGATACAAATGGGCAGAAGTATTGGATGCGGATGCCTTTTCTCTATTCAAAAAGAACGGAATTTTCGACAAGAAAACAGCTGAGTCTTTCCGTAAAAATATTCTTGAAAAAGGCGGCACTGCTCATCCAATGGTGTTGTACAAAGCTTTCCGCGGACAGGAACCTTCAATCGAACCTTTGCTTGAGCGCGAGGGGTTGGTGAAGAAATAATATGGAAATTGGAAAATTAGAAAATGTGGAAATGTGAAAAGTGGAATGAATAAAATTTCTTAAAATCATGAGAATGGGGTAAATTAGTGATAATGATAAGTGGAAGTAATAATGTGATTGTTGAAAAATCTTTTAGGTTTGCCTTAAAGATCGTTGCCGCATGTGAATTGCTTCAAGAACAAAGAAAATTTGTGATAGGTAATCAATTGCTTAGGTCAGGCACTTCAATAGGAGCGTGTGTCCGAGAATCACAGGGAGCTGAAAGCAAGGCGGATTTTATTCACAAACTTAAAATTGCATTTAAGGAGGCAGAAGAAACAGAATACTGGCTACTTATTTGTAAATACTCTCCAAATTACCCTATTGATGAGAATTTGTTGAACGATGTCAGTGAGCTAATGAAAATTTTATCCAAAATTATCATCTCTTCCAAATCCTAGACATCACAACAAATGCATCACATTTCCACATTTTCCAATTTCCACAATTTCCAATTTTCCAATTTTCCCATTATAAATTGCAATTATGGCCTCAAAATCTTTAAAGAAATTCATTTACCTGTCGATTGCTGCGGCGATAGTGACCATTGGTCTGAAAACCATGGCCTACCTGCTTACCGGATCAGTGGGATTGCTCTCTGATGCACTAGAATCGTGTGTCAATCTGGTGGCAGCTTTGGTTGCGTTAATTGTGCTTACGGTGGCAGAAAAGCCGGCAGATGCAGAGCATGCTTTTGGCCATTCTAAAGCTGAATATTTTTCTAGTGCGATCGAGGGAGGACTTATTGTTCTTGCTGCCGGAAGCATTGTATGGAGTGCATTTCCCCGGTTGCTTGACCCTCAGCCTCTCGAGAATGTAAGTGTCGGATTATTGATATCGCTTGGCGCATCGCTGATAAATCTGTTTGTTGCATTGATACTGATAAAGCAAGGGAAGCAAAATCACTCGATTACTTTAACTGCAGATGGAAAACACCTGATGACAGATGTCTGGACTTCAGTAGGTGTTTTGGCCGGAATTGGGTTGGTGAAACTGACAGGATGGATTATTCTTGATCCTATCATCGCTATGCTGGTGGCCTTGAACATCGTTTGGACCGGGTACCGGCTTTTGCAGCAATCTGCCAGAGGGCTGATTGATACCGCTATTCCAAGTGCAGAACGTCAGCAAATTGAGCACATATTCGATCAATTTCGTCAGCCGGAGATCGAATTCCATTCACTGATGACCAGGCAAGCAGGTCAGCGGAAATTTATTTCAGTGCACATTTTAGTTCCTGGAGAATGGTCGGTTCAGAAAGGACACGATCTCCTGGAAGTCGTCGAGCAGAAGGTGAGAGACCACTTTCCATTTCCGGTAACTGTTTTTACCCATATGGAGCCTATCGAAGATCCGATTTCCCACAATGACATTGGAATAGACAGGGGAACGGCTATTTAGCGTATTATTTCTATTTTTGCATTTCAAAAATTTGTCAAATGTTAGAGCGGATCAAAGAACTTCAGAAGGAAATAGAAGAAAGGGTAGTTAAGTCTGCTGATGAACTGGAAGAGTTAAGGATCAAATACCTTAGTAAAAAGGGAGAAATCTCCAAACTGATTGAAGATTTCAGGAATGTATCGGCCGACCAGAAAAAGGAGATCGGACAGGCTGTCAATACCCTGAAAAATTTTGCCACAGAGAAAATCAGGATCCTGAAAGAAGGACTCGAAGATCAGGCATCAGAAGAACAGAATTTGGATCTTTCCCTACCGGGGGATCCTATGAAAGCAGGTTCCAGGCATCCAATATCGATCATAAAAAATGAGATGCTGGAGATTTTCAAGAGATTGGGATTTGTGGTCTCCGAAGGGCCTGAAATTGAAGATGACTGGCATGTCTTTTCTGCTTTGAATTTTGCAGAAGAACATCCGGCACGCGACATGCAGGATACTTTTTTTATCCAGCGTGATCCGGATATTCTGCTTAGAACCCATACCTCCTCTGTACAGGTTCACGACATGGAAACCATGAAACCTCCAATTCGTACGGTTACCCCGGGCAGGGTATTCAGGAATGAAGCGATTTCCTACCGTGCGCACTGCATGTTTCACCAGATCGAAGGATTGTACATCGACGAAAATGTATCTTTTGCCGATTTGAAGCAAACCCTGCTCTATTTTGCCAGAGAACTTTTTGGCGAAAAATCAGAGATCAGAATGCGCCCCTCATACTTCCCCTTCACCGAGCCTTCGGCCGAAGTTGATGTCTCGTGTTCTATTTGCGGCGGCAAGGGCTGTAACGTCTGTAAATACACCGGATGGCTCGAAATTCTTGGTTGCGGCATGGTCGACCCCAATGTTCTGGAAGCATCCGGCATTGACAGCAAAAAATACACCGGGTTTGCCTTCGGCATGGGCATCGAACGGATCGCCATGCTCAAGTTCGGGATCAATGACCTCAGGTTATATTTCGAAAATGATGTGCGGTTTTTGCAGCAGTTTGAAGCGGCGAACTAAAGAGATAAATAGATAAAAAAAAACAGCGGGGACTCCCCGCTGTTTTTTTTTATCTATTTATCTCTTTAGAGTGTTTTCGCGACCTCTACCTGTTCAAATGCCTCAATAAAGTCTCCTTCGTGGATATCGTTGTAGTTCTGGATATTCAGACCACATTCGTACCCTTTGGCCACCTCTTTGATGTCATCTTTGAAGCGTTTCAGAGACTCGAGTTCGCCGGTGAAGACCACGATACCATCGCGGATCAGGCGCACTTTTGAGTTGCGGATGATTTTCCCGTCGCGGACAATACATCCTGCGATAGTTCCCACTTTGGTGATTTTGAAGACAGTAAGAACCTCCGCCGTTCCTTTGATCTCTTCTTTGATCTCCGGGGCAAGCATTCCTTCCATCGCTGACTTGATCTCGTTGATCGCGTCGTAAATGATGGAATACAAGCGGATATCGATCTCCTCCTTCTCGGCCAGTTTCCGGGCGCTCATGGATGGGCGGACCTGGAAGCCAACGATGATGGCGTTGGAAGCCGAAGCCAACATAATATCTGATTCTGTGATCTGACCAACAGCTTTGTGGATTACGTTGACCTGGATCTCTGTTGTCGAGAGTTTGATCAGTGAGTCGGACAAAGCTTCGATCGATCCGTCTACGTCTCCCTTCACGATGATGTTCAGCTCCTGGAAGTTGCCAATGGCAATCCGTCGGCCGATCTCGTCGAGGGTGATATGTTTCTGTGTACGCAGACCCTGCTCACGCTGCAATTGCTCACGTTTGTTGGCAATCTGACGGGCTTCGCGTTCGCTCTCCATGACGTTGAATTTATCGCCCGCCTGTGGAGCACCGTTCAATCCGAGGATCAGAACAGGTTCGGCCGGACCGACGCTTTCGACGCGCTGGTTGCGTTCGTTGAACATGGCCTTGATGTGACCAAAGTGCGGACCGGCCAAAAGGACGTCTCCAACTTTCAGGGTACCTGAATGAACCAAAATAGTGGCGACATAACCACGTCCCTTGTCCAAAGTAGATTCGATGACCGAACCACTGGCACGTTTGTTTGGATTAGCCCTCAGATTAAGCATTTCGGCTTCAAGCAATACTTTTTCGAGCAGTTCAGGAACACCCAGACCGGATTTGGCCGAAATGTCGTGCGACTGGTATTTTCCGCCCCAGCTCTCCACCATGTAGTTCATGTTGGCCAGCTGATGCTTGATCTTTTCAGGATCTGCGGTATGTTTGTCAACCTTGTTGATGGCAAATACGATTGGAACACCGGCAGCAGAAGCATGGTTGATGGCCTCGATGGTCTGAGGCATCACGTCGTCGTCGGCTGCTACAATGATAATGGCAATGTCAGTAACCTGGGCACCACGGGCACGCATGGCGGTAAACGCCTCGTGACCCGGTGTATCGAGGAAAGTAATCTTTCTGCCATCTTCGAGTTTCACATTGTACGCACCGATGTGCTGGGTGATACCACCCGCTTCACCTGCAATTACGTTGGCTTTACGAATGTAGTCGAGCAAAGATGTCTTACCGTGGTCGACGTGTCCCATGACTGTGACGATCGGTGGACGCGGTTTGAGATCTGCTTCAGAATCTTTTTCTTCCAGAATGGCTTCCTGAACTTCAACGGAGATGAACTCTACTTTATAGCCAAATTCATCTGCCACAACCGACATGGTTTCGGCATCCAGACGCTGGTTGATGGATACGAAAAGTCCGAGCGACATACAGGTTGCAATAACCTGAGTCGGGTTAACGTCCATCATGCTGGCAAGTTCACTGACAGAAACAAACTCTGTAATTTTGATGATATTTCTGTCGATATCGGCCTGTGCACCCTCTTCCGCCATCTTCTCCGTGTAGGCAAGACGTTTGTCGCGACGGTGTTTGGATCCTCTTGTTTTCTGGCTTTTGGTGGTAAGACGGGCAAGGGTCTCTTTGACCTGCTTTTGTACATCTTCCTCGTTGACCTCTTTTTTAAGCGGTAATTTTTTCTTTACGACCAGAGAACTTTTCTTTTTGATCGTACTTTTCTCTTTGCCGGGCTCTTTTTTCTCTTTCGGATCGTCGCTCTTCTTCTCAATGTTGAGTGGAACGCGTTCTTTGGCATCTTTGGAGACACGTTTGCGTTTTTTCTTACGCAAGGTGCGGTCTTCGTCGCGCAGGACGATTCCTTTTTTCAATCCTTCGACAGGAAGATCAATTTTCCCGACCACTTTTGGTCCGGAGAGTATTTCCCTTGCATGCTTGAAGATCTCCTCAGGAACATCGATCAGATCAGGAAAGATCTCTTCCAGCGGATCCTCACGGTGTTTTCCTTCGCGAACCGGTTTGACAGGTTTTCCGTCAGCCGTTTTGGAAGCGCTATGTTTTTTCTTGGTCAGTGTGACCTCTTTCTTGTTTTTATCAGCTGCCTTGGGTTCGTCCAGATCAATTTTCCCTATGATATTGATGTTTGATTCGATCTGTTGAACATTGGATATCATTTCAGGAACACTCTCAACATTCTCCTGCTTTTGAACAGGTGCTGATACTTCTTCTTTTGGTTCAACAACAGATGCAACCGGTTGGGCAGCTTCAACTTTCGGAGCAGCAACTTTTTCTGCGCTGACAACCGGTGGTTGTTCTGTTTTTGGTTCCTCTTTTGCAGGCTTTGCAGCTGGTTCAGCTACTTTTGGCTTACCTGAAAGATTTTCAAGGTCCACCGTGCCAACCACTTTGACTCCGGGTTTCTCCGGTAGGGGAGTGTGAGTGATCTCAGGTTTTGGCGCTCTAACCTGTGGATCATGGTGTTTTATGTCTTTGGAATGATGAAGGCTGTTGTCTTTGATGTTAACAGAATCGTCTTCAAAATCTTCGGTCTGAACTTTGTTATCCGGGTGATGGACATCTTCAATCGAAATGGTGTCTCTTTTCAAACGACCCGGACGATGCATATCAGCCTCTACTTTGGCATCATGATCTTTTCGAAACTGTTTCTCGAGAAGCATCTGGGCATCGGAATCAATCTTTGCGTTGGGATCAGGGGTCATCTTTATCCCCTGTTTATTCAGAAACTCTACGATGGTAGCGATTCCCACGTTCAGATCGCGTGCTATTTTACTTAACCTTGTTGATACTTTGTTACCTGTATCCATAGTTTGCCAAACAGTTTAATTTGCTTTATCTCTTCCGGTTGAATGAACGTCTGACAGTTATTGTTCAAATTCGGACTTCAGTATGCGCAAGACTTCGTCGATTGTTTCTTCTTCAAAGTCGGTACGCTTAATAAGCTCCTCCCGTGAGAGGTTCAGTACATTTCTGGCAGTATCGCAACCGATGGACTTAAGTCCGTCGAGAACCCAATCATCGATTTCATCTGCAAATTCTTCAAGCGAGACATCTTCTTCGTCAGCAATTTCGCGATCACGGTAGACATCAATGTCATATCCTGTGAGCTGGCTGGCAAGTTTGATATTCAAACCACCTTTCCCGATGGCCAAAGAAACTTCTTCAGGCTTAAGAAATACTTCTACCCTGTTCTCGTTGCCATAAATCTTTATGGATGAGATTTTTGCAGGGTTTAGAGCTCTTTGTATATATAACTGGTTGTTGTTTGTAAAATTGATTACGTCAATATTTTCGTTGCGCAACTCTCTTACGATGCCATGAATACGAGATCCTTTCATTCCAACACAAGCACCTACAGGATCGATTCGGTCATCATACGATTCAACGGCAACCTTAGCGCGTTCACCCGGAATCCTGACAATTTTTTTAATGGTTATCAGTCCGTCAGATATCTCAGGAACCTCCAGTTCGAAGAGTCTTTCCAGGAACACGGGCGAAATACGGGACAAGATGACATAAGGACTGTTGTTCCTCATCTCTACCTTGATCACCACTGCACGAACACTGTCGCCTTTTCTGAAAAAGTCGGAAGGGATTTGCTCATTTTTCGGAAGGATGAGTTCGTTGCCTTCATCGTCGAGCAACAAAAGTTCTTTCTTCCAGATTTGGTAAACCTCGCCTGTAACGATCTCGCCAATTCTAGCTTTGTATTTTTGATAGATGTTGTCTTTCTCAAGCTCCAATATTCTGGATGCCAGATTCTGCCTTAAATTCAGGATAGCCCTTCTTCCAAAGTCACTGAAACGGATGGTATCGGTTACTTCTTCTCCCAGCTCATAATCTCCATTGTTGGCATTGGCTGCCGTAATGGTGATTTCTGTGTTCAAATCGGTTAATGCTCCATCTTCTACCACTGTGCGGTTTCTGTAGATCTCGAAGTCTCCTTTGTCGGGGTTTATAATGACATCAAAATTCTCGTCCGTGCCAAATTGCTTTTGGATAACACTTCTGAACGCATCTTCCAATACGCTCATCATGGTAGCTCGATCGATGTTTTTCAGGTCTTTAAATTCCGAAAACGTGTCAATCAGATTGAGGTTGTCCATATCTTCAGGATTTTTATTTAAAAGTAATAACTGGTTTTACTGTTTTTATCTCTTGCAATGAATAGGCAACAGTTTTGATCTCAACTGTTTTCTTTCCATCCACTTTTATATTGTTTGTCATCTCAATTGAAAAGCTTTTTTCGTCGGCCGACTTCAGGATACCCACAACTTTATCCCCCTTGGCAGTAACTACTTCCACCTCTTTTTCAAGGTATTTCAGGTACTGGCGCAGCACTTTAAATGGAGAGGTCAATCCCGGTGATGATACTTCCAGCGAAAAATCCTCTACTTCGCGGTCGAACTGATGCTCAATGTGACGACTCATCTCGATGCATTTGTCAATGCTCAATCCCTCGTCGCCGTCAATCATTACCGAAATAGCATTGCCCAAGCCAACGGTGATATCAACGATAAACGTCGTATCCGTCAACTTTTCTTCCACCATCCTTTGAATAACTAACTTCGATATCATTTTATAACTTAATAAAATAGGGGACAATGCGTCCCCTAATCCTGCGATTAATCTCCGGTGCGAAATTACTATTAATGTTTGAATTAAACAAATATTTATTTCTATTTTTGAATGATCTGTCAGGGTTTACAACTGGAAAGTTGAGAGTTATGAGTTGAGAGTTGAGAGTGAAAAGCAAAAATGGGCAGATCGAAGCATAAATTTGTAAATAATTAGTTGTCAATTTGATAATAAAATTTCCTGCGTGAAGCGAACCAAACATAAAATTGTCAACGATCCCGTCTGGGGTTTCATAGATTTAAATTCGGGATTGATCTTCGATTTGATTGAACATCCCTATTTTCAACGGCTTCGCCGGATTCGCCAGCTAGGACTTACCTCGCTGGTCTACTCTGGTGCCAATCACACAAGGTTTGAGCACAGCATTGGCAGTATGTACTTGGTTAATACAGCCTTGCAGGTACTTAGAGAAAAGGGGGTTGAAATAACCGATGAAGAGGCCGAAGGGGTTTCGGTAGCCATCCTCTTGCACGATCTGGGTCATGGTCCTTTTTCCCATGCCTTGGAGGAGAGCATCGTCAGGGGAATCTCCCACGAGGAGTTGTCATTGCTATTTATGCAGGAGCTCAATGAGGAGTTTAACGGCCGACTGGATCTCGCCATCCGAATATTTCTGGACCAGTATCCCAAGCATTTTCTGCATCATCTGATAAGTAGTCAGCTTGATATGGACCGTCTCGATTTCCTTAAGCGCGACAGTTTTTACTGCGGCGTGTCAGAGGGTGTGGTCTCTTCCGACCGCATCATCAAAATGCTGGATGTCAGAAACGATCGGTTGGTCGTTGAGGCCAAGGGGATTTATTCGGTTGAGAAATTTCTGATAGCCCGAAGGATGATGTACTGGCAGGTGTATCTTCACAAAACGGTGGTATCAGCAGAGAGGACGCTGGTTAATCTGCTCCGTCGGGCCTCCGACCTTGTGCTATCCGGCAAAGAGGTCGAATCTTCGGGGGCTTTTGCCTGCTTTCTGAAAGGAGAAGTAACCGCTTCGGATTTTAGATCCACCGATAGGGAAAAGAAAAGAATGGCGCTAAACTGTTTTGCCCGGCTCGATGATTCAGATATTTTATGCACGATCAAAGATTGGATCACGGATCAGGATCCTGTACTTTCCGATCTTTCCGACCGCATCATCAACAGGAAGCTGATGAAGATTAAAATTTCCACTGATCCTTTCAGCGAAAGTCAGGTGAATGAACTCAAGGAAAAGGTGATGGCAAGAAAGGATATTTCGGAGGCAGAAACCGATTATTTTATCTCTGTCGGAGAAATGGCAAACAATGCCTATCGTTCTGATGAGGAGGCCATCCTGATCTTGTATAAAAATGGCAAACTGAAGGATATCAGGGATGCTTCGGATATAAATCTGGAGGGATTATCCAAGACTGTGCGCAAACATTTTGTCTGTTATCCGGCGAAAATCTCTTAGGGTAACTAATATTGATTATTTTTGCACCTAATTTTTAAAAATAAGGAATGGAGTTTAAAGCCAAAGACATTGCAATGATCCTCAACGGTACAGTTGAAGGCGATGGCGAAATTACGTTACATAATATCTCCAAAATTGATCAGGGTGTTCCAGGCACACTCACATTTCTTTCCAATCCAGCCTACACCAAATTCATCTATTCTACTTTGGCATCGGTTGTGATTGTCTCGCGAGATTTTAAGCCCGAAGAAGGACTTTCATGTACCCTGATTCGGGTCGATGATCCTTATTCTTCACTCGCCGAGTTGCTTAAAATGTACCAGCAATTTAAACCTGCTAAAATAGGAATCGAGCAACCTTCCTTTGTAAGTAGCAGCGCCAAACTAGGAGAGGATATCTACATTGGTGCATTTTCCTATGTCTCTGATGGCGCTGTCATTGGAAGTAATGTGAGCATCTATCCGCAGGTTTTCATTGGTGAGAATGTGGTGGTAGGCGACAATACAACCATCTATGCAGGTGTAAAAATCTATGCAGATTGCAAGATTGGTGCTGATTGTATTTTGCATTCAGGTGCGGTGATCGGTGCCGATGGTTTTGGATTTGCGCCTAGTTCCGACGGACCATTTTCCAAGATCGCCCAAATTGGTAATGTGATTTTGGAAGATCTGGTAGAAGTGGGTGCCAATACCGCCATCGACTGCGCCACCATGGGTTCAACCATTGTTCGCAGAGGAGTGAAATTGGATAATCTCATTCAGATAGCTCACAATGCTGATATCGGTGAGAACACAGTCATTGCCGGACAGGCAGGAGTTGCAGGCTCTTCCAAAGTTGGAAAAAATTGCATGATAGGGGCTCAGGTTGGAATCTCCGGCCATTTAGTCGTTGGCGACAGCGTGAGAATCGGCGGTCAGGCAGGTGTCATGGCAAACGTTGCAGCAAATTCTACGGTGATAGGTTCACCGATACAGGATCACAAAGATTTTATGCGTTGCATGGCGATTTTCAGAAGACTTCCGCAGATGTCGGGAGATATATCCGATCTGAAAAAAGCCATAAAATTGATGGAACAGAAATAAAAAAGTCATTTATATAAAACAAGATTTTAACCAATCGAATTTTTTAGTTAGTAAGGGATGATAGTGAAACAAAATACCATAGCTTATCCGGTCACCGTTACCGGGAAGGGTCTTCATTCAGGAGTTGAAGTATCGCTAACTTTTAAACCTGCTCCCGAAAATTTCGGATTCAGGTTTATGCGGACAGACCTTGAAGGGACTCCCGTGATCGAAGCCAATGTTTCTAAGGTTAGAGGTACTGCCCGGGGAACGGTTTTACAAGATGGTGATGTTTCCATCAGCACGATCGAACATTGCATGTCTGCATTGATTGCTTCTGAGATCGACAATGTTTTGATGGAGATCAATGGCTGCGAAGTGCCAATAATGGACGGAAGTGCTTTGCAATTTGTTGAGGCACTTCAGGAAGCCGGAGTTGTTGAGCAAAATGCTGAGCGTGAATATTTTGTTGTCAAGAAAAAAATTACCTACCACAACCAGTCGACAGGTTCGGAACTGACCATCCTTCCTGATGAAAATTTCTCTGTCGATGTGCTTATTTCTTACAATTCATCGGTGTTGGGAAACCAGTTTGCCTCTTTTGACAGTTCCACTGAATATACCACCGAGATTGCACCATGCCGCACTTTTGTTTTTGTCAGGGAGCTTGAAGCTCTGCTGAAAAACAACCTGGTTAAGGGCGGTGATCTTGACAACGCCATCGTCATCATGGACCAGGAGATGCATCAGGATGAACTGAACCGGATTGCCGATCTTTTTCACCACGAGCACATACAGGTCAACGAACTTGGCATACTCAACAATCTCAAGCTGCATTTCGACAACGAATGCGCAAGGCACAAATTGCTGGATCTTATTGGCGACATGGCCTTACTGGGGAAAAGAATCAAAGGAAGGATCATTGCCAAAAGACCAGGGCACCTTGCCAATACCGAATTTACCAAGATGCTTCAGAAGGAGAACCTGCGGAGCATGGCCGAGTCTGCTCCACCCGAATACAATCCGAACAAAGAACCACTTTACGATATCAATGCCATTAAAAGGATGTTGCCTCACCGCAATCCATTCCTTCTCTTGGATAAAGTGATCGAAAAAGGTAGTGACTACATCATTGGCGTGAAAAATGTTACCATGAATGAACCCTTCTTCGTGGGTCACTTTCCAGAAGAACCAGTGATGCCGGGTGTCATGATCATTGAGTCTATGGCCCAGTGCGGGGGAATTTTCGTCATTAGTTCCATGCATGCCGACGGTGATTATTCGACCTATTTCATGACTATGGATAACATCAAATTCAGGAAAAAGGTAGTCCCGGGTGACACAATCATCTATAAAATAAAACTCACAAGCGCGATAAGACGAGGGATTGCACACATGCGTGGACTCGCTTTTGTTGGTGATACCGTGGTTTGTGAAGGTGAATTTATGGCCCAGATCGTAAAAAATAAATAACTTTATTCTCATGATGCAAGTACTTGCCCATATCCACCCCAATGCAAAACTAGCTGAAGGGGTTGTCGTTGAGCCTTTTGCTACCATTGGCGACGATGTTGTCATTGGCGAAGGAACCAATATTGGCCCGCATGCAACCATCCTTCCGGGAACCCGGATTGGGAAAAACTGTAAAATATTTCCAGGTGCCGTCATCGGAGGAGAACCTCAGGACTTGAAATTCAAAGGTGAGTACTCAATCGTCGAAATTGGCAACAACACAACCATCAGAGAGTGCGTCACTATTAACAGGGGAACTTCTGCAAAGGGGAAAACCATCATTGGCAGCAATTGTCTGATCATGGCTTATGTTCATGTTGCCCACGATTGCGTGGTCGGAAACAATGTGATCCTTGTCAACTCAACGTCTTTGGCAGGTGAAGTAATCGTGGATGACTTTGCCATTATTGGTGGGCACACAGGCATCCATCAGTTTTGCCACATTGGCAAGCACGTCATGCTATCAGGCGGATCCCTGGTGAGGAAAGACGTGCCACCGTATATCAAAGCTGGCCGTGAGCCACTTTCTTATGCAGGGGTTAACTCCATCGGATTGCGCCGCAGGGAGTTCACCAATGAGATGATAACTCAAATTCAGGATATCTACCGGATTATATATCAGAAGGGCTACAACAATTCACAGGCGCTCGAAGTGGTTGAGACGGAGATGCCGGCATCCCGCGAAAGAGATGAAATACTCCTTTTTATACGCGACTCAAAACGAGGAATCATCAAAGGGTACTTTCCCGACTGAAAAAAATCAATAAAAAAGGTGACCGCAAAGTCACCTTTTTTTTGTGAAAGTATTGATCATCACAAGTTGAAGAATTTTCAAAATAAAGCCTGGCAGGAATTTCCCCTTAAATATCCCTGGCAGCAAGTTTGCAATCAAATTGTTTACCGAGTCAAGCAGTTCGTTAACCTGAATGGTTTGGGATTTATCGTAAGGCAGCAATTCGTTTCCAATTATGCTGGAGTAATTTACCTTGAAATGTTCGAGTTGTAAACCCAGCAGCTTTTCCTGGTAAGTGCAGTAAATTTTCAGCTTATTTTGCTCGAATCTAAGTTTTTCTATGTTGTCAATTTTTGACATTGGTTTTAAGCTCATTTCTCATCCTCCTCTTTTTCTGTCAATTGTTCTATCACTCTATTGATAATTGTCTTTTCTATTAAACTTTTTCTGAAAATGAGAAAAGGCAATAAAAGCAGAAGGTAAATGCCTGTTACAACCAAAAATCCTGTGCCATAGCTGTTGAAAAGGGATCCCAAATAGAACCCCAGGGCAAGGCTAAGGAAAAAGAGCAACATGGACGAAAGCATGGCAATGACAAGCGAAGAGAAAAGCGTTGCCGTAATTTTGGCGGTCTTTTCGTAAAGATCGTATTTTAGCAGCTGAAGCCGTGCCGAAAGATAGTCGGCAACCATCAGCTTTACTTCCTGAAAAAATTCTGCGTTTTCCTGGTCCATGGTTATTCCGGATTTTCAGGTGTGAGGTCGATGTCCATCTTTCTGAAACTATCAACCACCTCTTTGGCTTTGTCGATATTCTCTTCAACGTCCTTTTTGATTTTGGAGGCACCCTCCTTCAGATCAGTGAGAATCTCATCTTTTTTGTCAGAGTTCAGAAAGTACCCGATGGCTGCTCCTACGGCTGCTCCGGCAATAAATGCCAGTAGAATTTTTGTTCCGTTATTTTCACTCATGATGAATTTTTGTTAGCGTTGTTAAAATCAGGTCTCTCGGGAAAATTGTCTTGTTAAGCGAATAACCGGCTTGCCATCCGGGATTTTAAATGAACTGGCTTTTTACTCAAAAATAGGAAATAATTCTTTAGATTTACTCACAGATATGCCACTAATTGACAACTTTCAAGTATGAAGCTTAATCCGGCGAAGATCCTGTTTGTGGACGGAATAGGAGAGGTTCAACTCGTGCGAAAAGCAAGGTCAAAAAGACTTAGGATATCAGTAAAATCATCCGGTGAAGTAATCGTTTCGATTCCATGGCTAATGCCCTTTTCACGGGGAGTAGAATTTCTGGAGGAGAAAAGAGTATGGGTAATCAAGACTCAGCTAAAACTGGAAAAGCACGGACTTACCGGGAAAGTCCTGATGCCGGGATTGCTCTTTTCCACACGCAGTTTAAAATACTATCTTCTGCCTGGCAATGACGAAAAGATTAAGGTGAATTTCCTACCCGAAGAGCGTAACGTTTTTATCAATTATCCGGTTACTGCTTCTTTGCAAGATTCTGAAATACAGTCGAAGATAAAACTGGCTTTGGAAGGAGTGCTACGGTATGAAGCAAAAAGGTACCTGCCCGGCCGCACCCGTGAATTGGCCAATCAGCTGGGGTATTCATTTAAAGCGCTGACAATCAAAAATAATAGAACCAACTGGGGAAGCTGTTCCAGCCTTAAAAACATCAATCTGAATCTTCATCTGATGCGCCTTCCCGATAGGTTAATCGATTACATTTTGGTACACGAACTCGTCCACACAAAAATCCCCAACCATGGACCCTTGTACAAAGAGAGGTTAAAAGGGCATTTCCCGGATGCTGCCGAACTTGACAAAGCCATTAAAAAGTTCCGGCCGGAGATAATCTGATTAAACGGAGAGTAAGCCGAACTGGTCGGCCAATGAGGTCAGGAAATAGGAAAAAATAAAGGCAATCAAAGGAGCGATGAACCAGATCAGCCAGAACTGTTTGACGACTTTATTTGAAAAGGTGGTCTTCCATCCATTTTTAGATACACTGATGGCCAAAATCGCGAAAGTATTAAGTTGAACCAGTGAAGTAGGAATTCCCTTTGTGACCGAAGCACCCAGCAAGAGCGAAGCGGTAACAAAAGAGATCATGGAGGCTTCTACTTTTCCTATTTCCATGATTTCAGTGCCCGTTTTAATCATCAGTTTGTGACCAAAGATTGAGCTTCCAATGGCAAATGAAGGTGCAATTATCAGGGTTGAGATGATCATTATCAGCAAAAAATTTTCACTTGTTGGATTGAAATGGAGTTCATTGGTGATCATGGAAGTGATGGGGCCTGCTGCATTGGCCACATTATTGGATCCAATAGAAAATGCGACATAACAGCTCGTCACAATTACGACCCATTTAAAGATTTTTTGCTGCTTGTCCGAGTGGAAATAGCCGGGATGTTTGAGGTCGAACTTTCGGTTAACAATCCGCGCGATGAAATACATGATCCCAAAGGATACCAATGGAAGTATGATCCAGGTAGGAACGATTTCGAAGAATATCTTGTGTGTATTGAGCTGCCCTACATAATGAGCCGGTGCAACAAGAGCGGCTACTGTCGATTGCGACGTTGACTGCGGAACACCCAGCAGGTTGGCAAAGAGCAGGGAGAGGGCCACAGAAAAAAGGATAATAGTTGTTAGCGTATAATCAAGACTTCCGGCAGGAAGAATTCCTTTCCCCAGCGTGATGGCCGTATTCTTACCCGCAAGAAGTGCCCCCAAAAGAACGAAAATGCCAAAAAGTCCCGGAATAAATGTTCTGCGCAAAATTCCTGAACCATAAGCTGTTGCAAAAGAAGGAGCGGTTCCGCTTCCTCCCATGTTGATTCCAAGAAACATGGCAACCAACAGAGGAAGCAATAAACCATTGAGCATCGGTGACAACATAGACAACCAGAATTAAGAACACGAATATATATAAATTTCTAACATCCACCTGAAAAGTTCGAAAATCAGTTCAGGCAATAATTGTTCCCGGATCTGTCCTTTTCAATTTTAAACCAATCTTACACTTGACGGATTTTCGAAAACCTGTCAGGTGTAAAATTGAAATTAAACAACAAAAAAAATCACCTACAAAATAAATTGTAAGTGATTGATTTACTGGTTGACCCGTCTAGGCTCGAACTAGAACTCTTCT
>JBAXED010000041.1:0-30938 GCA_037140615.1 Prolixibacteraceae bacterium
TATACAACCATATCGAAATGCCCTTAACTCCGATTTCTGATTTTGCTGAAAAAGGTAAATCAGATCCGCTTTTTGCCGAACTGGATAAAATTTGCAAAAAACACAAAGGATTGTGGAATTTGGAAGCAGAAACTTATTTGCTTAATAATCAGTAAGATAATTATTATTTGAAATATTTGTTTATTAATTCGATTAGCAGCTCTTTCTTAATTGGTTTCTCAATATAATCGTTACATCCGGCAGCAATTGCCTTTTCCCGGTCACCGGCTAGAGCATAAGCTGTCTGGGCAATAATGATAACTTCCTTGTTAAACTGCCTGATTTGTCTGGTCGCTTCATAGCCATTCATTTCAGGCATCTGGATATCCAAAAGGATTAAATCAATATCCGGATTCTGGCGAGCAATTTCAATGGTTTCAGAACCAGTTCTGGCCTTTAAAAGATCATTGCTGAATTCGCCTGCTATAATGGAAACGTAAATTTCGGATGTTTCATCGTCTTCAGCAATTAGTATCTTAAGGTTTTCAATCTTCTTTGAGGTATTATCAGATGCGGCAGAGTCCTTAGCATCATTATCTTTTTTCAATTCTACAATAAAAGGCAATGTGAAATAAAAAGTTGAGCCAATACCTATTTCGCTCTCGGCCCATATTTTTCCTCCAAGCATCTCAACAAAAGCCTTGGAAATACTTAATCCAAGGCCAGCGCCTTGCCTAGCTTGTACGTCCGAAATATCTGCCTGAACAAAACGATCAAAAATAGCCTCCTGCCTTTCTGGATGGATTCCGATTCCTGTATCTTTGACATAAAATTGCAGTAGAGACGCACGGTTGTGCGTCTCCTCAACGCCTCCGTACACATCTTGGGAAGACGCACAATTGTGCGTCTCTACATCGATTCCATGACCATTGGATGAAGACGCATAATTATGCGTCTCTACGACATCATACCCAAATTCAATGGTACCTTTATCTGTGTATTTTATGGCATTTTTTACAAGGTTGGTAAGAATGGAATACAATTTTTCGCTGTCAGATACTGCTTTGGATTTAATGGCCGGTAATCCATTCCTTAAAGCAAGTTGAATCCCCTTTTTGTCTGCCTCAGGCTTCAAAAGCTTAAATACATTTTCAATCTTTTCATTTATATTAATCACTTGAAGATTTAAACCTACCATTCCGGATTCAATTTTCGAGATATCCATTATTTCGGATATTATGTTGAGCATCCGCGCACCACTTCTCTCAATAATTTTAATGTATTCCAGCTGTTCCTCTCCTGTGAGACCCGGTAATTTCAAAAGGCTTGAAAATCCAAGAATTCCATTCATCGGTGTTCTGATTTCATGACTCATATTGGCAAGAAAGGCAGACTTGAGTTTATCGCTTTGTTCTGCCTTATCTTTCGCTATGGTCAAATCTTTATTGAGTAAGTTCAGTTTTTCATTCTGATCAGTCAACTGAGTTGTCAGAATTTTGTTTTCGGAGACATCCCGCGAAATAACGATGATTCTATGAATACGCCCGCAGCTGTTTTTTAAAGGTATTAACTGTGTATTGAAGGTTTTATTTATATTTTGAAAGTTGATTTGCTCATCATAAATAATAATTTTTTCTTCTCTGATGCATCGTTCATAATTTTGTTTAAACTGATCATATAAATCCGGAGGAATGCATTCATCAATGTACCTGTTCTGGTAATTCTCAATATTGCCAATCAGTTTTGCTTCCGTGGAATTAAAGTCGATCACTTTATAACGTCCATCTTCAGTAACTTCGTAAATGGACATTATGTCGAATGCGTTGTCAAATATTTGTCTGTATTTTTCCTCGCTTTCTTTTAGTGCATTTTCGGCTTGTTTGCGCTCGGTAATATCCTGATGAAAAGCAAGAAAATATTTTTGGTCTTTAATGTTTATTATACTGACTGTATCACTTAAAATGAGGCTATGACCATTTTTATGGTAATGTTCAACTTCAAAACGAACCACCTCACCATCAAGTATCCTTTGCGTGATTTCTGCACGACTTTCGAGAGCATCTTCCCTTAGAACATCAAGATCCCTGATATCCATGTTTCTCATTTCATCCACTGTGTAACCATGCATCTGAGCAAAGGACTGGTTAAGTTCTGCTATTTTTCCATCCATGGTTAACAAGATGAGTCCTTCATTCGCCTGATCGAAGAGTTTGCGATACAAGCGTTCGCTTTCTTTCAGTTTTTCTTCAGCTTCATTTTGTTCAGAAACATCTGTGGAGGTTATGTAGCATTGTTCCCCGTTTTGATCCACAATGCCAATAAGATGAACATACATTGCAACATTGGTATCCGACAATAAAGTTATGTCACAACTTCCTTTGACCTGATTTTTGAAAAGGTTTTCAATGAATTGCTGAAAAGCAAAAATGGTGTCCTGGGAAATAAATTGATGAAATGGTTTGTTGATTAGTTGTGAACGATTTATGCCAATCATTTTTGCACCGGTGAGATTCAACTTCGAAATTTCACTTTTTCGATCTAATGTAAAATACCCGATGGGAGCAAAATCGTACAGCTCTTTGTATTTTTCAGCCTCAATGACTGCTTGAGCCTTAGCCAATTGTAGCTCTTCGTTCTGCAACCTCAGTTCAATTTGATGCAATTCCAACTCTTGTATGAGTTTTTCAAAATCTTCTTTCAAAAGATGTTGGGGAGTTGACTGTTTATCTTTCATGGGTGTCATAGTTAAATTTCAATTATTGAAAATGTTTGAGTCGCTTCCCTGCATTGCTGAATTTGCAATAGAAAAAGCCTGGATAAGTTCAAAAGCATCAGGTCTATTTCAAAAATAGCAAATATTATTTGAATTTTGAGACACTGATCTGAAATTTCCTTAAAATTATTACCTTTCTGAGCCAAATAGCAACCCATGGAAAAAGAGAAACTGGATCAGATTTCGATCTCTAGCCTGTTCAAAAGGAGGAAAACCGACCGCGATATTTTTCAGGAATTAATGCCTACCAGGGTGAAGGAGGTGTTACTTTTTGCTACCCTTTACGATGCTTACTCCATTGAAAGGGAAGGACAATTCTCCGACAAAATTTTTGGCGAATACTTGCAGCTCAATCTCTATGCCGCACCTCGATTTACCAGTGTCAATACGCCCGAAGATGTTGTGCCAACTTTGAATAGCCGCCATTTCGACCTGATCATCATCATGGCCGGAGTCGATAAGGTAATGCCGATCAAGGTGGCCGAACTGATTCATACGCACAAATCCAGAATTCCCATCCTGCTTCTTGTCAACAACAACAATGATGTCGGTTATTTTAAGCGATCAGCGGCACAGGTGCCTGCCATTGACCGCGTTTTCGTATGGAACGGCAATTCAAATGTTTTCATTGCCATGATTAAATACATCGAAGACAAGCGCAATGTTGACAGGGATACTGTTCTAGGTGGCGTTAGAATCGTACTGCTTGTTGAGGATTCGATTAAATATTATTCGCGGTACTTGCCTCTGCTTTTCTCAAGCGTTCTTACCCAGACACAATCACTGGTTTCAGATGATTCGACCGATGAGCTGCATAAAATTTTCAAATACCGGGCTAGACCAAAAGTACTGCTAGTAAGTACATACGAAGACGCAGTGCATATCATTAACAATTACAAGGATTACCTTCTATGCGTAATTTCGGATGTGAAATTTGCAAAAGATGGGGTCAATGATGAGGACGCCGGTATTGAGCTCCTAAAATATACCCGTCAAAATTTAAAGTATCCTATTCCACTGCTTTTACAGTCGCATGATATTGAAAATGCCAAAAGGGCGGAAGCCATTGGAGCAGGTTTTATTACCAAAAATTCAGATACTCTTTCGCACGATATTCATGATTTTATCAACAGTAAGCTGGGCTTTGGTGATTTTATCTTCAAGGATAAAAAGGGCGATAAAATTGCCTGTGCCCGAAATCTCCATGAATTTGAAGAGCTGGTTGCCAAAGTACCCATGGAATCTCTGCTGTATCATGCACGTGAAAATGGTTTTTCAACCTGGCTGATGGCCCGTGGCGAAATCAACATGGCAGAGCGGCTGATTCCTTTCAAAGTTGAGGATTTCGAAAATACTGAGAAGTTGCGCGACTTCTGCCTCAATGTCTTCACGGATGTGCGGGAGAAGAAAAACAGGGGACGAATCGTTAATTTCGACTCTACTTTAATTGCCGGTAACCGTTATATTGTCCGCATGGGTCTGGGCTCTCTGGGAGGAAAGGGCAGGGGACTGGCCTTTATGAGTAACCTTTTGGAAAACATTGATATGAAGGCTATCCTTCCGGGACTAAACATCAGGATGCCGGCAACTTCTATTATTGGTGCCATTGAGTTTGACAAATTTCTGGAATCGAACAAATTGTTTGAATTGGCTTTTCATTCCACCGATCAGGAGAGGATAAAAGCCGCCTTTCTGGAAGGAGATCTTAGCATCACGCTGAAGGATAAGCTTATGCAATATATCCAGCACATTACTCAACCTTTGGCCATAAGGTCGTCCGGATTGTTTGAAGACTCCTTGCTTCAGCCGTTCTCAGGTGTATATGATACCTATCTCATCCCAAACAACCATCCGGATACGGAAGTTCGGTTTATGCAGTTGATGAATGCCGTCAAGCTAATTTATGCTTCCGTTTTCAGCAATGATGCCCGTTCCTATTTCCAGGCTATCAACTACAAAATTGAAGAGGAAAAGATGGCCATCATCATCCAGCCTGTGGTGGGAAAAGAGCACAGTGGAAAGTTTTACGTCGACATCAGTGGGATTGCTCAATCCTATAATTACTATCCCTATTCTTACATGCAGCCGGAAGATGGCTTCGCAGTAGCCGCCCTGGGATTGGGACAAGCTGTTTCGGGCGGCGAAAAGGCCTACCGGTTTTGCCCTAAATACCCTGCACTCAATGTCGGTGGCATTTCAGACCTGGTAAGGGACACTCAAAGGGAGTTTTATGCAATTGATCTGACCCACAGCGAATTTGATATGTGTCAGGAGGGAGAATTGGCCGCTATCAGGAAATATCCTGTTTCAGCCGCCGAAAAGGATGGCGTCATCGATCAGTGCGTTTCCACCTACGACATGGAAAACGAAGTGATCTTACCAGGAATAGGCACCAGAGGACCACGTGTGGTCGACTTTGCCAACCTGTTGAAATACAATCAGGTGCCCATGGCCGACAGTCTGCTGATTTTGATGAAACTCTTTCAGCAGGCCATGGGATCGCCGGTCGAGATGGAATTTGCCATCGATCTCAACAAAGGAGACAACGGCTGGCCTACTTTCTACCTGCTACAGCTGAAACCGCTTATCCGCAGAGAGGATGATATCGAAATAGAACTTGATGAGCTCGACCGGAGCAACCTCGTGCTGCTCTCTCAAAGGGGAATGGGCAATGGCAAGATAAAAGGCATTCAGGATGTTCTCTATGTTGATATTGACAAGTTCGACCGAACCCGAACCAAAGAAATCGCGGCCGAAATCCTCGAATTCAACAAACTTCTCAGCGAAGAGGATCGTAAATACGTACTGATTGGTCCTGGTCGTTGGGGAACCCGCGACGAATTTACAGGCATTCCCGTCAGGTGGGCTCACATCAACAATGCCAAGGTGATTGTCGAAATAGGTTTGCCCGATTTTCCGTTGGATGCTTCACTCGGATCACACTTTTTCCACAACGTTACCTCGATGAACGTGGGCTATTTTTCAGTCCCGGTCCTGGATGGAAATGAATTTGTGAACATGAAATTGCTGGATTCCCAAAAGTTGATCCATCAGGGAAAGTTCGTTAAATGGGTGCGCTTCGAGCACGCACTTGAGGTGCTGATGGACGGCAGAAAACGGACAGCTGTGGTGCGGATGAAATAATTTGAAAATTTGAAAATTTGAAAATTTGAAAATTTGGAAATGTGGAAATGAGCCCTGAAATAACAAATTAGAAAGGATGATTCAGAAGTACGGACTATGGATATTCAATTACCGTCCATAAAAATAATGCTTCATATAAAATTTTTGCTCTTCTCCGCGCAGATTGTAATACTCTTCCAGATAAGTGTTGAAAGGCTTCTGACCCTCAGAAGCGACATTTTTGGCACCGATTGTCAGGTCCTGAAATTCAATCGTGACGGTTCTTTTTGGCACAAAAAAAAGCAAATTGGCCAGCACGAATAACATCCCTTTTAACAATTGAACGAAAAAATCCGGTGATTTGCCCGTCCTGGCTTTCGAAAACATACTTCCCCATAATCCGGAGATCCGAACGCCGATGACCAAAGTATCATCAGGTAACTTTCTGACGATGTGCCAGGCCGATTTTTTATTGAAAATTTTCTCATAACCCTGGCCTGCAATTTGACCTCCTGGGTAAAGGACAACGTTGTTCCCACGTTTCATTCCTTTGATAACAGATCTGGTTATTACTTTTAATACCTGCGTATCGCGGCTGCCACTTTGCAGATCGCTGACCCGAATAGCCCCCAAATATTGGAAAAAAGTTCTGGATATCGGAATGTCAAAATATTTTTCCGCTATGACCGGAGTAACAGTTGTGTAGCGGTAAAGGTGACTTAACAGTATAACCGGATCTATCAGTGCCTGATGATTGGGTAAAATTAATGCCGGAGAATTATTCTGAAAAACCTCCGATCCTTTGACCACTACCTTGTACCGAAAACGGATTAAGACTCTGATAATAAATGTAATAAACTTGCAAAATGCGAGGAAAATAGCGCCATGTTTCTTCATTCGAATGCCAACTACTTTTGTAAAAAAGGGATCATATGATAAAAACCCAATATCTGAAAAATTTCTCAATAAAAAATTTATTTTTGTGTAATAACTAATCATACTAACATGACCAGACCCGTTTTGCCAATAAATTCCCCAAAAGTGATCAATGCCTGGTGCTCGTACGACATTGCTAATTCGGCCTATATTTTAAGTGTTAATACCGTCCTGTACCCAATATATTACCAGATCGTTACAAAAAAAGCCTTTGGTTCAGAAATGGTGCAGTTTTTTGGCATGAATATCAAGAACACTGTTCTATACGAGTATGCCATTTCCCTGGGTTACCTTTTGGTGATTTTTATGACACTTTCGTTATCCGGAATTGCCGACATGGGTGGCTATCGCAAGAGGTTCATGCAGTTTTTCACCTTGATAGGTTCAATGGCATGCATTGGTTTATATGGATTTAATGGTGCAAACATAGGCCTGGGAATCCTTCTTCCAATGCTGGCTGTTGTGGGATTTGCAGGCTCTCTGGTCTATTATAATTCATTCCTGCCGATCATTGCCACCCCCGATCACCACGACCGTATCAGCGCCAGAGGATTTTCCTTCGGATATGCCGGTAGTACAGTGTTGCTGATTTTCAATATTTTCTCTCTTGAAAACTATCAAATGTTTGGGTTTGCCGACAAATTGGAAGCCATCAAATTCTCGTTTATTGAGGTAGGTATCTGGTGGCTGGTTGTTTCCCAATTTGCTTTTTATTATTTGAGAGAAGATCGTAGAAAAGTTCGGATTGATGCGACCATCATCACAAGAGGTTTTCATGAAATGATAAATGTTTTCAGTTTTATCAAGAAGCACAAGGCAATGAATCGGTTTCTGCTTTCCTTTTTCTTTTTCAGCATGGGGGTTCAAACTATCTTCATTGTTGCCTCACTTTTCGGCAAAGTTGAGCTTGGAATTAGTGATACAAAATTGATTATGACAATAATGATTATTCAGTTGGTAGCCATTCTCGGAGCCGTCTTATTTGGCAGGGTTTCAGCTCGTTTTGGGAATAAAACATCCTTAATATGGATGCTGTCAATATGGATTCTGGTATGTTTCTCAGCTTATCTCGTTCAAAATGAATACCAGTTTTATATCCTGGGTGCCATGGTTGGCATGGTCATGGGAGGAATCCAGTCTCAGGCACGGTCTACCTGGTCGAAGTTGATTCCAGCCGGTACCAGTGATACTGCCTCCTATTTTAGCTTCTACGACAGTACAGAAAAACTCGCTATTGTCATTGGGATGTTTTGTTTTGGAATTATTGATCAAATTACCGGCAGCATGCGCAACAGTGCATTGTTATTGTCTCTGTTTTTTATTGTAAGTTTGATAATTATTGCTGTCACGAAGTTAGAAAGGAAAGAACCAGCTGTGAACTAAACCTACGATTCATAGAATTCGCCCTTTGCTTTATAGGCAGTTTAAACTTACCGCATGAAGACTATCAAATACATTTCGATCACTCTTATGGCTTTTGTCCTGCTTTATTTTGTGGGGCCACAAATGCCAACACCTGTTTTGAACACAAACCTGCCCAAAATTGAAGGCAGTGTAGAAAATTATGTGACCGCTTTGGAAAACAAACCAGGCATAAAAATCAGACCCGGCTGTGAAGCAAAAATTCTTTGGGCCAACGACTCAACCCATCAATCAACAGAATATGTTCTGTTGTATCTGCACGGATTCTCGGCAAGCCGGCATGAAGGGTATCCAATAAACGAAGATTTTGCCAGCCATTATGGCTGCAATGCTTATTTTGCGCGTTTGGCTGCCCATGGAGAGGTATCTGAAAACCCTTTGATGGAAATGACCCCTGAGAAACTTTACGAGTCTGCCAAAGAGGCCCTGGTTTTAGCTGGACAATTGGGCAAAAAGGTGGTGATTATGGGTTGTTCCAATGGTTGCACAATTGGTCTGAAGCTAGCGGCCGACTTTCCCGGAATGGTGCACGGAATGATATTTTATTCGCCAAATATTCGGATCAAAAATAAGTTGGCCCCTTTGATTTCCGGTCCATGGGGATTACAAATGGCAAGACTGAACTATGGCAGTAAATTCAGGGTTACAGCAGATGATCCCAATGGGGAAATTTGTAAATACTGGAATTGCACTTACCGCGCGGAAGCCATTGTCTATTTGCAGCAATTTATGGATGTAACCATGAATCAGGAAATTTTTGCCAGGGTGACATGTCCGGTATTCATGGGTTATTATTACAAGGATGAGCAACATCAGGACGATGTTGTTGAGGTAAAAGCTTCACTCAAAATGTTTGGAGAGTTGGGAACTCCCGATACGAAAAAGATCGCCATTAATTTTCCAAATGCCGGCAATCATGTGTTGTGCAGCGATCTGACTTCAGGAGCGATACAGGAAGTCAGAAATGAAACTTACAAGTTTGCTGAAAATGCTTTGGGCATGAAGCCGGCGAAGTAAAACATTCGGATGAAATTGCTTTTGAAAGAAAAGATTATAGTAAGGTAAGTTCTATTCTAAGCTCTTCCAAGGCCACCTTGCATTGATTTTCAAAATTCCGGATATGATCCGGATAACTTTCCATCTCAATTCCTTCGATGGTCTTTAGCTGAAATCGTTTCATTTCCATTTCCATATCTGTCATTCCCATAATCTGAAGAGAGGATTTTGCCTTGTGTGCCTCCTTTCCAAGAGCAGCATATTGCCCGGTTTGGTAAAGATTATTCAAATTACTGATGAATACGGGTACTTGCAAAATGAACATTTCAATCATTTCGCGTATAATTTCTTTGTTCCCTTCAGTAATATTTTTGAGGTAATTTAAATTGGTATATGCCATTGTTTAAGTATGGTTATCAGATTTTAGCAAGTGAAATTGTAGAATGTAACCAAAGTTTAATTCTCTATGACATGAGATTTGTTAGGTACTCAACGCTATATTTTTCTTAATTTTGACCATGTAAACAACCTTGATTTCCTTTAAGAAACATATTCGAAGAAACGCTCATGTTCTCAGTAAACATGTGCTGAGGTAAAAGTTGATTATAAATATAACAAGTTTTGTGGATCTGATAAAATTGTATCAATTAGATTTTGCGCAATATTAAAATTTTAAAATTCAGATAAATGTTAGAAACCAGTTTTCACGGAATCCATCTTGGTTACAAAGCTAAGATGGCTGAATTTGCCGGCTTCGATATGCCCATTGAATACTCTGGAATAAAAGATGAACACATGACTGTTCGCCAGGGAGTCGGAGTTTTTGATGTCTCGCATATGGGCGAAATATGGGTGAAAGGCCCTCTGGCGCTTGATTTTTTGCAGAAAGTTACCTCCAATGATGTGTCGGTTCTTGTACCCGGACAGGCTCAATATTCATGCTTTCCCAATGGCAAGGGTGGAATTGTGGATGATCTGCTTGTTTATTATTTCTCGCAAGAAAAATACCTGCTGGTCGTCAATGCTTCAAATGTCGAGAAGGACTGGAATTGGCTGGTGAGCCAGAATGACCGTGGAGTTCTGATGGAAAATACTTCCGACAGTATTTCACAATTGGCTGTTCAGGGACCAAAAGCCATTGAAGTACTGCAAAAACTTACCTCTGTGAACCTCTCTGCCATCAAATACTATAATTTCACGGTAGGTGAAATGGCAGGAGTGAAGGAGGTGATCATAGCTGCTACCGGGTACACCGGTGCCGGTGGATTCGAATTGTACTTCTACAACAAGTACGCGGAGTCCATGTGGAAGGCAATTTTTGAAGCAGGTGAGGAATTTGGCATTAAGCCGATCGGACTCGCAGCCCGTGATACTTTACGTCTGGAAATGGGCTTTTGCCTTTACGGCAATGATATCGACGATACAACTTCACCAATTGAAGCTGGATTGGGCTGGATTACCAAGTTTAAAGATCACAAGCAATTCATTGACAAAGAACTTCTGCTTCAACAGAAAAAGCAGGGAACAGCCAACCGCTTGTGCGGATTTGAAATGATCGACCGTGGAATTCCAAGGCACCATTATCCGATTACCGATTCATCTGGGAAAGTGATCGGACATGTTACTTCCGGAACCCAATCTCCCATACTCGAAAAGGGCATAGGAATGGGATATGTCCCTTTCGAATTCGCTTCACCAGGTTGTGAGATCTATTTGGAGGTAAGGGGAAAACTACTCAAAGCCAAAGTCGTAAAGATGCCGTTTATTTAGATTGTTTCCATATCTCCTGATTTCGATAGACATAACCTAAATTTAACTGATTTTTGTCATGTTTTACGGATTAATATATTATTTTCACACACAGAAATCTGGAGATAAGTTCATAAAATTTAAGTAGTTAAATATTTAATTTGTTGTATATTTTAGTGCTTTCCGGCTACGTCCGAAAAGTATGTCAAATCATTAAAAACTGATTCAAATGAAGAAGCATAATTTTTACGCAGGACCTTCAATCCTTCCTGAATTCACGATTCAAAAAACAGCCGAAGCTGTCATTAATTTTGCAGGCACAACCCTCTCAGTGATGGAGGTTTCCCATAGAAGCAAAGAATTTGTTGCTGTAATGGATCAGGCTATTGCGCTGGTCAAGGAGTTGCTGGAAGTTCCGGAAGGATATGAAGTACTCTTTCTGCAGGGAGGTGCCAGCACTCAGTTTTACATGGCTCCATATAACCTGATGAAGACCAAAGCCGGATACATGAACACAGGCGTTTGGGCTACCGCAGCCATCAAAGAGGGCAAATTTTTTGGGGAAGTGGTGGAAGTAGCCTCCTCCAAGGATAAAAATTACAATTACATCCCAAAAGGATTCGATATCCCGGCAGATTTGGATTACCTCCACATCACCACCAACAATACCATTTTTGGAACAGAAATGTTGTACGATCTTGATTCTCCGGTTCCATTGGTTGCCGATATGTCGTCCGATATTTTTAGTCGTCCGCTGGATATATCAAAATATGCCGTTATCTATGCAGGTGCTCAGAAAAACCTGGCTCCTGCTGGCGTAACACTGGTGATTGTCCGCAAGGATGTTCTCGGAAAAACAGGCAAGCCGATTCCTACAATGATCAACTACCAGACACACATCGAAAAAGAATCGATGTTCAATACGCCTCCGTGTTTGCCAGTCTTTGCTGCTCTTCAAACACTATTGTGGCTGAAAGACAATGGTGGTATCAAAGCCATGGAAGCGAAAAATATTGCCAAGGCAAAATTGCTGTACGATGAAATCGACCGCAATTCCATGTTCCAGTCGACCGTTCCTGATCCTGCCGACCGTTCGCGCATGAACGTCACCTTCGTGATGACTCCGGGTAATGAGCATTTGGAGAAGGATTTCCAGACACTGGCCAAGGAAAACAATCTGGTAGGGATCGAAGGACACCGCAGTGTCGGCGGATTCAGGGCGTCCATCTACAATGCCATGCCAATTGAGAGTGTTGCCGCTCTTGTTCAAACCATGAAAGATTTCGAAGCAAAACAATAGTATGGCCATATTAAAACCATTCAGCGGCCTCCGTCCTCCAAAAGAGCTGGCGTCACAGGTTGCTTCACGTCCGTACGACGTGCTTAATTCGGATGAAGCACGCATGGAAGCGGATGGCAATCCATATACTTTGCTGCACATCATCAAACCGGAAATAGATCTTCCTGTCGGGATCGATGAACACCTTCCTGAAGTTTACCAAAAAGCTGCCGAAAACCTAGGGCTTTTCAAATCAAAAGGCTGGCTTCGAAAGGATGACCACCAATACCTCTATATCTACGCACAAACCATGGATGGCCGGACGCAATATGGCCTCGTGGGATGCGCCTCTGTCGATGATTACCTGACAGGTGTTATCAAGAAGCACGAACTCACCCGCAGCGACAAAGAGGAAGACAGGATGAAACATGTGCGCATCACCGATGCCAACATGGAGCCAGTGTTCTTTGCCTATCCGGCTGTGGCCGAAATAGACAAGATCGTCGCTGCCATCGTTTCTTCGCGTAAACCGGAATATGACTTTGTTGCATCTGATGGTTTTGGACATCATTTTTGGCTGGTGGACGAACAGAAAACGATCGACAAACTGGTTGAACTTTTTGCCAAAATTCCTGCAACCTACGTTGCCGACGGACATCACCGCACTGCCGCCGCTGCTTTGGTTGGCAAGGAAAAAAGAGCCAATAACCCCAATCACAACGGCACAGAAGAATACAATTTCTTTCTTGCTGTACATTTTCCAGACAATCAATTGCGGATTATCGATTACAACCGGGTAGTAAAGGATTTGAACGGATTGTCTTCCGAGGATTTACTGGACAAGCTAAGTGCTGATTTTGAATTGGTGAAATTGGGAACGGAGATTTACAAGCCTGAAGCCCTGCATATCTTTTCGATGTACCTCGACGGATTGTGGTATAAACTAACTGCCAAACCTGGAAGATACAACGACAACGATCCGATTGGGGTTCTGGATGTAACGATCCTTTCCGCTTTGGTTCTGGATAAAATTCTGGGCATCCGGGATCTCCGAACTGACAAAAGAATAGATTTTGTTGGTGGTATCAGGGGATTGGGCGAGTTAAAAAGAAGGGTTGATTCGGGCGAGATGAAAGCGGCATTTGCACTTTACGCGGTCTCGATGCAGCAATTGATCAACATTGCCGACTCCGGAAACATCATGCCCCCAAAAACAACCTGGTTCGAGCCAAAACTACGCTCCGGACTAGTTGTTCATGAATTGCACTAGAATGTTTGAAGGGTTATTAATGTTGAAGGGGATTGAAATGTTTGGATTTTCAAACATTTCAATCCCCTTCAAACTTTTTTGAACAATTTAAACCACTCTCCCCGTCTCCCCGTCTCCCCGTCTTCTAGTCCTTCTTCCTCTCCTGGTTCAGTCTGAACAAATAACTCAGCGTCACCTGGATCCCATTGGTCTGCGAAGGATCGTACCCATAGTTCTTGGATTCGTAAAGATTGGTGAGCGAATAAAAAACACGGACATCGAAAGCCAGGGCACCCACTTTTTTGAAATGATATTCAGAGCCAACACCTCCGGTAAACAGAAAATCAACTTTGGAATCAATCGGTTTTCCCCAATACGGGATATCAGGAGTAGCGGGTATACCTGGAGTGGCAGGGTTCATTCCCTGACTGTCGGAAATCAAGAAAGCAATTGATGGTCCCAGATTAAGCGTAAACCGGAAGGCTTTCTTGCCCAGATTGGCATGCGTCATGATCGGAATATCAAAGTAGTTGAGCTTGTGGAAATAATTTTGCGTTTGTCCGGCAAGGGGCTTTTCTTCCCATCCTTTTTGCAGATAATTGAACTCAATTTGAATGCCAACATGCGGCTCCGAGATCATCCTGAAAAAGAGTCCACCCGAGTTACCTATGGAAAGATTTTGATCAACATTGGGTTTAAATTTTACCCTGCTAAAGACCATTCCGCCTTTGGCTCCGAAATAGTACTCCTTTTTAAAAGGTACATCCTGAGCTAAAACAAGGGTGAAAAATGGAGACAAAAGCAATAGTGCAAAACAAATTTTCAATACTCTGAATTTCAAGTAATTGGCCGAAATATTATATTTTTTGTTCTCCATCTTAATTTTTATGCTCGATATGTTTAAACTTTGGCTTCAGATATTAGTCATACCTGAACAATCCTTGTGTAAAAGTAAAAAAATGAATCTCTTTTGCTAAATTTGGGTGCAATTTATTTTCAATGTCTACAACGGAAAACCTTAAATTCATTCAGAGTCAGCTTCCCGAAAGGGTAAAACTGGTTGCTGTTTCAAAAACGAAAAGCAATAGCCAGATCATGGAGGCTTACAAGTTTGGTCAGCGATTTTTTGGCGAGAATAAAGTCCAGGAATTGATTGGGAAATGGCAGGAATTGCCAAAAGACATCGAATGGCATTTTATCGGTCATCTTCAGAGCAACAAAGTGAGACAGATTGCTCCCTTTATTTCCTTGATACACGGGGTCGATAGCTTCAAACTTCTTTCAACCATCAACAAGGAAGCCGAAAAATGCAGTCGAATCGTGAAAGTGCTTTTCGAGTTCCATATTGCTTCAGAAGAAAGTAAGTTTGGCTTGACGCTAACCGAAGCAGAAGAAATAATCTCGATGTCTGAAACTCAAGCCATGAATAATATCACCATTGCCGGCGTGATGGGAATGGCTACCTTCACCGACAATGAAAGTGTCATTCGATCTGAATTTGAGCGACTCACTTCTATTTATAAGTCACTGAAAAAAAGATATTTCTCACAAAGCAGCCAATTTTGTGAGATCTCAATGGGTATGTCGGACGATTTTGCCATTGCAGTTTCCGCCGGGAGTACTATTGTCCGGATTGGCAGTAAAATTTTCAGTTAAAGATCAATTATTGACTTCGTCAAATTATTTTTATAGGACTTTCAATCCATTGAAAATCAAGATTGTTATATTTTTCCTGTTACTGTTCCTTTGCAAATTTGCAGAGTCACAGAGTATTAGTATACAACCCAATCAACCATTTGGGATATCATATTGTAACAAAGCTTTCTTTATTGCACCTGATTTCACGATGACTGCGACCATCACCATTACCGGGATGAAAATATCATTTGATAATGGTTATGTCTATGGTGAAGATGAACTACATATGGTCGGATACACAGGGCCCGTCCAGGACAATTGGTACGCAGCACAAGGTTATTTGAACCTGACTGGAGGATCTTCTGTTGCTGATTACATTGATGCCATCAGGAAGGTTCAATATTCAAATAATGCCGGAAAACCTAAACCTGGAAACCGGATCCTTACTTTCTCGTTGATTGATGGCGATTATTTGCCTTCTACAGGTCACTTTTACACATTTATTTCCAGACCTAACATCACCTGGACTGCCGCCAGAGCCGAAGCGGCGACTAAAACATACTATGGACTACAGGGTTATTTGGCGACCATCACTTCTGATGAGGAAAATGCATTTATCCAGACAAAAACGAATGGTTTGGGATGGATTGGCGCAACTGATCAGGCTGTCGAAGGGGAATGGAGATGGGTAACGGGCCCGGAAGGGGCATTAGATGGTGGACAGGGGTTGCTTTTTTGGCGGGGATCAGGGATACAAGCTAGAACCAATCCGAATAGTTTTGGTCCTGTTAAGAATGCTTTTGGTGTTCCTGCCTATCATAACTGGAACAGATGGGGTGCCAATCCAACCGGTGATCCCTTGCAATATGAACCAAATGACTACAACACAAGCAAAGATCACGAAGAAGATTATGCCCATATCACATACAACCTTCAAATTCCTAGTGAAAATAAAAAATGGAACGACTATCCAAATAACGGAGGTAGCGCTGGTTATCTGATCGAGTATGGAGGTATGCCTAATGAACCAGCTTTAAGTATGGTCGCCACGATCAATTTGGAGGTTTATTCTTTAGGTTTCGGTTCAAATAGTCCTATAACGAAATGCCAGGGTGTCCCCGTTCAACTAAATCAGCTCGACAATACTGCTTCTTACTTGTGGAGACCCGCAACCGGTCTTTCAAATCGATATATCTCGAATCCGGTAGCCAAACCTGATTCAACTACAGAATATACAGTTATTGCCTCCATCGGTACTTGCAAGGATTCCACTAAATTCCTGCTGAACATCAATCCCGCCCCTGTTTCATTGCTCAAGCCAGTGGAGGATATCTGCACCGGAGCCAAAGTTACGCTGAATCCCGGTATTCATTCCGCATACTTGTGGGGGACGGGAGCCATAACCCCAACGATCACAACTGCTACAGGAGGATATTTCAAGGTAAAAATAACGGCACCCAACGGTTGTCCAACCACTGATTCATCTTTGGTAGTTGTGCACCAGTTCCCCAAGATGGATCTCTCCAAACTGAATGTTTTGACTTGCGGTTTGCTAACGTCAATAGTGAATATTTCGAGCGATAAAGGAACCTATATCATGACAAATCTGACCAATAACCAGGAATTCTTGGGTACTACAATCTCAGTTCCTTCATTTGGGGATTATCAGTTTAAAGCGCACTTAACAGATCCGTACAACTGTCCCTCAGACACGACTATGTTACTTAAGTTTCACAAAATTCCAAAGGTTGATTTCACCATCGATTCGACCGAATGTTATGGTTACAACTTACAGGCAACCTATATCGGCGATGCCAATCCTCCCACATCACGATTTACCTGGATTTTTGGCGGAGACACCATCAGCAACAAACTGAATCAAAATATTGAACAGATTCCATTGGGAGTAAACCAGACCAAGCGTGACCTCGTTTTGAAGGTGACGGAAGATGGTTGTACCGGAAGTGACTCGCGCAACGACATCCATGTCATTCCTGATTTGAAGATCTTCGTGAAAAAATCGCTGCAATGCCAGCCGGTGCCATTTGAATTCTCTGCAACAAATACAGAGACTGTTGTAAAATACGAGTGGGATTGGGGCGATGGAACCAAAGGATTAGGAAAAGTTTTACCTCATCATTATGCCAAAGAGGGATATTATGATGTCAACCTTGTGGTGACGACAGACAAGGGTTGCATGAATTCAGTGACTTCCGAAAAAATGGTCTATGTGGCACCCATCCCAACAGTCGGTTTCTCAATAGATCCGGCAACCTGCCTGAATCAAGGCAAGGATACGCTGAACTATGTTGGATCTGCCAGCAACAAAGATACCTTTTATTGGAATTTGAAGGGTTTTGATCCGGCTGAGATCATCCAATCTCCGGATACTACCGCCGGACCATTTGTTTTCGACCTGATCAACAAGCCCAAAACACAATTGTCCCTTTATGTGATCTCGCAGTATGGTTGCCGAAGCATAACATCCTCCCTGGAGGTAAAACGCAGGCCTGTGTTCTCATTCACCTCCTCTGTGGTGGCTGGTTGCGCTCCGGTGCCTGTGAATTTTAGCGCCAAGCCCGATGATCCGGTCGACAATCAGACATTCGCATGGGATTTCGGAGATGGTTCACAAGGTTCCGGGGCAATGATAGACCATACCTATGAAACGCCAAATACTTTACATGATCTGCAGTTAAATGCCGTATCTTCCGTGACAGGGTGTACAGATAGCATCTTCCATCCAAAGTATATTACCGTGCATCCCAACCCGAAAGCATCTTTTACCATGGACCACGACATTGTCTACAACGATGCACCTCAGGTCATATTTACCGACCAGAGCATTGATGCAATCAATTATTATTGGGATTTTGGTGATAAGACCCATTCCCGCGAGAAGGATCCAATTCATAGTTATGCCGTGGTAGGGAAGAGGAAGGTGATTCAAACCGTGTACAATCAATTTGACTGTCAGGATACGACATCTAAAACTGTACTGGTAGCATTTAGCAGAATTTTTGCCCCAAATGCTTTTTCTCCAAGTGCTTCCAAAGAAATAGACAGGACTTTCCTGCTTTCTTCAGAAGGAATTATGAAAGAAGGTTACCATCTGACCGTCCTTAGCAGATGGAACGACATTGTCTTCGAATGCAAGAATGAGATCAAGGGATGGGATGGTAAAATGACCAATGGAAATTATGCGCCTTCAGGAAACTATATTTGGATACTGGAATGCTTTGACTTTCTGGGTAGACCGCACCGGCAGTCCGGTTCGCTAACGCTGGTATTCTGAATTTTTTTCTTTTATTTGACAGATATATATTTTGTAGATATTCATGACCAAACTTCGGCTGACACTGTTTTTTCTCCTGATTTTTTCAGGTATTTTAAGTGCCCAAACCACTTCGAATACGTGTGTGAAATCAACCGAAGGAACAGATTTTTGGTTTGGATTTATGGAGGGAAGGCACTATTCTTATCCACAACATTATCTTGAAATAACATTAACTTCCAAATTCAATGGGAAATTTTCCCTTTATCTTGGGAATTCTACTTCTGCCATGGTTACCAGTACTTTTCAGGCTGATGTCCCTTACCGATACCAAATACCAATTTGGAGTTGGGCCGAACCAGTTGGTTCCGAAGTAGTTGAATCAAAGGCGCTGCATCTGGTGTCAGACCAACCATTGAATCTGTTTGCGATGAACTGGTCAGTAAATTCAGCTGATGTGGCGGTGATTTTTCCTGTCGAAGCCATCGGTAACGAATATTACGCCATGTGTTATGAGCCGCATATCGGAGTAGTTACCGGATCCAACCAAGGGACCGACCAGGGGAAAAACAGTGAATTCGTTGTAGTCGCCTCTGAGAATAATACGAAGGTCAAAATTACTCCCACAAAAATCACAGATCAACTTCGTCCTGCGAATGTTCCTTTTACCATCACTTTAAACAAAGGCGAACTTTATCAGGTGCAGTCCATGAATAGGGCGAATCTTACAGGTCAGGGCGATTTAACCGGAAGTCACATTGTAAGCGATAAACCCATCGCTTTTTATTCTGGCTCCTATTCAACGACAATTCCGGCAGATGCAAATGTCGAAGCATGGGATCATCTTTATGAGCAAATACCACCTGTTCGTTCCTGGGGCCGGAAATTTGTTACGGTACCCCTAAGCGGCAGGGGGGAAGATCGGTTTAGAATCATTGCTTCGGAAGATAAAACAAATATTAGAATAGGCAATCTTGCTCCTATTGTGCTTAACAAAGGACAGTTTAATGAATTTAAGCCAACACCGAATCAGCCCTTGCTAATCGAGAGCGATCAACCCATTTTGCTAGCTCAATTTATGGTATCCAACAGTGTGGATCGTCCATCCGGATACACCAATCAAAATTGGGACGGTGATCCATTTATGTTGATTATCAGCCCAGTAGATCAAACGCGGGAGTCTGTCACATTTGTTGCCTATAACTCACCAAACATAAGCAGTAAATATTTTGTCAATGTTGTCACTAAAATCGAGTCCTCCTCCTATATCTCTCTGGATGGTGCACCAATAAGTTTTCAATCACTTACCAATTCGGGTTATGCATACGCTCAGATTCCTATTAGCACCGGTAACCATAACCTGAACAGCTCAATGCCTGGAAATGGTTTTATTGCCTATGTATATGGATATGGTAAAGTTGAATCGTATGGGTATGGCGTAGGATTTAACCTTAGCATCAAACTCGACCTTGGCGGAGATATCCATTTTGTGAAAGATACCATTCTGCTCTGTCAGGACCAGGCGAAAATATTAAATGCAGGTTCACATTTTTCCAAATTTCTGTGGACTACAAGTGACGGGACTCATGATACGACACAAACCATATTTGTTACAAAAGCAGGTTATTCGAAAGTTACAGCCACAACTTCGGATGGATGCTCGATGACAGACAGCATCTATACTTACATGAGCAATCCGGTAGTAAAACTTGGCAATGATACCACTATTTGTAATCCAAGACAGTTTCAGATCGATGCAGGTTCCGGTTTTTCGTCGTATATCTGGTCGACAAAAGATTCTACTCAAAAAATTATTGTCAAAACCCCCGGCGTATTTACTGTCTCAACCAAAAATAAATACGATTGCCCGGCAAAGGATTCGATCTTTGTCAATTTTGTCGACAAACCCAAATTTAACCTGAGCAGCATGGATACGCTGTTCTGCGGAACGAAGACTGCTACACTAAACATCTCTGCCGACAAGGGAAAGTTCACTTTGAGAAGCAGTAATCCACTGGTTTCGATACAGGATCTTTCAACAACTGTACCTATGTTTGGAACCTTTCCGTTTACAGTTTCAGCGGTAGATCCTTACACGTGCCAATCGGATACCAGTTTTACTGCAGGCTTCCATAAAATTCCAACAGTGATAATTTCTGTTGATGATACTACCTGCTATGGCTACAGTCTGGATGCAAAATATCTGGGTGATGCAGAGATTAACAGAGCCCGGTTTACCTGGATTTTTGCCAAAGATACGCTGGCAAATGAAATTGCAAGAACCCAGATGCATGTCAAACTGGGTCTTGATCGTTCAAAAAGGGATCTCCTGCTGAAGGTCACAGAGAGAGGTTGCAGCAACAATTTTGTCATCAAAGAGATTAGTGTAATTCCGGATCTTGATTTCAGTGTCGCTGATTCCCTTTTGTGCCAGCCATTAAAATTTAATTTCTCGGCTACGAACACGGAAAATGTGGTAGATTACTTTTGGGATTGGGGAGACGGAAATGCTGAGCACAATGGGAAAAATGCATCTCATACCTATGCCAAAGATGGATTCTATGCTGTTCAGGTAACGGCAACGACCGATAAAAAATGCATCAATACCATTAAAAAGGACAATGTTCTTTATGCGGCACCGGTTCCCACAGTCGATTTTTCAATAAAAGACAAAACATGTCTGGAACTTGGTCCTCAGTCATTGATGTATACCGGTTCGGCCGATGATAAGGATCATTATTATTGGGATTTAACTTCTTTAATTCCAGTCGAATTGATCAAAAACCCTGGCGACTCCAAAGGTCCGCTGACCTTTGAACTGATCGCAAAACCACAGACCCCAATAAAGCTACAGGTCATTTCAAAGTATGGATGCATCAGTGAAAATAAAGCCCTGGTTTTACAACGCATTCCTAAATTTTCCATGTTTGCCAAAGATAGTGCCGGTTGCATTCCTTATGACGTCACTTTAAATGCCTTGACAGGTGATAAAGTCGATCAGGTAAGCTATGCCTGGAAATTCGGAGATGGGAAAACAGGATCCGGCCAGTCTGTTACGCATACCTACCCGCTTCCTGATCTGATACATGATATAACCCTTTATGCCGACTCTAAAACTACCGGCTGCAAGGATACTTTGTTCAAGCCGGGTTTTATCACTGTATATCCTGAACCAAAGGCAGCGTTCAATGTGAACCAGAAGCTATTGAGCAACGAAAACCCGGTAGCTATTTTCACCAATCAATCGGAGGGTGCAGACAATTATTTATGGCAATTTGCTGACGGACTGACCTCTCGTCAGAAAGATCCGACTCATACGTACACCGTTGTCGGGCCCAGAAGGGTATTGCTCGAATCATTCAACCAATTTGGGTGTGCGGATACCACCTCTGACGTTGTAATGATTGCGCTTAACAGGATTTTTGCTCCAAATGCCTTTTCGCCGGGGGCTGCAAATCAAATGGACAGAGCGTTTTTGCCCTATTGCAATGGCGTAATAGAAAAGGGATATCATCTTAAAATTCTCAGCAGGTGGAATGATGTAATTTATGAATGCAAGAATGAATTCAAAGGTTGGACCGGACAGCTAAGCGACGGATCCACTGCACCTGCCGGGAATTACATCTGGGTACTGTCTTTTGAGGATTTTCTCGGGAAATTTCATTACCAAAGTGGAACAGTTACATTGGTTTTTTAAAAGCCTTGACTCTTTCAAATCTGAATTTAGATGGTAGGAATTCGCAAGGTATTGTAATAATACCTCTTTCGGAGGTTTTTGCCAAGATAGAAAATGAGTGATATTTCGTGGGAACCCATGCTGTAAGTCGAGAGATCAGAAAGCACGTAATCAAAGCTATAACCCAATTGCATATAGGACGTAGAGTATCCGATCATGCCAATAGCTGCATCCGGCCTGGCCGAAAGATTGTTCCTGTACCATGCTCCGAATGTGAGAGAGTTGGTTACCATATACATCCCCAGATTCAGTTGCTTGAAGACGCCCTGCTGTTGGTAAATGGCATTTGGAGAGAGTGAGAAACCCTTCGAAAACAATGCCCTTACGAAATCATGTGTCTTTGCACCTATATGTATGGTGTATTTCATTGGTAGATTGCCAATTTTGTCTCCCTCCAGAATAGACTGATTGGGCTGAGTCAGATGTGCCAGCGACAAGCCAAAATAGACATTGTCCTGCTGACCAACCATGCCAAAAGTAAAGTCAGGAAAGATTTTCTGACCGCTTTCCACAGGTATGGCATAATTATCAGTGATAGTGCCATTTTCCTGATTGATCATGCCGGGAAAAATTAGATTCCGGGTATTAAACTGTTTTAGGATGAAGCCTGCCTGAAGAGCTGATGTAAAAAAAAGCCGGTCATTAACCTTAACATGGTAGCAATAAACGAAAGAACTCTGAACGGTATTGATATTCCCGCTTACCTCCCTGTCATAAAGTGTTTGAAAGCCAATGGCACCCTTCATACCCAGAATATACTGGTCGTAAGACAGGTTATAGGTAACAAAGGTATTCCCCGAGCTGGGCCATTGGTTTCGGTAGTTTGAAACAATCCTTGGAACTGTGCTTGTACCGGCAAAAGCCGGATTCAGGTACAAGGGATTGGAGTAGAATTGAGAAAACTGCGGATCCTGAGCTTTTGACGTTAGTGATGAAAAAAAGACAACGAAAAAAACCATCAAAAAAGGGCACAACCCTCTCATAGATTTGAATGGTTTCCTGAATAAGCAGAAAATAAATGATTTCGGTCTTTTCATCATGGTGTAGTCCGGTTAAAAATCAACCGGATCCTGATCAATTGGAATATGGGGTATAATTTCAAGCAAGCCCTTCAATAAATATTGCTTTCTCTCATCGGCATCAGGGATGCTCTTCTCAATTTTTGCCAAAAGCATTGATTCTATGTCGCCTTCGATTATTCCATACATATTCTCGACGACAGTAAAAGCTTCAAAGGCGATCTGGAACTCCTGATCGATGATTAATTGAACAAAATAGGGGAGATGCTTGCTGTAATTCAATCCATTTTGCCAGCATGCTGCGACCAGACGTTCAAGTACATCCAAATCGCTCTCATTTTTCATCTCCCGGACAAGAATATCCACTGAGTTTTCAAGCTTTAAATCAACGAATAACCCATAGACTTTTTCTTTTACCTCTTTGTTTGAAGTTTGATGAAGAAATTCGATCAGAGGCGCAATATAAGTATCATCCCCCTTATTTTTAATCTCTTCCAATGCATGATCAATCAACTCAGGATTGCCCGATTTAATCGAGGATTTCAATCGATTTAGTTTGTCCAATATGTCCATTGGGTGCAATTTTCCTTTTAAAGTATGACAAAGATAAAATTATTTGAATAAGCTCGCCGAAGGAGTTGGCATTAACATTCTTTATAACAAATGATGGCTTTTTAAAAAGGACCCGGTAAAGGAAGAGTCGCATTTCAGAAGGTCTTCAGGTGTTCCTTCGAATAATTTATACCCACCTGTATCTCCTCCCTCTGGGCCCAGGTCAATGACCCAGTCGGCCACTTTGATAACCTCCGGATTGTGTTCTATGACGAGTACAGTATGGCCTCTGGAAATCAATGCATTCATGGAGTCAAGCAATTTGTGGATGTCATGAAAGTGAAGACCTGTCGTTGGCTCATCAAAAATGAATAAGGTCGCTCCCTCCTTCTCCTTGGCTAGAAAAGAAGCCAGCTTTACACGCTGACTTTCTCCACCGGAAAGGGTGCTGGAAGACTGTCCAAGGTGAACATAACCTAATCCAACATCTTGCAATGGCTGCAACTTTTTGGCAATCTTTTTTCCAGTAGGTTTTTCATTGAAAAATTCGATCGATTCATCCACCGTTAGTTCGAGCAGTTCATAAATATTTTTTGATCGGTAGCTCACATCAAGCACATCTGCCTTGAACCGTTTACCGCCGCAACTCTCGCAAGTAAGCTGGATATCAGCCATAAATTGCATTTCGACTTTTATTTCTCCTTCTCCCTGGCATGTTTCACATCTTCCGCCATCAATATTAAAGGAAAAATGAGAAGCGGTAAATCCATTGATTTTCGAAGCGGGTTGCTCTGCATAAAGTTTTCTGATCTCATCATAGATTTTCAGATAAGTAACCGGATTCGATCTGGATGATTTTCCTATCGGATTCTGATCCACGAATTCAATGGAAGAGATTCTGCTTAGGTCACCTGAAAGGCCAGTGTGATCGCCTGTTTTCTCTCCAAATCCACCATAATATTTTGCCAGTGAAGGATAAAGTATCCGTTTTATTAGCGAAGACTTCCCTGATCCGCTTACTCCCGTAACAACAGTAAGGGTATTGAGCGGAAATTTCACATCAAATCCCTTTAGATTGTTTTCTCTGGCACCGGTTATCTCTATGAAGTTGTTCCATTTCCGGCGATGTTCAGGAACGGGAATCTTCTCTGCCCCAGTCAGGTATTTTGCCGTCTGACTAACAGGATGAAGAACCAACTCTTCCTGTGTACCCTCAAAAACGACTTCTCCGCCATGCTGTCCGGCCAACGGCCCGATGTCGATCAAATAATCAGCTGCCCTGATAATTTCTTCATCATGCTCAACAACAATGACGCTGTTGCCAAGCTGCTGTAACTTTCGAAGCACTTTAATCAGCCGGCCTGTATCTCTTGGATGAAGCCCGATGGACGGCTCATCTAAGATGTACATCGAACCCACCAGACTGCTTCCAAGAGATGTAGCCAGATTGATTCGCTGTGATTCTCCGCCGGATAAAGTGGATGAGAGACGGTTAAGGGTTAGATAACCGAGGCCTACGTCACCCAGAAATTCAATCCTGTTGCCAATTTCTATCAGTAACCTCTCTGCCACATGCCTGTCATTTTCCGATAGTACCAGATTATTGAAAAATAGCTGTAACTCTGATATTGGCAGGTTCACAAGCTCCGTGACAGATTTTCCGGCAACTTTAACATAAGATGCCTCTTTTTTAAGCCTTGTTCCTTCACACTCCGGACAAATAGTTTTGCCTCTGTAGCGTGACAGCATTACCCGGTATTGAATTTTATAAGTTTGCTCTTCCAGTTGTTTGAAGAAAGCATTCAATCCTTCGAAATAGCTGTTTCCGGTCCAAATTAACCTTTTTTGCTGGGCTGACAGTTCATAATAGGGTTTGTGTATAGGAAAATCAAAATTTGCAGCATGTATTATCAGCTGATCCTTCCATTCACCCATTTTTTCACCCTTCCAGCAAACAATAGCATCACTGAAGACCGACAAGGATTTATTGGGGACAACCAGATCTTCATCAATGCCAATCGTTCTCCCATATCCTTCGCACACAGGACACGCGCCGACAGGGTTGTTAAAACTAAACAGATGCAGAGATGGTTCTTCAAAAATTATCCCATCAGCTTCGAAACGATTGGAAAACTTCCTGGTTTCAGAAGTATTCTCATGTTCTACCCGGGTAATGCATTCACCTTTTCCTTCAAAAAATGCAGTCTGAACAGAGTCGGCAACTCTTGAGGCAAAATCCTCATCATCCGAAACTGGCATTCTGTCTACTAAAAGGTTTATTTCTTTGGGCTTTTTTTTGTATTGATCCAGTTCGTTGATCTTAATAATCTCACCATCCAACTCAAGTCTAGTAAATCCTTGCTGCAAAAGTAATTCTGCCTCCTTTTGCAATGTCCGCTCCTTTTTGATCTGAAAGGGCGAGACGATGGTGATTCTGGTGCCAAGAGGAAATGAGATCAAATAATTGACCACATCAACAACCTCGTGCCTCATCACCTCGTTTCCTGAAATCGGAGAAATAGTCTTTCCTATTCTTGCATAGAGTAATTTTATATAATCATAAATTTCAGTCGAAGTACCTACTGTAGACCTGGGATTGCGCGTATTGACCTTTTGCTCAATCGCTATAGCAGGAGGGATCCCTTTGATATAATCCACTTCGGGTTTGTCCATTCTTCCTAAAAATTGCCGTGCATAGGAAGAGAGAGACTCCACATACCTCCGCTGACCCTCGGCATATAAGGTATCAAAAGCAAGCGATGATTTTCCGGATCCTGAAAGTCCGGTTATAACAACCAGCTTATTTCTCGGAATCTTTATATCAATGTTTTTTAAATTGTGGACTTTCGCACCCTTGATTTCAATATACTGATTTTTAAGACCTTCACTCATAGAATGCATTTTGACTACTGGATATTCCAAGCCGGTAAATTTATAAATACTTTCTACGTAAATAACATGGATTAATTTACAAATTGAATCTTGATTGTTGCAAAGCGAAAAATATTTATCAGAAAAAATTTTATAATATGAAATTATTGTGATATCATTGTGGTATCAATTTAAATCTCATTAAAATGGAAAAGGAAATTCAACTTAAGAACAATGGTTTCTTTCAGCTACTAGTTTCATGTGTGATGTTATTTGTGCCGGTCTGCGCACTTTTTTTCAAAGAAATCTGGATCATTCCGGTTTATGTTTTAATCTCAATTTTGGGTGTGATCTGGATGACAGGACTGTTTATTGTTCAGCCAAATCAGACTAAAGTTTTGGTTTTCTTCGGAAAGTATTGTGGAACAGTTAAAGGGAATGGCTTCTTTTGGCTCAATCCATTCTATGTCAAAAAAAAGGTTTCCTTGCGGATCCGCAATCTGGAATCTGATGTTATAAAAGTCAATGATCAACAGGGAAATCCAATTTTGATCAGTGCCATTGTCGTTTGGAAAGTGGTGGATACCTACAAAGCGGTTTTTGACATTGAGACACTCGAAGAAGTTGATGCCAAATCGGGGATCAAAAAAATTAAATATGAAGAGTCCTACCAGAAATTCATCAAAATTCAGACAGAGTCTGCCCTTCGTAAGCTGGCGCATACTTATCCTTACGACAATATTGAACAGGATGGAGACACCGAAATTATTTGTCTTCGTTCAGGTATAGACGAGATCAATACTGCCCTGGCTACGGAGGTTAAAGAACGATTGTCGCTAGTTGGCATTGAGGTGATTGAAGCCAGAATTTCGAATCTTTCCTATGCCCCCGAAATTGCGGGTGCTATGCTCCGTCGTCAGCAGGCAACTGCCATCATTGCTGCTCGCCAGAAAATAGTGGAAGGTGCTGTAGGAATGGTTAAACTGGCATTGGACGAATTAAAAGACAAGCACATCATTGAATTGGACGATGAAAAGAAAGCTTCAATGGTAAGCAATCTCCTTGTTGTTCTATGTGCAGATGAATCTGCCCGACCTGTCATCAATGCAGGAACCATATATTAGTACAGGTAAGCATGGGTAAAAAGAAATCATTCGTTTTAAGGGTACAGCCGGAGGTCTATGATGCCATTGAACGCTGGGCTGCCGATGAATTTCGTAGCGCAAACGGGCAAATTGAATATTTGTTGCAACAGGCGTTGAAATCGGCCGGACGAATTTCTGTAAAAAAAACTGAATCCAAAGAAGAAGTCAAATGAAATACCCATCGGCCAATTGGTCGATGGGTATTTCATTTATCATTTGAAAAGCACTTTATATACACATGAATATTAAAAGATTGTCAAATCTTTCATCGTGCTTCTAACGAATACAACTTAATTGATTTTTGTGCACTTATTTTGTGCCTTAGTACAAAATAGATTTTTCAGAATATGATCAAAAGTGTTTTACAAATAGAAAGAGCAAAGTATTCGCCAAAGATGCCAAAAGCTTTGCAGGGAAATGTAAAAATTGTTACAGGTGAAAATACAGAATCAGTTGCAGATCAAGAGGAAATAAGAAAAATATTTCCAAACACGTACGGCATGCCTATCGTAAGGTTGGAAGCAGCTGATGATCAAGGTGACTTTACATCAAAGGTTATCAATGTAGGAGTGATTTTGTCGGGTGGTCAGGCTCCCGGGGGTCACAATGTTATTTCGGGCATTTTTGATGCACTGAAAAAGCTAAATCCCAACAACCGGCTATTTGGCTTTCTCGGCGGACCAAGTGGTTTGGTCCTTCATGATTACATCGAACTTACAGCAGAGATTGTTGAAGAATACCGAAATACAGGAGGATTTGATATCATTGGTTCCGGAAGAACCAAGCTCGAAGAAAACGAGCAATATGACAAGGGACTTGAAATATGTAAAAAGCTTGGCATCAAGGCTATCGTAATTATTGGCGGCGATGATTCCAATACCAACGCATGTGTCCTGGCGGAATATTACCTACAGAAAAAGAGTGGTGTTCAGGTGATTGGCTGTCCAAAAACCATCGATGGAGACCTGAAAAACGAAATGATCGAGACATCATTTGGTTTTGATACAGCTTGCAAAGTATATTCCGAATTAATCGGAAACATCATGCGCGATGCGACTTCAGCTAAAAAATACTGGCATTTTATTAAGCTTATGGGGCGCTCTGCTTCACATATTGGATTGGAATGTGCACTTCAAACACAACCCAATGTTTGCCTGATTTCTGAGGAAGTAGCATTCAAGGAACAAACCCTTCAGCAAATTGTTGATGATCTTGTAAGGACAATTACCAAGCGGGCTGTTAACAATGAAAATTTCGGAGTTGCGCTGATACCGGAAGGTTTAATTGAATTCATTCCGGAGATGAAAATCCTGATTGAGGAATTAAATGAATTGCTTGCTGAAGGATCTGCAACATCAAAAGCTTTTATTGCCATTCCTACCGATGATGATAAGCGTGAATATGTTATCAAACATCTTTCGGATGCTTCAGGCAAAGTATTTAAAGTATTGCCCAAAGGGATTGCCAAACAGCTTACCCTGGATCGTGATCCACATGGGAATGTTCAGGTATCAAGGATTGAGACAGAAAAATTGCTGATCGAAATGGTCGAAAAGCAATTGTCAATACTAAAGAAGCAAGGAATTGCCAAAGTTAAATTTTCAGCACAGAATCACTTTTTTGGATATGAAGGCAGATGTGCAGTGCCTTCTAATTTTGATGCAGATTACTGCTATTCATTGGGTCAAACTGCTGCGATATTGATTGCAGACGGAAAATCCGGATACATGGCCTCTGTCAGAAATACAACCGAATCATCCGAAAAGTGGGTCGCAGGTGGCGTTCCGATTACCATGATGATGAACATGGAACGCAGAAGCGGAGTCATGAAACCGGTCATACAAAAGGCCCTTGTTCAAATGGACGGCGAACCTTTTAAGGCATTTGCTGCCAATCGTGATGAGTGGGCAATACACACTTCATTTGTGTATCCAGGACCAATTCAATATTGGGGTCCTTCCTCTGTTTGTAACGCACCTACTAAAACTCTTCAACTAGAGCAGACTAAAAAATAATATCATATTTTTTCAGTAATTCAGATTAAAAAAACCATCTATGGACATTGATCCTTTGATGGTTTTTTTGTGATAAGTATATTGATAATCTGGATTTTATTGATTGATCAAATTCGCAGTGTGGCATGCAACAATCCCTGCAGTTTCAGTTCTTAGTCTTGATTCGCCAAGCGAAACAGGAATGTAACCTTTCTCTAATGCGAGGTTTATCTCAGAGGAATCAAAATCTCCTTCCGGCCCAATAAGAATAAGGGTATTCCTACCTGGTGAAATTGAATCTTTGAGCATTTTCTTGTTGCCATTTTCACAATGGGCTATCATTTTGTCTCCATCAAAAGGGACCTTTAGAAAATCCCTGAATGAGGCCGGTTTTGATAACTCAGGAAGATAAGTTTGACCCGATTGTTTCATGGCAGAAATCAATATTTTTTCCAATCGATCTGTTTTGATCTCTTTTCGCTCAGAATGTTGACAATATATTGGGACGATCCTGTCAATTCCAATTTCAACAGATTTCTCAATGAACCATTCAAAACGATCCATATTTTTAGTGGGCGCTATTGCTATAGTTAATTGAAAATTACGGCTTTCGGTATATTTTGTCTCTTCCAGAATTTCCAATATAGTAGATTTGGCATCAGGTGACTGAATAATGGCTTTAAAAATGGAGCCTTTTCCGTTCATCAACTGAACAATATCACCTTTCTTGAGCCTCAGTACCTTGATACAGTGTTTGGATTCTTCAGAATTTAACAGAATGGTTTTGTCTGAGATAGCTGAAATATAGAACGAATTCATCTGCTTATAATTAGTTAATTAATTGCCTTATGGAATACCATAGAATCATTTTGATTTGGTTTGAAGTTTTTCTAATCAATATTTCATATGATAAAAAACCTTTTGTAATCTTAAAATTTCACGCATTCTAAACATTTATTAACCTGAGTTGTTTATTTGGGTAGATGGTGACTTATTCTGTAAAGATTCGATACATCCCAACATCTACCTAACATGAGTAACATTTTGAAGGATGTTTCGTAAAATATGCATTTGAGTCAAGCATCTGGGTTATTCTTCAGATTTGAAACAAATTAGGTCGTATTTAATCGTTTTCTAAAGCAAATGCCTGATTTGTTAAAATATTGTAAAATAACTAAAAAAAAAGTTGTATTTCTTTTCAAA
>JBAXED010000042.1:0-29299 GCA_037140615.1 Prolixibacteraceae bacterium
AGACGCGATTAATCGCGTCTCTACATAAAAAAAACCATTGAATACATGAAATTGAACATCGCTGTGTTAGCCGGAGACGGAATCGGACCTGAAATTGTTGCCCAGGCGTTGAGAGTGACAGAAGCCGTCGCTAAAAAATTCGGTCACGAACTGCACACCAAGGAAGCGCTGGTAGGTGCCGTAGCAATTGATGCCACTGGCAATCCCTATCCCGACGAGACCCACGAACTTTGCATGCAATCAGACGCCGTTCTCTTTGGAGCGATCGGTCATCCGCGTTTCGACAACGATCCTTCCGCCAAAGTGCGTCCCGAGCAAGGGCTGCTTGCCATGCGCAAAAAGCTTGGTTTATATGCCAATATTCGTCCGCTGATCATCTTCCCTTCGCTGCTGGAAAAGTCACCTCTCAAGACTGACCGCGTCGAAGGTGCCGATTTTGTGACCATCCGCGAGCTCACCGGCGGATTGTATTTCGGTCAGCCGCAGGGGCGCAGCGAAAACGGCGACACCGCCTACGACACCTGCATCTACACCCGCATGGAGGTCGAGCGGATTTTGAAGCTCGCCTTCGAATTTGCCATGAAACGCAAAAAGCGCCTCACCGTGGTCGACAAGGCCAATGTTTTGGCAACTTCCCGCCTTTGGCGACAGATTTCCAAAGAGATGGAGCCGCAGTACCCCGAAGTTGTTGTGGATTACATGTTCGTCGACAATGCCGCCATGCAGATCATCCAGTGGCCAAAACGCTTCGATGTGATGGTGACAGAAAATTTGTTCGGGGATATCCTGACGGATGAAGCCAGTGTCATCGCAGGTTCGCTCGGCATGCTACCTTCCGCTTCGATCGGTATTCACACGTCGGTCTTTGAGCCGATCCACGGTTCGTATCCGCAGGCTGCCGGTAAAAATATCGCAAATCCTTGCGCCACAATTCTTTCCGCCGCCATGATGTTCGAATATGCCTACAAACTGGACAAGGAAGCTGCCCTTATCAGGAAAGCCGTCGAGGCATCATTGGAAGCCGGGGCGGTCACCGAGGACCTGACCGACGATAAATCGAAGGCTCTTTCAACTTCTGCCGTGGGCGACTGGATTGTTGATTATGTTTTGAAAGCCTAAAAAGAATTTTCAAAAGCAATTGAGAGTAGAGGCAATCCTTAACCTCTGTGTTTCTCTGTGAAACCTCTGTGGAACTCTGTGTCATTAATTGTATCACAGAGTTCCACAGAGTAAACCCCGGAGTCACACAGAGCTAAAAAAAACAAGTCATGCAAAAGTCCATTTTGTTGGTATCCAATTATTTGTTGACCTGCATCTTTCTTTTGACCACTACTTTTCAAACAATTGGTCAGGAGAGCAGCAAGCTTTCCATTCTTTCATCTCCTGCAGGAAGCCGCTACACCGAAATAAACAGAAACGGCACTACTGTTATTCCCAATGGCCGGCTGATTGCGCCTTTCGGGAAAACATTTCCGGTGGCTCCCCACCCCTTTGGACTGGCCATCAGCAACGATGGAAACATTGCAGTAACGGCCAATTCTGGTACATCCCCGTTGTCAATTTCTATTCTCACCAACCTGACCGGCGAACCATTTATCCGGCAAGTGCCTCCCGGTCCGTCGACGGATAAAGGAGTTCTAGAGTCAGTATTTATGGGTGTAGCACTGGCGCCCGACAACAAAAGCGTGTATGTCTCCGGCGGTCAGACCAACAAAATCTACCGTTTTGACATAGCCACCGGGGCCAAGCTTGACTCAATTCATTGTGGGGTAAATGAGAAAAATCAGCCTTCACCGGATGGTTACATCGGCGACATGGTCCTGACGAAAGACGGGAAATACCTCTATGCGGTGGACCAGATGCTTTTCAGGATGATTGTGGTAGATACGCAACAACGCAAGATTATCAAGACAGTAAAAGTTGGCCGTTATCCTTTCGGGATTGCCCTTTCACCAGATGAGACGAAAGTATATGTAGCCAATGTGGGCGTCTTTGAGTACAGCAAAATCTCAAATATCGAGGCAAATAAAAAATACGACAAAGCCTTGAAATCGGCCGCTTTCGCCAACAACACCAAAGAAATGAGGGAAGGCACTGTCGTCGATGGCATGAAGGTAAAAGGCCTGGGCGATCCCAATGTTCCCGAATCATTTTCAGTCTGGGCCGTTGCGATAAATAAGATTTCCGACGCCAAAGTAATCGCCAAAATCAAGACGGGCAATCTAGTTGGAACGATGGTCGAAGGTATACCTGCTGTAGGCGGTTCAAGTCCCAATTCGTTGGTTGCCACTGATCAGTATGTTTTCGTGAGCAACGGGAACAACGATAACATCTCCGTGATTGACATCAACAAAGACGTGGTGGTCAAAGAGATATTCCTGAAACCACATGCCGCGGTAAAGCAGTTTAGAGGCGTGATCCCTTTCGGACTGGCGATTTCGCCCGATCAGAAACGGTTATATGTAGCTGAATCCGGCATCAATGCCATCGGAGTGGTCGACCTGCCAACCTTTGAAGTGAAAGGCCATATTCCGGCAGGATGGTTTCCGGCCAAGGTGAAAGTTACTAGTGATGGAAAGAGGCTGATCGTGGCCAATGCCAAGGGATTTGGGAGCGGCCCCAACGGCGGACCGCAATTCAAAACGGGAAAAGAGATTACCTATATTGGGGCGTTGATGAAAGGAACTGTAGGCGTTGTGGATATCCCGACTGATGAACAGCTCAAGGATTTAACAGAACAGGTTCTCACCAATAATTTCAAAATAAACACCCTGACTGAAGCGAAATCGCAGCGGGGCCAGAATCCAGTCCCCATTTTCGGTGGCGAGAAAGAATCGCCCATCAAATATATTGTGTTTATCTCCAAGGAAAACCGCACCTACGATGAAGTCTTTGGTCAGGTGAAAAAAGGCGATGGAGATTCTACCCTGGCCCGCTATGGCCACAATGTCTCCTTTACCAACAAGAAAAAGACAGCAGGATTGAAGAATGTTTCTGTCATGGTCAACCACCTCAAGCTGGCCAAAACTTACGCCATTGCCGACAATTTCTATGTCGACTCGGATGTGTCGGCCGACGGTCACCGGTGGCTGGTCAACACCTATCCCAATGAGTGGGTAGAGACGACAGTACCGGCTAATTATGGCGGCAACCGGGAATACAAGAGCAATTCAAAAGCGCCAGGATCGCTAGCCATGAATGGGGCGGCGGGTGCCATCTATCCTGAAGATTACAACGAAGCGGGATCTATGTGGGAACATCTCGAGCGCAACAAAATCGATTTTTACAACTTTGGATTTAGCGTGATGTTTGAGCCGGCTTTTTACGAGGAAAGCTTCACCAAGACCGGCATCGGACTCTTTGCCAATTTCCCCGTTCCGCAGCCCATTTTTACCCGGACCAGTCAGATGTATCCGACGTACAACACCTCCATCCCGGATCAGTTCAGGATCAACCAGTTCATCAAGGAGTTCGACCAGAAATTTATCGGTCAAGGGAAGATTATGCCCTCCATGATCACCTGCATCATCCCCAATGACCATGGAGCAGGCGAAGAGGCTGCCAAGGGCTATCCATTCCGCGAAAGCTACATGGCCGACAACGATTTGGCGGTGGGCCGCATCATCGAATATTTATCACATACACCCTATTGGAAAAATATGGCTGTATTCATCACTGAGGACGATGCGCAAAATGGCGTCGACCACATCGATGCCCACCGAAGTATCCTGATGGTGGCCTCGCCCTATGCGAAGAAAGATTATGTGGGGAAAGTGCATTACAGCTTTGGGAGCATCTTCAAAACTTTCTGGAACATCCTGGGAATGCCTTACCTCAATCAGTTCGATGCCGGAGCCAATGACCTGTCAGACCTATTTACGGACAAGCCGGATTTTACTCCATACAAGGCCACACCTGTCAATCCGCAGATTTTTGATCCTGCGAAAGCCTTGAAACCCTTCGACGAAAAGTTCGACTGGAAATCGCTCGAATCCAACTCAGTTCTAGACAAGCCGTCAGATATGATCGAAGACCAGAAGGAGAAACCTGAAAATCGGGAGTTGAATCAGAAGAAAGAATAGTAGAGACATGAGAGATGAGACATGAGACATGAGAGTTAGGAATTGAACTTTAGATATTTATGGTCAAAATCCACACCAAACTAACTCTTCCATCTCAGTACTCATGTCTCATCTCTCATGTCTCATCTCTCATCTCTCATGTCTCATCTCTCATGTCTCATCTCTCATGTCTCTATAGGTACTTCCGAATGACACCCAACCAAGCAACATACCCCTCTCCCAGAAGGTGCAATCCATCATTCGTGTACATCGGATTGAGCAGATCGTCGTTGGGGTTTTTCAGTTCGCTGAAGAGATCCACGTAGGTAGCTCCCAGCTTGGGACAGATCTTCTCGAGTCTCTGGTTGAGATCTTTGACCTGAGGAGTACGGCTGGTATGGCCGCTAAACGTTTTGAAAGTATTGTTGACCGGCAGAATGCTCTGCACATAGACTTTGGTCTTTGGCGATTTGGTGCGGATAGTCGAGACAATCTTGCAAATATTGATATAGACGGTGTCCGGAGAGATGTTCTTCGACAAGTCGTTGATGCCAATCAGCAAAAAGACTTTGGCCGGCTGCACTCGGGTAACCTGATATAAACGGAAGAGCACACCTTCGCTGGTATCGCCGCTGATGCCTCTGTTTTTGGCCCGGGAATTCTGTAACAGCTCGCTCCACTCTGATCCATCGGTGATACTGTTTCCCAAAAAGATGATCTCATTTTTCGTATCCGGAAGCAGCTCAAATAATGATTTACGCTGGTCGTAATATGTTCCGAATTTACTATTTTGACCTAACAAAGGGAGGGAAAAGCAAATTATCAGGGTACAAATAAATAGTTTCATTGAGAAATTTTTAGAGTTGCCCATTTATGCAAATGCTTTGCTCATAGAGAACCTCAGGATCTAAATCAGCTTCATTTTCCCATTCAATCGTATCAAAGGATACCTTTACAGAATTGAATTTTGAGACATCATAGAGCTCCTTGAAAATACCTTTGTTTAAAAATGGTTTCATATCGAATTGTCGCAATTCTCCATTCTCATATGTTAGAATAAGATTGTAATTATCAATGGGCTTTACCCTCTTTACTATAGGATACATTACATCTTTTACTTTAAAGGTTCAATTGAAAATGGTTTTTCTCCATTTTGACACAATTCCCAATCGGCAATTAACTCGTCTTTATGAATTTCAATCCAAGCAATAACCAAACGTTGCTGCTTAGAAGGCAATTCCCCGACAATTGTATCCAAAGATAGGATATTTACGACAGATTTATATTCTTGGTAATACACATGAATATGTGGTGGGTTATGCTCTGAAGGTGCATAATACATCCGAATAATAATGCCGAAGAACATCGAAATTGTAGGCATATTCCAATTTATTTATTAGTAGTTCGAAGTTAAACAATTTACAAAATTTAGATACGAGAACGTAGATAAATTTCAAACTAGTTTGAATCCTCCGCTATATGATTTTTAAAGAATACTTTACAAAATTATTTTAACCGGCACCTTAACTTTGTAAACAGCTCGTTTGCCATCCTTGTCTGAGGTGAAAAAGACAGCATTTGAAGCATGATTGAAAATCGGATGAGGATGCTCATCCTGCGAGCGCCAGGAGGAGCCATTGCGGCACAGAGGAATCCAGGTAAGCTGTTTCTTCGCCCAGTCTGCCTTGAGGAAACAGATCCAGAGTCCGCTTTTGGGTGCATTGGGAATCAGGTTATCATCCGGCTCTGTGTAATACCCATCTGTCACCAGCATCCCGGCTCCGCCTTCCGTAAAATGTCCATATCGTTTCCATCCATCCGGCAGGGGAATCTCGATCCTGTTGCTGCCATCCGTATTGACCCTGCCAACATAAGCCGGCCCATTTTTGTATTCACCGTGGTAGATGATCGCTTTTCCGTCTCTTTCCCACATCTCGTGGCAGGTCCAGTCTTCCCGATTCCTTCCCTCGCCCTCGTCTCTCATGCGGATATGAGTCTTGCCATCCCAGAGCCAAATCCGGCGAATGCCACAATCAGATGGCCATTCGTTGTTGTAAAGGATATAATCTGAATTAACAGGGGAAAACTGCACATGCGTGATCCATGCTTCCGAAACACGTTCACTCAAGATTTCCTTGCCGCTTTTGGTGTCGTAAACACGAAGCCAGGAAGAGAGCTTTTCTTCTCTGACACGTTGGTCTATGTTGTATGCCGGCTTCCCTGTCAGGATTTTATCACCTTCCAATGCGCGCTCATCCGTGGTTGGAACGCAAATTTTTGTGCCATCAGCCGAAACATGGGTAAATGCAGTCATCTGACCTTCAGGATATTGTGCGATAATACGCGTTCTCCCAAGGGTGTCAGCAACCATGATATTTCTTCCTTGAAGATAATACACCAGGCCATGGGCATTGTCTACGCTAACACTGGCTTTTCCAAATCCCCGGTAGGGCTTTCCGTCAAAATATACATACGATTTCAGACATCCTTCGGTGTTGCGGCTTAGTTGTATTTCCTTGCCTGTCAGCATATCCCGCATGAAAATATTGGGATTGCCGTCCAGGTCGCTCATGTAAATCAGATGACGGTCATCGTTGAGCAGAGAGGTCGAAGTGAAATACACGAGCTGGTTGTGGCGCCCGTTCATAGCTGTAACCTGGATGGGAGAAACTTTCTGATCCTTGTCAATCTTCGAAACATCCTTTGATGCGTTTTGTGCTTCGGCTCTTTCATTGAATAAAAGTATAAGCACCAAGGAAAGTAATTTCAATAAAATCAGGGGCTTTTGCATGGCTTCAATATTAATCTTCAACCTTATCAGCAAATTTAGGTTTTAAAACCGTCAACTGCAAGATGATGGCCAGCACTACCGGAATCGCCAGAAAGGCAATATCCGGTCCCAAACTACCTGCATCGGTTGATTTTCCGAGATAATTTGTGATGACCGCGCCGGCCGAGATTCCCGTCATGTTCATCAGTCCGTAGCCTGCCGCCCGGTGTCGCGGGGAGACAAACTGGCACAGAATCGGCATGCTGTTGGCATCAAACATCCCGAATCCAAGTCCGAAAAGTACGGCTCCTCCAATAACAGTAAAAGTACCCTGACCAAACCCAAGAAGCAGCAGCGCAGGTACCATCATTGTCAGTCCGATCACGCCGGTAAAAATGCGGCCCCTGACATTGAATTTGATCCAGTGATCGGCCAGCAATCCACCAAGGATGACGCTGATCAGCGAGGATCCCGCGATGGTAATGGTGGCCATCGGTCCGGCGATAGCCATATCCAAATGCAGCGAAGAGGCAAAAAGTGTTGGCATCCAGTTCTTCACAGCCCATCCCGGAAATGAAGGAGCCGAAAAATAGAAGAGAATGACCCAAAATGGAACCATTCCAAATAACATACCCAGACTATTTTTCATCGATTGAAATCCACTCCCGGCAACCGCTTTCTTTGGAGCAGCCACCACCTGACGATTCTCCCTCAGGAAGAATACCAGGACCACACTGTACGCAATGCCAATCAGTCCGAAGAGATGAAATGCCTGTTGCCAGGAATATTGGTTAGCAACTGTCGCGCCAAAACCGCCCAGCGCCTGACCGAAATACAATCCCGAAAGGTGAATTCCGACGGCAAGCGATCGTGTGGTGCCCCGGTGGTAATCTGCTATCAACGCCAATCCGGCAGGGATATACAATGCCTCACTGACTCCCATAATAGCACGCAAGGCATACAACTGATTGAAGGTAGTGGCATATCCCATGGTCAAGGTAACACCCGACCAGACGGCGAGACTCCCGACAATCAGCCATTTGCGGTTGACACGGTCGGCAATCAGTCCGGCCATTGGGCTCATCAGCGCGTAAATCCAAAGGAAAATGGCCATCAGTCGACCGAAATTTTCGGCCTTCTCGAGTTCATGGATATCCCCCATCATCGCCACCTTCATGGTCGACAACATCTGGCGGTCCATGTAATTGAGCATGGCGACCATCCAAAGCAGCGCCACGACAACCCAGGGATAGATTTTGTTGTAAGTTTCTTTAGTCATTATTAGTTAGTAGTTTATGGGGCTTGAAGGGTTTGAAAATTGTTTATAAAGTTAAACTTTTCAAACGCGCGAAGCACAAATTTCTTCAAGCGTTTTCCAAACTTGATAGAGCCCTCTTGGCACATGGAAACATCCTTTCCACTTTCCGCCTTTGAGCGGCAGGAGTACCTCTCCCCTTCGGTTAAGATATCCGAACCATTCAGCTTGTTCAGGATCGGGAAAATGAGCCCAGGTGTAATCATGTACTTTTTCAAACCACTCAAGACACTCCTGATTGCCCGTCAGAGAATAACCCTTGATCAGACTGATCAGCGTTTCCACATGCACCCACCAGAGTTTCTGGTCCCACTCCAATTGTTGTGGCGGATAACCCTTCACGTCCAGAAAATAGTAGATTCCACCGTACTCCTGATCCCAACTGTACTGCAAAGTACGCAATATTATTTTTACAGCCTTTTCGGCCAGCGCAGGTCGTTTTAGCCTGACAGACAGGTCCATGATAAACCACATGGCCTCAATAGCATGCCCGGGATTGAGCAATCGGCCCTCAAAAGAATCAGAAAAACTGCCATCCGGCTGAACGTTTTCCATGATCAGTCCGCTCTCTTTATCATAGAACACCTCCATCACTTCATGGATGCATTTTTCGATGGTTTCCTCCACAATTTCTTTGGGCAGCAGATGTTCGATCTCCAGGGAAAGGTTGCACAGGATCATCGGAAGCGAAAATCCCTTCAAAGGACGTGTAGCACCAATGGTTTTGCTGTATTTCCCCTTTGGATTATCGCTTCTTTTCAGGATGTTTTCAAAGGTAGTTTTGGCTATTCGTGCATGTTCCTCGTCGCCGGTGGCAATGGAAAGCTGACCAAAAGCCATGGTAGCAAAACAATCGGAGAAAATATTGTAGGCCTCAACCAATGGCCGACCTTCACGGTTTAGTGAAAAATACCAGTCACCTTCCTTATTCCGGCCATGTTCCATCAAAAACTTCGCACCATGCAAAGCCATTTCAAGCCACTCGGTTCTATTTTCAAATTTGTTGAACAGCGAGGAGAACATCCACACTTCCCGTCCCTGGAGCCAGACAAACTTGTCGGTATCGAATACCTTGCCATCCCTGTTCAGACAAGTAAAAAATCCACCATGTTCACGGTCCACGGAATGGTTCATCCAAAAAGGAATGACGTTGTCCAAAAGCTCGTTTCTATATTGTTCAGAAAGCTTCTTTAAATCTTTTTCCATAAGAATTTTATTTTCGAATGTCAATCTGACACTGATCTATAGTCAGAAATATAGAAATTACAAACAGTAAATTTATTTCCTGATTCAGTCTAAATCAAAATCTCGAAAATAGCTCTTCCATCTGCAGTGAAACAACATCGCTCTTGAATTTTTCATATTTATCTGCATCCATATTCTTTACCGGAAGTCTGAATTCTCCACAGTCGAGGCCGATGTATCGCATATAAGCCTTCCCGGTAGCTATTCCTCCGTATTTACCTAAAAGCATGATCATGTCGATTGATTGCTGTTGCAGTTTTCTGGCTGCTGGAAAGTCCCCCTTATCATAAGCTTCTATCAGCTTCAAATACAACGGGGCCGCATAATTAAATGTACTACCAACAGCACTGCGGGTTCCAAGGATCAAGGCTGAAAGCATATTCTCATCCCGGCCCCACATCATGTCAAACTTCCCATCCATAAAATGTGTGCAGCTCAGAAAATCCATGAAATCTTCGTGGGTATACTTTATTCCGGCCAGATTTGGAACAATTGGCGCAGCTTCCTTTAAAAAATCAAGCATAGTGACAGTGCAACCTGTCAGTACGGGGATATGGTAAAAATAAACCGGCAACTTCGGGACCTTTTCGGCAACTTTTGAAACGAATTCGGCCAATTGCCTGGCTCCTGCAGGTTTGAAATAGAAAGGAGAAAGGATTGCGATGGCATCTATGCCCTGTTCGGCGGCGTGAATGGCATTTTCGGCGCATTCGGTGTATGAGGTTCCTCCCACCAGGGTGATCACTTTGACCGTTTTCTTGCTTCGTGACACCTTTGTCCATGCCTCAACGAGATTCATCTTCTCCTTTTGAGAGAGGGAAACCCCTTCTCCGGTAGACCCATTGATAAAAGCTCCGATAACATGGTTCTTTTCCAGAAAATCATAGTATTCCGGAATTTTGTCGTAGTGAACCTCTCCGTTTTGATGCATGGGAGTAAACGGTGCTGCAATCAGTCCTTCAAATTTTTTCATGTTCTATTTTTTATTTGACAATAATACGAAAAGTTGAGGCAGGCAATCCATCCATATTGATCAGATTGCCCCGCGTATAAGGCTTCCAAGCATATCTTGCCTGCTTTATTTTCAAGTGATTCGTTTTTACCACAATTTTGTTGTCTTTCAAATCTCCGGTTACGGGATGAAAAAAAGAATCATTTCCGGCAATTTCCAGCTCTCTCAAAGGCTTCGAATCGGAGGTTTTCAGATGTTGGTCCTTGTGGAATGTTATCTCCATAATAGAATCTCCACGATTCTCTGCTTTTTCAGGCAGAGGACCATCTGCTACCGCTGATTTGTTATAAACTTTTCGCAATGCCTGAAGGGCAAAACGATGACCAATCTCAATTTTGCGAACCGGATGCACATTGAGTGAATCCCCAAAATCGGAAGTTACTACCATGGATGTGCCTGATATATTCCCCGCCAAACGTCTTTGCATATCGCGGAACAGTTCCCAACCTGGACGCTGGATGGACGAGAGCTGGGCAAAAATAAAAGGGAGTGCCGGTTTGTTCCAAAATTGCCTCCAGGAACCAACCAACTCAGGAAAAATGGCCTCATACAATTTTGGATTCTCTGCATTGGATTCTCCCTGATACCAGATAATTCCCTTCACCGGAAAACCAGAAAAAGGCGCTATCCCAGCCTCAAATATATATCCCGGCATAAATGGATGTTTTTGCATAAGATCTCTGCCGGATGACAAATTTACAAGCGCTCGTTGCCGGCACCATTCCATGGCAAAATCATTGGTGAACCAGTTGGGCAATACATTCGACAAATAAGCATTTTCCTCTGATCTGCTTTTATCTACAAACGATTCTGCGGGGGCACCACCTACTGTCACCTGAATCAGACCAACCGGCACCTTTAATTTTTCCCTTAGCTCTTTCCCAAACTCATAAGCAATGGCGGAAAATGAAGCAGCCACGCCGGGACTATTTTTTTCCCAGGATCCTTCAAAAAACCTATATTGGTTCACTTTTCGCAGTGTGGAAGAATCCCAGGCTGCATTTGAAGTAGAAGCTATGCCGCGATAATTCATCAACCGAAGATATTCATCCGTGGCCTTGCCTGCCTCTTCAACTCCATGTTCGGCCTGATTGAGTCTGAACTCCATATTCGACTGACCGGAACAAAACCAAACTTCACCCACCAGAATATCTTTCCATTCGACAGTCTTTTTCCCATTGACAGATATTTCGAGCGGATAAGGTCCTCCGGCCGGAACCTGAGGTAAAATCAGACTCCACTTTCCATCCATTCCTGCAACACAACTGCCCGATTGAAGTGCGAAATTCACTTTGATTTGATCATTTACTTCAGAAGAACCGCAAAGACTAATCGGATTATTCTGCTGCAAAACCATGTGCTCGCCAAAAGCAGCATCCATCGTAAATGAACCTGAACCCAATTGCGGATTGGATGAATATTTTAGTCCTTCGATCTCTCTGAAATCTCCATTTTCTCGTGTCACCGGGACAAAAGTGAACATCCATTTCCAAGTTTTATTTCCAAACGGAACCTTTAGCAACACTTGATTCCAACCCTTGTTCAAGTGAATTTTTGTAGGTTCCCTAAAACTGTAATTTTCGTCTGTAAAAGGTATTTCATCGCTTTTTGCCGGCAAGCCGGGATTGTTCCAAACAGGCGGCGCAATCTCACTGCCGTTGATCCAAACTTTTGGATTGGTGGTATGCCACTGACCCTGCTCCGGGAATGGACCACCCCGTCGGCCGCCCGACCTCGACCAGTCGTGGAAGCCAATCCAGCAACCCGTCTCCTGATCTTTGGGAGACCATATATTTGTAACGGCATACACGGTGCCTTTCATCTCAGGGAGATAAGACGGATATCCAAAGAAATGCCGGAGATGAATAGTGCCTCCATAAAGCGGGCCTTTCCAGGCATACTCTTTTCCCTGAAAGATGTATTTTTTATCAATTCCACTTTCCACAGGAAATCTTTGGTTGACATCTCCTTCATGATCGAAAGGACCAATCAGGCTCCATTCAATGGCCGACTGTCTGACAAAAGGAAAAGGTTTTCCCTGAAAATACAGATCACGGTGCCTGGTCAGCCGGGACTCAAACTCCCTGAACTCTTCGTACAACGGACTATCCGGCCCCGGAATCTTAGCGAGATATTTATCGGCAAAATCGACAGGTTGGCCCTTCCAGGAAGTTTCACTGTAGGTTAGCAAACCGGGATAGACCGGATTTTGGGATAGAATGGCTTCGGCAGTGGATGCATTGTTGTCATTCCAGCAACACAAGATGCCACCCAATGCCAGTGAGTCGCCATGTTCCTTTCCGCAAATCCGGTCGAAATATAGCTGTGCTATTCCTGCCAGCGGATCCAGATGGTTCAGGTAGTTGAGCCTGGAGTCCAGGTAGGGATGACCTTTCCGCGGAGTTCCGGCGGATGACCACATCTGCGTAATGGTGGAAGAATCGTTGTCTGTTTGTTGTCCCGGTCGCCAAACGATGACCGTCCGGCCATTTGCCTTTGCTCTTTCAATCAATGCTGGGAGAAGGCCGGGTGCTGCCTTTTCATGCTTTTGCCAAACCTCATCGGTTCCTAAGTGCAAGAATGGCATTTGATCTTTTGAAACCAGGCCGCACAATTCATCAATCAGATCCAGCAGGATTGGCTGAACCCGTGGATCGCTCATCGAATCGAGGGCAAAAGCCTTGCGGAAGGCTTCACAATGCCCTGGAATGTCGAATTCAGGAATCAGGGTTATGTACCGCTCAGCACAATATTGAGCAAGTTCGAGAAAATCCTCCTGAGAATAATATTTTCCGGGCCACCGACTCATCGAGGAAGCGGCATGGAGCTGTGGATATTTTTTGCTTTCAAGGCGCCATCCGGGACTATCCGTGACATGGAAATGAAAAACATTGAATTTGTAGGCAGCCATCACGTCTATTTGCTCTTTCAAAAGCGGCAATGGCATGAAATTTCTTCCAACGTCCTGCATAAAGCCCCTGATTTTGAAGGCCGGCCAATCGGTGATGGAACAACCTGTCACATATTTTTCCCCTTGGTCATCAAATGTCAATTGCCTGACGGTCTGCAATCCGCGAAAAATTCCCTTTGGAGTAGTTGCAGTAAGCACGGAAGAATCATTGTTGATCACAAGGGAATAAGCCTCATCCTCATTCATCGGAACTCCGGAAATTTTGGTGCTGATACGCTGAACAAGCCAATTGGCCTTTGCTGGCAGCTTGTATTGGGAACCATTCCAAACTACCTTCTGAGGCAATGGAAGCAAAGCCGGAGTCCTATTCAACTGCGCACCGCTCAACAAAAAATGGAGAAAAAGCAGGGCACAAAGCAAAATAGACCTCCTTGATCTTATGTTTAACAGATATTTTCCGAAGTGCTTTGTCATCCTCTTATTTGATCGCGCTACCCAATAATTCAGAAACAGAAATTTGTTGATAATAAAGATCTTTCGTGCCTTCAAACAAGATTCCAATGGTAGTCTCATTTACCATCGTCAGGCAGGAGTAGCCAAAAGAATCAGCACTATTGATTTCAGTCTGGTATTCAACCGGCCATGTAACACCCTGATCGAGACTGGCTTTTACCGTCATGTGCGCTCTTGTTGACTTCACATTCGGGTTAGAGAAAAACAACACATCCGTGGATTGTCCTTTGATCAAAATCTTTGCAGATATCAGACTTCCCTGACAATTTGATTCCGGCAAGGCCGAGTTCGAAGAAGAATGAACTGTCCAGGTTTTGCCCAAATCCTTAGAAATAGAGACAGCCCTGCCATTCTGATCCCCTATCTCTGTCTTGTTGCGATCATCGCGCATATTAAGCATCAGGCTACCATCAGGCATCTCAACCACCTGGGCCTCTGTTGTATTTGATTTGGCCCCTGTGCCAGCTGACCAGGATTTACCATGATCCTTGCTGTAAATGATTGTTGACCAGGGAACTTTTTGAGCATCTTTGAACTGGGCAGGAAACACCAGGGTTCCATCCTTCATGGTAATGCCTTTACCCGGTCCCTGGAAAAACAGATTCCATTCCGGCTTTTTACATTGTTCGGTAATGTTGATTGGTTGGGACCAAGTCAGACCATCATCTTCACTTTTGACAAGTACAAACTGACCCGTCTCGCCCGGCTTCATTCCGGGTTTTGAACTACCCCATGCCGACTGGCCGGGAATTCCGCTGACCCACAATCCTGCTACCCAAATGGTGTTGGTAGACTGGTCGACCAATACAGAAGGATCACCGATTCCATTTTGTTCCTGTGGCAATCCGTTGTAGGTTCCCATGTCCATAATTTTTTTCATGGAAGACCATGATTGTCCGCCATCGTTACTCCTGCTCATGCCAACATCAATGTCGCCTTGAAGGTCACCGCCCCCAAGATACCTGTTGTCGTAAACTGCAATCAGTGTCCCCTTGTTCGTGGTTGCCAATCCGGGAATCCGGTAAGTATCGACTTGATCCTGGCCGGCTGCACGCACGAGAATAGTCGGACGATATAAAAATTTCAAATCCGGTTTAATCTTGATAGTTTGATTGTTGGTAAATGAAAGTTCAATATCCTGAATTTCAAACTTTTTATTAAGCTGAGCACCGGATTTAAGATCAAAATGCAAGTTCAGAAAATTTGGTCCGATCGTCAGGTTCCGACTTCCTGAAAATGAAGTTTTAAGGGTGACATTTTGCGATACCCCAAAAATCGAATTAACTATGCCAACATTGGCCACCGTCAGGGATGAAATGCAATCAGGTTGACTCTCAGGAGTAAAGTTGATAGAAATATTCTTCAGATCGATCTTCTCAGGACTCCCATCAAATTGAATTTTCAGCTCATACAGGTCTGCATTGGTTTTACCGATGAATGCAGGAGTCCCTTTTGGTGTCAACTGACCACCGGTTATACTTATAGGATTCGCTTCAGCAGGAGCGCTTTTGGAACACTGAACTGAAAGTAAAAGAATGAAAATCAGAGTAAAAAATATCTTCATAGGTAGAATTTCATTGCTGATTCGAACGCAAACTAAAATAAAAAACAATGGTAACACCGGGGTTGATGTTCCATGCTTTTGGTTAGAAAGCAGTACATCAGGCTGTAAATTTACCCAATGTACTGCTATTTTAAACTAAAAGATCAATTAATTGGCGGGCTTGGATGTCGCATATCCCGGTGTCTGGTTCACCGTAGGATCATTCGTCCAGATCGCTTTGTCAATTGGCCACAAGAGCATGTAGGATTTTAAGGTTTTATCCAATACACCATAGCCATGGCTAGTACTTTTGTAGGCCAGCGGATCTGCTCCATATTTCATCCTTCTCAAATCGTACCAGGTCTTACCTTCATGAACAAACTCTTTCATCCGTTCTGTGAAGATGGCCAATTCATTTTTATCCTTTGTAGAATTAACAAATGGAGTTGGATCTGCCGCAGGGGCAAAAGCACGGTCCCTGATTGGCTTGATATAGCTGGAAGGATCACTTCCTTCAGCATTGGCAATCTCGGCCAGCATCAAGAGCCTGTCAGCTTCACGGTAAATTGGCCAATCGTCAGAAAAGTACCTTTTGTTGGCGTTGATGGTTCCAAGGAATTTAACCATGGCCGTATTCCTGATGGTAATTGCATAAGGGGGAGTGCCCGATTTCGTCACTTTGTAATAGTCATAGAACGTAGCATCTCTGCGCTTATCATTTACAGCATACGATTTGAACAATTCAAAAGTATAACCGTAACGCTGAATAATCTGTTGCGCATTGGTCGCAGCAATCAACAGCGGATCAACGAGAAGCGAACCACTTGCCAGTGAATCTTTGTAGTGCAGGTTGTCGAAATTAAAAGTTGAGTACAGGTATTGAGACACTCCGCTCATTTCGGCTTCCCCTACCAGGAAACGCAAGGCAAAAATTATTTCGTTGTTGTTTTTTTGTCCGAAAGCGAATGCATTGGCAAAACTTGCCTGTAAAGCATTCCCGGTGATCGAAGTGAGTGCCGACTTCGCCTCGGCCAAATCTGCAGAAGTTCCATATACTTTGGCAGACCACAACATCACTTCACCTTTAAGCATAAGAGACGCTTTTGGATTCCACTGGCTTTTTTCTGCCGGACTGGAAGCTGTACCAAAAAAACCTACTGATTTGGTAACATCACTTTTTATCGAAGTCAGTGTCTCCGCTTCCGTAGATCTGGCTTTTCGCAGAAGAACAGCATCCGTATTTCCGTTCAAAACTTCCGGTTCCAGTCGAAGTGGGACTCCTCCATAGGTGCGAAGCAGGTGGAAATAGTAATAAGCCCTTAATCCATATGCCTGTCCAAGAAAGTAGTTCTTCTTTGCATCGGTGAGAAAGGTAACTTCTGCTACCTTTTGAATAAAGAGATTTATCTGCAAAATCGGACCATACAATCCAGCCCAGGAGGAAATTCCGGATGAATTTTCGTCAATCCTTTGTTCGATGATAGGTAACTCATTCAATGATGTGCTCTGACGATCAACATTACTGTAAGTACCGCCACGCATTTCGCCCAATCTCAGAAACATAAACTGATTGTCTCTCAGTTGCTTGTGAATTCCCACCATAAAATTGGTGACCTGTGCTTCATTTTGCCAGAAATTTCCATCGCCAAAATAGTCCACAGGAGCGAGTTCAAGCGTCTTTTGGCAAGAGAAGGTGACCAATGCAAAGAGCCCCGCTATTAATATGTATTTAAATTTTTTCATAATCCTTTTCTAAAGTAATAATGTAATTTTTGACTAGAATGTAATATCAGCACCAAGGATCAATTGTGTCGGTATCATATAGGCACCATTTTGACTTCCGGAGCGTTCCGGAAAATTCAGCATTTTATTGGTTATATAACCCAGGTTTTGCCCTGTAACCGTCAAGACCATACCGGCAATCTTCGCCTTCTTCAACATCGAAGAGGGCAACTTGTAGCTCAGCGAGACTTCGCGGAATGACAGGTAATCAGATTTCTTCCAGAATGTAGTACTTGGTCTGTCGAAGTTTTTGGTATTCAGCTGGTCTGCCCATACATATCTTGGAAGGCTGGCATTTGGGTTATCCGGTGTCCAGGTATCATATACATAGGTAGTTGGAGCAAATTCTCCCTGCGCACAACCGAGTGCCCAAAACTGCATCTGATCCATTTGGATATGTCCCAAAGCATAGTCCATCCGAATATTAAGTGTGAAATTTTTAAATGTTAAGGTTGAACTTACACCACCGGTCCAACGTGGAATCTGACGACCGAGGGAGACCATGTCTCTTGTGTCGATTGTATCATTCTTGTCAACGTCCTTCCAAATCATATCACCCATTTGAGTAGGGATCCAGCCACCTGCGAGAGTTAATCCCCGTTGGCTCATAATTTGCTGACTTGCTACTCTTTTACCAGCAGAAGCGCCATACCAAACCTGCCCTGCTGCCAGGTCAACCTTGTTGTAATTGGCCAAATCAGTGGCATTCCTAATGATTCCTTCACTGACGAAACCGAATACTTCGCCCCATTCCTGACCTTCCTGGTAACCTCCTACCCAAATTAATTTTCCGGTACCCGGATCATAAATCTGCTGGCCACCCTGTCTGTTATTTTCTATTCCGTTGTAAGGAAGTTTCGTGACAATATTTTTATTCATGGAGGCGTTTGCACTCACCTGCCATTGGAAATCCTTTTTCTGGATGATCTTGCCGGTTATCTCCGCCTCAAAACCCACATTTTTCATGCTGCCGTTGTTGGTCCTCACACTGGACACGCCGGATGAAGTTGGAAGCAGGACACTCGCGATTTTGTCGCTGGTGATTCTGTTATAATAAGCAAGAGACGCATAGATTCTGTTGTTAAAGAATCCCATGTCTGATCCAATTTCAATGGTATTGGATTTCTCCCATCTAAGATTGGGATTGGCGATGCCTGACTGCAAAAATCCAATTGTTCCGTTATAGGCTGTTTGTGAACCATATGCACCTTGCAGTTCATAGGTACCAATTCCACCAACGTTGCCATTTTTACCCCAACTGGCTCTCAGCTTCAGGTAAGAAAGCCAATCTTTGGTCGATTGCATAAAATTTTCTTTGTGCAACAGCCATCCACCTGAGAAAGCAGGGAAAGTACCGAATTGATTGTCGCCAATCAGCCTGGAATAGCCATCCCGGCGTACGGTGAAAGTAAAGAGATACTTGCCGTCATAATCGTAGTTTAATCGTCCAAAACTTGACATGATCCGCTCCCTTGAATGCCAGGAGTCTGTACCTCTGGTTTGAGAGGTCACATTGTTGGTAGTCAAAGCCAGATCCTGAAAATCATCTGTTGGAGCAAGGGAACCACTTGCAGAAAGACCGTTGTTATAGGAATCATAATATTCTGCCCCGGCCATGGCCGAGATATTGTGCTTTTCCTTGATTGTCGTCTGATAATTGGCGATGACATTGTACGTCTGCCTGACAGTTCTTCCAAAACCTGAATAGGAATCCCGGTTTCTGTTCCATCCTGTATTCGGATTGGAATAACTCATGACGCCTGTGCGGAAATCCTTGTTAAATGACTCATTGAAGGTTTCATCGTACATCAATAAAGCACTGGCTTTTACATACAAGCCCTTTATGATATCAATTCTGAATGCCTGATTCAAAGTAAACTTATCGGACTGGTTGTCCCTAATGTATTTGTCAATATTATATGCAGGGTTTCCATCACTTGCGTCACGACCCAGAATCAAATCTCCATTCTCATTGGTACCACGCAATGTTGGAGGAGCAGATAGCATCCGTGCCCAGTAATTAGATTCACCATTTTGAAGAGACTCATCTTTCCAGCTCGCCTTTGCATACTGAAGTCCGCTCTCGGAGGTCAACCAGTCATTTATTTTATAATCTCCGTTAAAAGCAAAGTTTAATCTGCGGTAGAAAGTAGCCAAAGACAATCCGCCTTCATCATAGTAACCAAGATTTGCAAAATATTTACCCCTGTCATTGCCACCGGTAAAACCAATGTTGTAATCTTGAGTAGCAGCAACTTTGTTCAAACCATAGTCGCCATAATTAAAATCTTTGTAGATCAAATCATAGTTGGTACCTGCCGGATCATAATTGCCGGAAGCATTCGTCTTAATCGGATCTTTCATTTGCTTCCATCCAGGATTGCTTAATAGTTCCTGGTTCTTGGAATCCAACCTCATGACACTCCAAATTGCCCTGGAATCATAATTTCCATCCAGAATTGCACCCGTAGTCGGATCTTTGTACATATTGCCTGTACCTCTTGGTCCAACGCCGGCAACATTATTTGCCGCCAGGGTTCCGTTCTTTATAGCCTGTTCTGCCCCAAGCCGTGCCCATTTGACATAATCTTCAGCACCTGTAAATTCATAGGGAACATTCAGGTAGTTAAAACCACGTTTAATCTTGACGGAGACAGAAGCCTTACCGGCCTTCCCCCTCTTTGAAGTGATCAGGATAACACCATTGCTTGCTCTTGCACCATAAATAGCAGTGGCTGAGGCATCCTTTAAAACCTCCATACTTTCAATTTCCTCAGGATTTATATCGCTCAAGGAACCGCGAATCTGACCATCCATGATTACCAGCGGACTTCCGCTGCCATCAAAATTGGTACCTCCCCTTAAAATGATCGTTGGAAGCGAACCCGGCCTACCTGTATAAGTGGACACCCTCAAACCTGGCACTGTTCCTTCCAAAACCTGTGCCGGATTGGAGCGAACACCAGTACTTAATAATTTTGTATCGACTTTTGCGATTGAAGAAGTCATTTTACTCCTTGTCTGCGTGCCATATCCGACAACGACAACCTCGTCGATATCCTTGGTCTGAGCAGCAAGTACAATCGTAAGAACATTGGAATTTCCAATTTTGATGATCTGTGTTTGATAACCCACCATCGAAATCACCAATTCATTGGCATTGGCAGGAACCACCAGACTGAATTTTCCATCCATATCGGTATTGGCCCCAGTAGTTGTTCCACGAACAACCACATTCACGCCCGGAGTTGTCGAACCATCAGCTGCATCGGTCACGGTGCCCTTTACCGTCCTTTGAGCCATGGCAATGCTGAATGACAGAAAAAATGCCAATCCCAGCAAATAGAGCTTTTGTGAAATAAATCTACTCATAAAATTTGTTTTACTAGTTTGATTCTATATATTTGTCGTCTTATGTATGACATAATGCGACAAATGTAAACAGTTTTTTAGATATCCCAAAAAAATATTAACTTTTTTTAATAGTTTTGCAACATATGATTTCCGATGACTTAACCACAGGCATACCTTTAATAGATACCAGAAGTTTGGTTGACAAGGTAGAATTCTACCTCATAGATCTTTTCATCAGAAAGAAGCTGAATCCGGGTGATTTAATCCCGAAGGAGACGGAACTCGCAGGATCATTGCGGGTTAGCCGCACAGTTATCAGGGAATCCCTGAACCGGCTCAAGACGATGGGGCTGATAGAATCGGTCAAGCACAAAGGGACAATCATCAAAAGTCCGGACTTGTCCGAAATACTCCAAAAGACATTAATTCCAAATATCCTGGATCAGAACACGCTGAAGGATATTTTTGAAATGCGCCTGGTGATTGAGGTTGGCATGGCCGACCTAATTGCAAACAGGGTAACAAAAGAGGACATTGCTGCACTCCATGAGATTATCAAAGATGAAATATCTCCATCGAAAGAGACCCTTTTTGACATTGACCATGAGGTAAGATTTCATGGTAAATTATATGAGATAACGAGAAACGAGACCCTCCGTGGATTTCAGAAGATGCTTTTACCTGTATTTAATTATGCTTATTCGAGCGGACTAATCAACAAAAGTCCCGGCAACCAACACTTTCTTTCCCACAAAGATTTGGTGGATGTCCTGAGCAAAGGCGATGCAGAGCAATTCACCCAGGCGATGAGGATGCATCTTGAGAACCATTACAGCAGAATATTTAACATGGAAAATGGGATCGAAACAAAAAATACCGGGATATAAATAGTATCACCATTTAATCCTGGTAAAAACAATTTCGGCATAATTGTCCTTCTCAAACAAAACACCAACTTCATTCCTGTTCAACCTGACCAAATCAGAGTAAGCCGCGTAGCTGAATTTTTGCTTCAATTCAGATTGATTTTTATAAACGAGGATACTGTCTGACCAGGTAATACCTTCGTCAAAACTTTTTCTCAAAGTGAGATTGTTGCGGTTTTTTGTATCCGCCGCGTTGCAAAAGACCAAAATCGCCTTGCCCTTTTTTGTTCCAACATTTAATATACTCCCCTGGCAAACGGGATCGATGAGCGTCCTGTCGAAATAAGTTGTGTCCCAGGTCGCACCGCCATCACTGCTGATGGATACAATTCTCGCCTTCACATCGCCCTTTTGGTTTCGACTGTTCATCATCAGCCGATTATTCGAAAGTTCGACAGCCATGGATTCATTGCTGCCGCGGATGTTAAGGCTGTTTCCCAGGTTAAATGATTTTCCGTGATCGTCGCTGTAATATCCATGTGCGACATAATGATCGGCCGATTTCTGCGGATTTCCCTCAGAATGGTTGGCTGCGACAAATATCCTTCCTTTGTATTTCCCCGCCTGAATTTGCATGGCATGACCGGGCGTGTTGGCATAATATCTCCAATCTTCTCTGAAATTATATCCCGGATCAATCAAGGGCTGGTTGGGACGATGAACCTGCAACGTAATATCAATAGGTGCTGACCAGGAAACACCACCATCCACGGAAGTTTTATACACGCAATGTTTGATACCATTGCCTTTGATGATTTCGGTCTCATGGTTATTGCCGGTATTGTAAAACAAGAATAACCTTCCGTTGGGATATTCAGGATCATTCAAATCAACCACCGGAGCCGGATTGCACAATTGAAGATTGCCATATTCCGCCACAACCTCGAGTGGAGACCACGTTTTGCCTTTGTCGGAACTGCGCTTCATGACAATATCTATATCGCCGTAATCGCCTGCGCCATTGAGCCGTCCTTCGCAAAAAGCGAGTAAATTTCCGTTTGGTAAATTTGCAATCGCCGGAATCCGGAAGGATTTATACCCCTCCGTTCCTGAAACAAAAACTGAAGTGAATTTGTGCTGCGCTTCGACAAAGCGACAAGAAAACAGTACCAGAAGAATTAGAATCAATTTATTCATCTCAGTCTCATCTTCTCATTTTCCCATCTTCCCATTTTCAAATTTTCTCAGCTCTCAACTATTTCTTCGCCTCCATGCTGCTCAAATGCAAATCCAGCGCTTTCACTGATATCTGAATCTCCATAATCGAGAGACCAAGCGATACAATCAATAGCAGAAGTGCCACCCCAAACACCCAAAACGCTTCGCTCTGGTAGCCGGTGTAAATCAGGAACATCGTCAGCACACACAAAAACAGACTGCTCACCCCGAATATCTGCATGTTTTTGGTCAGGTAAAGCCTCCGGCGGAGGTTGGCGATCTGGCCCAGCAAAATCTCATCCTTGTTGATGAGAAATTTGGCATGCAAATCCCTGATCAGCGCCGCATACCCCAGAAAACGGTTGGTGTACGCCAGGAGGATCAGGGAGATGGCGGAGAATAATAATGCAGGGGTTGTTAAGGTGAATTCGTTCATAGTATAAATAATGTGAAAATTAGGAAATGTGAAAATGTGAAAATTGGGATTAGTAAAAACTCGATCTTTAGCTCAAATGACAATAATAATATGTTGACCTCAGCACTAATGCCCTTCATTTTCACATTTTCACATTTCCCAATTTTCACATTAAACTATTTCAGCAGTTCAGCGATCTTCTCGCGCAGCTTCTCTGCCCGCAAATTCTTGCCGATGATCTTGCCAGTTTTGTCGACCAGCAGATTGGCAGGAATGGAGTTGATGCCATAGATTTTGGCAGTTGCATTGTTCCAGCCTTTCAGGTCAGAAACCTGCGTCCATGTAAGTTGGTCACTCGCAACAGCCTTCAGCCATTTGGCCTTGTCGGTGTCATAAGAAACGCCCATCACATGAAATCCCTTGGCATTGTAATCCTTCCAAACTGCAACAACATTTGGATTCTCACCTCTGCAGGGACCACACCAGGATGCCCAGAAATCGATCAGCGTATATTCGTGTTTGGCATAAACATCCGAAAGTTTTATCGGTGTTCCGATGGAATCATTCTGGGTGAAATCGGGAGCGATCTTCCCAACAGCAACAGATTGCAGCACAACTACCCGGTCGGCCAACGATTTGGCACTTGAACTTTTTTGTACATCAGCCGAAAATTTTGACAAATAGCCCTGAATTTCATCGGCTTCCATGCCATACTGGATGCGCTGTAAAATAATTGGTGCGGCAAAGGAGTTCGGACTTCCGGTGACGAAATCCTTCTGAATAGCTGTCATTACATTGTCGAGCGAATCCAGTTGCTTCTCCAGACTAGCTTGTTCAGTAAGGTTGGCGGACTTTTTGGCCTCATTGTATTTGCCATAGAGATCCTTCATTTTTGTATTCACCTCTGTGCCCTTGGCCTCCAATGCCTTCAAATCATCCTGACTGGCAGAACCGGTGATGGTGGCATTTCTCAGATCGTCCGACTTTCCTGTGATCAGGATCTCTTTGTTTTCGGTCAAAACGGAAATCTGCTTGCGCTCACCCAAGACCACTGACAACATCTCCGGATTGGCGACTGCGCCTTTCAGGACAAATTTTCCACCAACGCTTTTGGCAGAATCCAGGGTAGTTAAATCGCCACCTGCCAACCGTTGCTTTAGGTAAACGGTCCCGTCAGCAAGTCCTTCAATATTCCCGGTGATAGTAAATTTGGGAGCCTGGCTGCAGGCAACAATCAAAGTTGCAGCAACAATCAAATAAAAGAGGTTTTTCATGTTTAAATTGTTTGAAATGTTTATAGAGTTTATAATGTTTACTGAGTTTGAGTGATGTATTTTGATATGTGATGTTTAAAATGTGTGCATTTTAAACATCGCATATCAAAATACATTTCTTGAGCGCGGCCAATTTATCCGGATTGGTCGGGACAAATTCCTGTCCGACGAAACCCTTGTAACCCGTATCCACAATGGCTTTCATGATGGCAGGATAGTACAATTCCTGCGTCTCATCCAGCTCGTGCCGGCCCGGAACACCTCCGGTATGAATATGCCCGATGTACTTGCTGAATTTCCGGATGGTATCGATCACATTTCCCTCCATCAGCTGCATGTGGAAAATGTCGTACAACAATTTGAACCGCTCGGATCCAACCATTTCGCACAAAGCCGAACCCCATGAGGTATGGTCGCACTGGTAATCCTTGTGGCCGTAGCTGTTGAGCAATTCCATGATGATGGTCACGCCATGTTTTTCGGCCAGGGGCATCAGTCGGCGCAATCCTTTGGCGCAGTTGATCATACCGACCTGGTCATTCTGACCTTCCCGGTTTCCGGAGAAACAGATCAGGTTGGGAACGCCTGCCGCAGCGGCTTTGGGAATCATTGCCTCAAAATCGGCCACCAGCTTGTCGTGGTTTTCGATCCGGTTGAAGCCCTTTGGAATGCCCCAGTCGGTGGCATAGCCAACGGCACATTTCAGGCCATGCGCCTTCACGGTAGCCCAGTCTTTCTCCTGCAGCAACTCGATCGACTCGATGCCCATCTCCTTGCAGGCTTTCGCCAGATCGTCGAGCGGAATATCGCCGTAGCACCACTGGCTGATGGAATGCCGGATGTTGCCTTTCAATCCGGCAGCTGCCGTCTCAGCTGCCTTACTTTCGGAAAATGGGATAGCCGCGGCCGACAGCGCCACCGAAGCAGCCGTCTTACCAATCATTTCTCGTCTGTTCATATAGATGTTTTGCTTTTTGTTGATTCGAATGTATGGCACTAATTTAAATAATTTTTGAATGTAAATTTATCTTCCGATATTTGGGTGTTTCAGGCTCACTACTTACAACTATTAACTAATACTTCAATGAACCGCATACTTACTTTCCTTCTTCTGGGGATACTGCCACTGTTGGTACCCGCGCAGATGCTGGATTTTTCAAAGACCACAATTTTCAACGCCAACGCGAAAAACATTCAACTGTCCAAAGCTGCTTCTGTTTTGCAGGAAGAGCTTCTTATTCATACAAAAATTTTGCCTGCTTTCGCCGGAAAGCCAATCTCAGGAGACAATCCACAAATCATCATTTGCCTCGAAAAGGAATCATCCAAACTTCCGTCTGCCGTTGCCACTGCCCTGAGTCTTATGCCCCCTACCGGGAATGATGGATATAAAATAACCCTCATCGACAACAAATGTCTCGTCATTGCCGGTCATGATGAGCGTGGTGCCCTTTTTGGAGTAGGTTATGTGTTGCGAAAAATGGAACTCTCAGGACTCAAAATTCTGCTTCCGGATCATCTGTCTATCTCCTCAACACCAGTCTATCCCATCCGCGGTCATCAGTTGGGTTACCGCCCGAAGACCAATGCTTATGACGCCTGGAGTGTCGCACAGTTCGACCGCTACATCCGCGATCTCGCACTCTTCGGAGCCAACAGCATCGAGATCATGCCTCCCCGAACCGATGATGATGCCACCAGCGTAAACATGAAACTTCAGTCCATCGAAATGATCGTTGAGCAGTCAAAAATTTGCCAATCCTACGGAATGGATGTGTGGATGTGGTATCCCAATATGAACAAAGACTATGCTTCACCGGACTCAATCCGGGTGGAACTGGCCGAAAGAGAAAGAATCTTCAGCATCCTGCCCAAACTGGATGCACTTTTCGTTCCAGGAGGCGATCCCGGCGACCTCGAACCGGATGAACTATTCAGTTGGCTGGCAAAGGTGGCGGCCGTTCTCAAAAAATACCATCCCAAAGCCAAAATCTGGATCTCACCACAGGCCTTCAAACCGAGTACCGTCTGGTATGCCGATTTTTTCAGGCACATCAACAGCAAACCTGAATGGCTGGGTGGAGTGGTGTATGGGCCTTGGATAAAGATGCCCCTGCCGGAAGTTCGCAGGGTAACAGACCCGACAATTCCAATCCGCCTTTACCCTGATATCACCCACAGCTACAGTTGCCAGTTTCCGGTTCCCAAATGGGATCTGGCTTTTGCCATGACTCTTGGCCGCGAATGCTTCAATCCCCGGCCAACAGACGAAAAACTCATCCATAATCTCTATGCTTCTCTGGCACAAGGCAGTATAAGCTATTCGGAAGGCACCAATGATGATGTCAACAAATTTATCTGGACCGGCCAGGACTGGAATCCAGCGACACCGGTTATCGAAACCCTTCGCGACTATGCCCGCTATTTCATCGGACCATCATCTATAGAAGGAGTAACACAGGGAATACTTGCCCTGGAGCAAAATTTCAGGGGACCGCTGCTCTCCAACGAGAATGTGGAAAAAACTTTGCAGCAATGGAAGGATATGGAAAGTTCGGTATCCACGGAAGTGCTGTCCAATCCACGGTTCCAGAGTGGACTCATCCGTGCTTATTTTGATGCGTACATCCGACGACGTCTCATCTATGAAACTGGTCTGGAGCAACAGGCCCGATCTATTCTGGAGCAAGCCAGACTTTCAGAGACACTGAAAGCCATTCAGGACGCACGTTTGACTCTACTTCAGGCCAAGGAGCAGCCAATATCACAACACCTGAAAAGTCGCTGTTTAGCTCTATCGGACTCGCTTTACCGAAGTTTCGGAGCCCAGCTTACGATCGAAAAACACCATGCTATGAGCGGCAGGGGTAACTTTATCGACAACATCGATATTCCCCTCAACGACGCCATGTGGATGCTTGATCAGCTTAACCAGATTGAAAAACTTTCGGACGAGTCCCGACGACTGAAAGAAATCTATGCGATGCTTCACCGTACTGATCCCGGTCCGGGAGGATTTTATGACAACCTGGGAAATCCGGCATCCTGGCAACATGTCAAGGCTCAAAAAAGCTGGCAGGAAGATCCGGGAAGCCTGGAATCGCCTCGTGTCAGTTTTGGCGTCGGACTCCAGGGGGTCGACTGGGTAGATGAGATCGTAGCCAAAGGTTTCGCCGGTCAGACTACCCCTCTTGCCTGGATGAACCAGATCAACACCCTCTATTTCACGCCACTTGTGATGGAATATTCAGATCTGGATCCCGGTGCAAAATACACCCTGAGAGTTGCCTACACAGGCAGGTTCCGCTCTAAGATGAAGCTCGAGGCCAACGGTATACTTATCCATGATTACATTCGCATGGGCACTAAACCTATTTTTGAGTTTCCATTACCTCCTGAAGTTACCCGGAACGGAAAAGTTACATTCACGTGGAACTGCGCCCAAAACGACAAAGGCGAGGGTGAACGTGGCTCGCAGGTGGCTGAGGTGTGGCTGATCAGGAGGGAATGACGGGGCGACGGGGAGACGGGGAACCGGACCCCGAGCGGACGAGGGGACGAGGGGGGGACTGGGACGAGGGGACGAGCGGACGATTGGACGAGGGGACGAGTGACTCGATGAAACAGGGAAACGGAGAAACGGAGAACCGGTCCCCGAGCGGAGCCGAGGGGTTGAGAGGGGATTGGGACGAGCGGACGAGTGGACGAGTGCAGGGGCATCCTTCTAGCTGCCCGATTTGCCCTTTTGAAACGGCAACAGAGAAGCGAAAAAGAGGCAAGAAATTAAAGATCAGCAACTTTACAATATATTTATTTTAAGATGCCATATTTCAATCAATCGTGCTAAAATATATCTACCATGAAACCTCTATTTGTAATTATTATATTTTCCCTACTAATTTCCTTCTCAGGCAAAAGTGAAAATTCAATCATTCCTCAAAAGATCATTCCGGGCCAATATCTGAAAACCTGGCTGCTGCTTGGTCCTATTCCACTCCAAACTCAGCCTGATCTTGAAAAAACCTACGATCACCTGCCGGGATTCACGACCGACTACCTCAAGAAATTTGGTGGGGAGCAAAACCTTGCCGCAAAAGCCGGTGATGTTGTCAAAATTGGCAATAAATCAGTAGCCTGGAAGTATCATCAGTCGACCGATTCGATTGTAGATTTAGCCGCAACACTATCCAAATCCTATCCTGTCTGCGGCTATGCCTATACCGAAGTGCAGTCCGATGAGGCTGGCGTGCAGATGATTGGACTGGGCTCGAATGATGGGGCCAGCCTCTGGGTGAATGGCATACAGGTTTTCGACTACCCCGCCATGCGGGGACTCAAAATTGACGGTGATCTTATTCCGGTTCTCCTCAAAAAGGGAAAGAATACACTTCTGCTCAAAATCGAACAACACGGCAACAAATGGGGCTTCTGCCTGAGGTTTCACAACTTTTCGGCCAAAGAAGCGCTCGAAAGAGGTGATCTCTTCAAAGTTTGGGCCGATGAAACCGGTGTCGCCAGTGTGGTCTCCTCCTATCTGCCGGAGGTTTTGAAAAGCATCGTTCAGAAGGCAACAATTTCCATCACGGATAACAGTGGTAACGTTATCCTGGAAGAGGAACGTTCCATCAGATTTTGTGCACCGCTTAAAATCCCGTCCACCAATTACCAACCCTATATTGCAACCCTGAAAGTAGCTTTGAAATCGGGCGCCATCCTCGAAAGAAAAATCGACTTCACGGCCGGAAAAAGAGTTGAATTCGCCCTCTTCAGCAACGGAAAATCCGACTACCGGATCACCCTCGCAGCCAATGCCTCCGAATCCGAAAAATGGGCCGCCAAAGAGCTGCAGCATTGGCTCCAACAAATCAGCGGCGTCGAACTACCTTTAGTTGCCGAAGATCCAACCTTCCCCGGCCCCCAAATCTTCATCGGCACCCCCAGTTCAACCACTCGTCCCAGTCGTCCTCTCGTCCCAGTCATTCCCTCATCCACTCGTCCCAGTCGTCCTCTCGTCCCAGTC
>JBAXED010000043.1:0-27900 GCA_037140615.1 Prolixibacteraceae bacterium
ATGTCTCATTTAACGATTTCCAGAAAACTATGTTCCATGCTAGATCCTTGTTCCTGAAGGGTAAGAAGCGTTAAATTGTTTTTTACCGCAAGGTGAAAAAGGGCAGGCCTGAGATCCTCTTCGGCAGAATTCAACAAGAATTTTTGGGTGCTGATTTGTTCGTATTTAGTTATTCCTTCAAGATGATCAAAAATTTTATCTCGAACTTCTTCCTTGAATTCTATGAGAAATGTTCTGATTTTTTGGATGGAAAGTTGCTTAATTTTTTCTGGTGTTTCGAGAGCGGCAACTTTTCCATGATTCAATATCAACACCTTGTCGCAGAGGGCTTCTACTTCCTGCATGATGTGCGTCGAAATAAGAACGGTCTTGTTGGTACTGATGTTGCGAATCAATTGTCGGATTTCTACCAGTTGAGCCGGATCAAGACCTGAGGTCGGCTCATCCAGAATCAGCAAGGCAGGGTCGTGGAGCATAGCCTGCGCCAATCCAACTCTTTGGCGGTATCCCTTCGACAAAGCCCCGATTTTTTTTAGTGCCTCAGAATTCAGAGCGGTCATGTCAATGATCTCTTCAATTCTTCTTTTACTATTCGCGATTTTGTAAAACCCCGCCGCCAGACGAAGGTATTCCCTTACATAGAGGTCGGGATAGAGTGGATTGTTTTCCGGAAGATATCCGATCATCCTCTTGATTTCCAGGTTATCAGGATCAACTTTCAATCCATTTATTTTGACAGAACCGGAGGTTGGAATGAGATATCCGGTAATAATTCGCAACAAAGTGGACTTTCCGGCACCATTAGGCCCCAGGATTCCCATGATACAACCAGTATCGACTGAAAAGGAAATATTGTCCAGTGCAGTTTGATTCCCGTACAATTTGCAAACATCTTCAACAATGACAGACATGTAGATGAAATTTTGGATCAAATTTATTCAAAATAAAAGGATAAATTTGCCAGAACAATCTGGAAAGATTTGTACGGTATGATTAACCATAATTTTAACTACATCTCAAATTTGTTGAAGTACGAGCGTCAGGAAACTGCGCTTGTAACTATTGGCCCTGTGATGATGGGATCCGGTCATCCAATTCGAATACAGTCCATGACCGACACGGATACCAATGACACGGAAAAAACAGTAAATCAAATTATTAGGATCATTGATGCCGGGGCTGATCTGGTGAGAGTTACCGTACAGGGAGTGCGGGAAGCCGAAAATCTCAAAAATATAAGGAGCGAACTCGATCGCAGAGGTTATCCTCAACCTTTGTGCGCAGACATACATTTTAATCCGGCAGCTGCCGAAATTGCCATGCAATATGTGTGCAAAGTGAGAATCAATCCTGGAAATTTTTACGATAAGCGTGCCGTTTTTGTCCAGCTGAATTACACTGATGAAGCTTACCGACTGGAATTGAAGAGGATAGAAGAACGTTTTATCCCTTTTATCCGTGCATGCAAAGAGCGCGGAATTGCCTTGAGAATTGGGGCTAACCAGGGATCACTTTCCGACAGGATCATGAGCAGATACGGGGATACACCCGCTGGCATTGTTGAATCTGTCATGGAATTTGTCAGAATCTGCAAAGCCGAAGATTACCACAACATTGTTATCTCCATAAAATCCAGCAATACACGAATGATGGTCTATACTGTCCGTCTGATGAATTACAGGATGCGGCTCGAAGACATAAATCTACCTTTCCATATTGGGGTGACAGAGGCCGGAGAGGGCGAGGATGGGCGTATTAAGTCTGCCGTTGGTTCGGGTGCCTTACTGTCTGATGGAATTGGCGATACCGTTCGTGTTTCCCTGACTGAGGATCCGGCAGAGGAGATACCATTTGCACGAAAGCTGGTGGAAGTTTTCAAAGATCGCGCAAGTCATGCACCAATTTCTGCTCCCCTGGTTGCACAATCAAATCCATTCGAATACGAAAGGCGTTCGAACCGTCCGGTCAACGACATTGGCGGCAAGAAACCTGTAGTTGTGATTGCCAACCTGAACAATTACAGGCTGGAAGAAATAAAAACCATCAGCTCAGGCACGGAGCCTGATTATTATTTCGATGGTAAACAGATCTTAGATCGTTCAGGTAAGGATTATCCAATTTTGACTTTGGAGGAATATTTGTACAACGATTTCTATTCCAACAAGATGCGTTTTGTTCGGGTGAATAAGAACGAATACGACAGCTTCAAGGAAAAAAATCCGGAAACGATAGAAAAACTAAAGCGGGAGCGGAAGATGATTCTTATCATGGAGAGCAACAATCTCAACAGTTTTGCTGAGATGCGTGCTTTTTTCATGGAGTTGGATGCTCATATATGCAAAATCCCGGTTATTCTGCACCGGGCATACAAAAAAGGCAGCTATGAAGATCTTTTGCTGGCTGCCTGCACCGACCTCGGCGGACTATTTATCGACGGATACGGAGATGGCATTATGCTTTCCAACGATGGTAATATTGGATACAATGAATTAAAAAATTTATCCTTCGGCATTCTTCAAGCCAGTCGGATGCGGGTAACCAAAACGGAATTTATCTCTTGTCCGGGCTGTGGCCGCACCCTTTTTGACTTGCGCGATACTGTTGCTGAAATAAAAAGAAATTTCAACCATCTTAAGAATCTTAAAATTGGCGTCATGGGTTGCGTGGTAAACGGTCCGGGTGAGATGGGTGATGTCGATTATGGATATGTGGGAGCAGGAAAAGGAAAAGTAAACTTGTACAAAGGCCAGAAATTGATTCAGAGACATGTATCCACCGAACATGCCGTTGAAGAACTGAAAAAGCTGATCAAGGAAAGTGGCGAGTGGAAAGAACCGAAGCGGAAGGACTAGGCGCGGAAAGACTGGGCGACTGGGAGACTTGGAGACAGGGAGAGTGCAACTCCGGAGATTGAAACAAGAAACTATGAAATGAAGAGCGAGGAGTTACTATCCTTGGAAGGCGGCCGATGATCATGACGTTTCTCTGCCCCGGAGGGGTAACATGTTTGTAGAAAATGAGATCGGAGATCCTCCGTCCGAGTACAAATGCCTGCCAGAACACCTGAATAGAGTTCGAACGGAACAGCAACCAATTTTAACAGTGCGTCGCAAGATATGCCGGCAATCGCTCCAGAAGCGTGCCGGCTTCAATGTGAAGGACTTTCATCCCTAATTTTTCGGCTGTCTCCGTATTTGCTTTCAAATCATCCACAAAAAGGGTTTTGGCCGGATCGAATGGGACATCTTTGATCACTGCTTCAAAAGACTCCGGATTTGGTTTCCTGAATCCGATTTCATGAGAATAATAACATTTTTCGAATAGCTGGCTGAGTGGGAAACCATGTATGTTCTCGAATATTTCCTTGAATCTTTGCAAATGCAATTCATTTGTGTTGCTTAAAACATACAGTCGGTAATGTTTTTTGAGCTGAATCAGATAATTGACTATTTCTACCGGAAAATCTACCAGCATAGCATTCCAGGCATTGTCAATTTGGATGTCAGTTGGATTAGTAGGTAAAATCTTTCTTATCTGATCCCTGAATTTCGAAGGTGAGTCGACTCCTATTTCGAGGTTTTCAAAAATAAGGTACCCATTGTGGGTGATACCTTTCCAATCTTCCTCTTTCCAGCCAAGATTCTCGAATGCCGACCGGGTCCTGCCCATGTCTAAAGTCAGGAGAACTCCTCCCAGGTCAAATAAAATGTTCTCAAGCATAAATCAATTTCCCTTGTTTGAAATGTTTAACCCTTCAAGCTGGTTCTGGTTCTATTTCTTCATCAACTCTCTGAGCGCCTTTTCATTCTCGGCCGACCAATACCTGCAGTCAAGCTGAAGAAAGACAGATGAGTATGGAATAGTCTCTTCTGTTTTTAAGACGATTATTTTAAAAAGCTTTGAAGCCTGATCAATTTTAACAAAGACTGAATCATGCAACATGGTTTGTGGCTCAATGCCCTTTAGCGTTTTTTGCAGATCTTTTTTGTAATCGTCAATCAGGGGCACTAGTGCAGGAGTAATGGACCCGAGTTCCTTGTCGGTATAAATGATGGGTCTGACATGAAGAGACCGATCAATCTTTTGAAGCGTAAATTGCAAAACATCCTGCAGTGCTTCACCGGTATTGATGACTTTGATACCAGCGGCAGTTTGGGCCGGGAATGCTTTATCAACAACCAGTACCCAGTTCCTATGGCCAAGCAAGGGAAGTTCATCGCTTAGCTGTTCCTTCCATCCTTTCTCAACAGGAGTTGTCTTTCCGGGTACAAAAAAATCGCATGAACTGCAAAGAATAATAATTAGCAGCGCAAAGTAAAATGGCTTTTTCATATCAAAAAAGGTTATAGTTATTAATTTTAGTCTTTTGGAAGATTGAGAAATAAAAGTAATATTCAAAAAAACGGAATTTTTGTTTCAGTTAAAAGAAATCAAGCTAAAAGGTTCGAACAACCCATAATCGAGAAAGAAATATTGGTCCGGTGATGGAAGAGTAGAAGGGGCAACATCCCAATCTCCAGGTCCGATGATCCATCTGTTCGCCATGCTTTTGTAGAAGAAGCCGAAAGTATTTTTCAGGCTACCGATAACTTCAAGACCAATGGTATTCTCGCCGGACTGAAGATTTAAAGGAAGTTCCAGTTCATAGGGGGTAGATGTAATTAATCCGGATTTCACTCCATTCAAATAAACAACCGCCATAGTTCCATTCCATTTATTCAGCTTTATTTTATATGATTTGCCAGTTTGAAGAGTCTTATATTTTTGAGTGTACATGACCTTTTGGGAATAGAATGGATATCCTTGTGCCTTCCAGGAACCAAGGGCATTAATAGATCCATTGGTAATTTCAAAGCCTTGCTTCAAAGGGTTCAGTTTGAAATTACCTACCAGGTAGGCAGGCATTATTTCTGCGTGAACCGACATCTTCACCGCTTTCAACGTTAAGGTATTGACCCCTTTTTGAAGATAACTACCTACCGGGAAACGGAAAAATTCACGATCGATCCACCATTTGTCACTTTTGGAAAGCTTCTGCCCGTTGAGATAAAGATCCCATAGTTCGGACCTTTCAATCACTACATCCAGGGCAGACAAAGCTTTCAGATCCGCAATTGCTGCAACATTGAAATGGTAATTAACTTCAAACCCTGAGCCGCTTTTAAATGTGTCAAGAGCCAGGTAATCTTGACGGTATTGAATTTTGTGTTGCCATGGATTGCCCATCTTAAATCCGCTGCTGTCATAAAGCTGGTGCATGGCTTTCATAAAATATGTATCCTTAAGGTTTATTTTTCTAGCCTTCAAATCAAGGAAATCGAGTACCAAAACATTATCAGCTTCTTGCTTGACAGCAGTTTCAACAGTTTCGCTTACCGGGCTCTCAACAGTTGCATCCAATGATGTCTTATTTGTAGGAGAAGAGACTACGGCTGATGCAGAAAGAGCCGCAACATTAGATTTCGTCAGAAAATACAGGGCACTACCTATCGGTGGAAGTTCCAATTCAAAAGTTATCTGACCATTTTCGGATTTGACGGGTACCAGTGTACAGATTCCGTTATTAAGGTCCATTTTTACAAGTGTTTTTCCTTGTCCGGTGACAGAAGCAGAAACCGACTGTGTTGTATCTGAATTGACAAAAAAGAGCAGTTCTCCATCTTTTAGAATCCTCCTCTGATGGTAAAGTTCACCCGCCAATGGAAGCGATTCTGTAATATCGAAATCCGGATCTGTCAGAGCATGTTTGGTAATTTCATCATCCGCTGTTTTCGCATAGGACCACTGTTTTGGGAAGGACGTCATCAACTCTGCAATTAACTTGCTTTCAGTTCCGTCTAATCTTGGAATATTTTTGGTGAACGACAGAATTTTTCCTCCTTGAAGCAGATAATCTTTTATTAGTTTATAAGTAACCATATCAAGATTTTCCATGGTGGCCGGAATAACCACCAGACCATAAGTGCGTTTACCTATCACTAATTTCCCGTTCGTTACAGATCCGATGGTCCTTAAAACCAGTTCTGAACCCAGATCGTACTCATAATGATTCCTCTCCAGTTGATAAACAAACTGTTTGAAATTGTTCTGAATGGTATCAATGAATGAATTTTTAACGATACGGGAAAAATAACTCCATGCCGTTGTGTTGGGTTGAAGCACCAATGTTTTGTTGATTTGTTCACCAGACGACATGGCCATGGATATGCGCCCAATGTAATCGCCCATGGGTTTGTAATTCTCCCACCAGGGTTCATGGTACGAAAAACTGGGTGGATAGTCAAATTTGCGAACACCTTTGATGCTGAAATAGGAGAGATGCTGGTTCACAAAATTGACTCCCAAGGCAACTTCCCAGTCGACCAGACGCTTGAAATTGGCAAAATTGATTTCCCATCCTGCTCCTCCGTATGTTTCGCTCAGCATCCTGTTGCTTCCGCCCTGATTTGAAGCGCTATGCAGTTCGCGGATGGCCCTTGTATTCCCGAATTGTCCGCCTAATCCTTCCGGAGTATAGGTATTTCCAAGCATATCAACTCCGGGTTGTTGGTGGTAGATGTAGAAGGCTGATTCATCAGAACCGTCAGTTGGCTTTGGCCAGCCGTGCTCCCAGTAATGGCCTGTCCAGAGTAGATTATTTTCTTTGCAATATTTGCTCCAGGGTTTGGCCCATCGGTCGATGAACATTTCAAGAAGTGTTGTGTAATAATCGTGCCTGACTTTTTTCCAGTTTCCGGTCTCTTCTACCAGAGAAGGAAGATTGATTCTTAGGTCATAGCCCCATCGTTTTTGAAATTCATCAAAAAGATCGGGAGTCCAGCGGTAGGAAGTTCTGGTTCCAAGAGCTGCTTCCAAATTTGGCTCATCAGTAAAAATTCCCGGCAGGGTTTTTCCAAAATCAGCTTTGTTGTATTTCTCATAACCCTTCATGGTAATCTCCATGAATTTTTGCGTTACTCCTTTGTAGAGCAAATCGACATATGAAAAATTGCCCATCCAATAACTTCTTTTTGCGAAAGTTTTGGTGAAAAGATAATACTTACCAATGTGTCCTTGCTCTTCTTTCAACTTGGTCGTTATCTCCTTGAATTCATTGTTCTCGAGCTTAAGAACCACTTCATATTTGGTTGTATCTGATTTTAGGGTATCCTGAACCTGACAGCTAAGGCCTGTTCCATGTGTATATGAATCAGGCATTTCAGCCGGAACATGCCCTCCTGCAAAACCGCTGGGATAACTATTTTCGTCGTAAATCCACACTTTCATATCCAGTTCTTTTCCTTTCTGAACGGTGTAGTCAAAGAGATGATTCCAGTCCTCAGAAATGTATTCTGTGATCAGTCCCGGTCTTGGGTGCACAAATATTCCTCCTAAACCGCCTTCTTTGAACTTCTTCATTTGAAAATCGATGCCCTCTTCGGAGATTTTATCATTCCAGTCCCATAGTGGGGCACTGCGGTATTCGGAAGGAGGATCCTCAAGTTTGGATTGCAAAGAACCAAAATCGTTTATTGCACTTACCTCCTTCTTTTGATCCTGTTTGCATCCTGATATGATGAAAATGATTGCTACAAAGATCAGGCAGAGCATGTTTTGAAAGTGGATGATTTTTTTCATGTCGGCAGAGAGTTTTAGTGATTTAAATCTTCAGTTAAAATGGTTACAGGTCCTAATAATCCTGATTTTAGCAATGGAGTATCTTTTTTGTAAAAGCCGTAGGAAGCAAATGTTAATCGTTGAGAATTGCGGTTTTTATTTTCGAGGAGCCATTCTGGCCACTTCCGGTTACTAATTCCATCTGATGGATATTGCTCATCGCCGATCAGTCGATTGGGCCATAAATTAACAACTTTAATTTCCAGTAAATTTGTTCCTTTTTTGATTGCTTTCGTTATTTCAAGGCTCCATGGGGAAGTCCAGAGTGTTCCAAGACTCACTCCATTTAAGCTAACCTCTGCCAGATTGTACACTGTTCCTAAATTGATAAATATTGGTATAGCCTTGTTGAACAGATCATCTGAGAAGGAGAAAGTTTTCTGATAGGTAACTGTACCGGAAAAGAACTTTATTCCTTGTTCCGGTCGTTTGGACCAGTCGGCAAGTTGTTCAAATTGGATTTCTCCTGGCCCGCCCCATTTAGGATCGAAGGTAAGTTTCCAGGGGCCGTCAAGGTTTATTATTTTATTCCTCGGGGGAAAGTTCTTTTTGGTTTTCCTGGCGGCTGTCAAAGTTTGCTTTTCCTGACTAAAGACCACAAAGAAGCTTTGGAGGGGTTCAAACCTGATTGGAATGGATGTATATTCTCCGTTTATAGAATATTCAGATAAAATTACCGACTCACCTGTCAACGGATTCCACAATTCGGGGGTTCCGTTTCCTGTCCTGAATCGACATTCGGAATTGACAATATCAATTGAGCGGTTAGCCACAAAATAAATTTCCAATCCTGGTGAGGTCCGATGTGCATATCTGATAGGCCCGTCCGAACTGAAATCTTCTGAAATGCTGAGTTGCTTGAGGATCCCAGAGGTCACTTCATAAGCAGGATAAGGCCTGGTAGAATCCACTTCCGTGAAATTGGCCGGTCTGAATATTTTGCCAAAACCATACGAATTACCTTGAAGATTTTCAGAAGGCTTATCGTTGATCCACATTTTAAGTGCGGTAGAGGCAACATTTGCATCACAAGCCGGATAATTGACTAGGCTGGGAGATTTTTTAGGAGGAATTCCAACAACATAGGCTCCATCTTTAACTAAAGATTCAATTTTGTTAAGGAGTTTTGGTGTCATTGTCTCAATTAGCGGTAAAACAAGTAAGTGATAACTTCCTCCGTTAGGGAAAACAATTTTATGATCTTTCACAGAAGCTTTCAAAAGCATTCCGGGCGAGCAACCATCGAAATTATATCCACGGCGATCCGGAAGTGTATCGTTTCCAACCGTGGCAGAGAGCGGTGGCCGGAATACATGTGGCGCACCTTCGGGTGTCAGGTAAAGAACATCGGCCACATTTTTTCCTTGTTGCAAAAGGTAGGAGCAACGAGCAATGTAGGTATGGTAGGCTAATGACATAGGCCACCAGGTCTGATTTCTGTCCCAGTGCACTCCATAAGGTCCCATGGTCATACCGGGTTTAAGCCTTTCATCAAGGGGTTGGTGCGCAAAAGTATGGTAGAAGAATTTGTTGATGCCTGTAGCAAGGGCCCAGTCGCCTTGGTCCTTGATGGCTCCAGGATAGAGTTTCCAGCCTTCGGATTTCTCAGCCGTAAATGCTTCTGCCTGAACGACAGGTTTACCTAACACATGGGCAATCGAAGTGGCTTCGATGCAACTGAATGAGGTGTTGTAGCCGTAACCTTTGCTCCAGAATTCGCACATGGGAACATCTGCGACAGCACCAAGTTCAAGATCGGCGGTAGGATTCATGTCGTAAGGTTCGATCGAGAGCCTGAGACCGCTGCGCTGTCCGAGCTTTTTGAAATGGCGGGCATGATTTTCAATGACTAATTCCTGAGCTGTCTGACGAATATCCCACAAAAAACGCTCGCTGATCTCGCGTGACCCAACAATTGCTCCTGAATAAGTTGGAAGGAAAGGTAAAAGATCGTATTTGCGCCGGTGCTGAAATTCATTTCGATAATTGGCCGTCCAGTTTTGCGCCCCCATCTCCCAGCTGTCGATGTGGATCATGTTCCAGCCACCAGATGAGGTTGGATTCTTGCCCCCGGTTTTTTGCAATAGCTTTCCAATAAATGCGTCATAATGCTGATTGAAGGCCGTTGTATCCATTTTGTCACATTCGAAACCTAATCCAGGCTGAGGTGCGGGGCGGGTAACAGCACCATTGTTGCGAAGTCCAAGACGGCGAATGGTCCAGCTGCCGGAAGGAACGTTCCAGTTTAGGGTTCCGTCTGACTGAAGAAAGCTGGTGATATCCAGAATACTGTCCTTTTGAATTGCGGTTCCAGTTACTGTTGCCGGATAGGTTAACTGCGCCGGAAGGAATGATTTCACCCCTTTTACAGAAGAATAGGGAGCGCGGTAATAGAGCGCTTTTTCATCAATATCTGAAATTAAATCAAGTTTTGAAGGTGTAGGAAATGCAAGAACGGCGACATCACGGTAGTATTTTTCCCATTTTTTTCGAAGGGAATCAGTAAGGGCACCATATCCGAAATAGGGTTTTTTAGGTTTGGGAACCGCCAGCATGGAACTGAATTTGAAGGGTCCTTTGACCAGTGTATCAGCATTAACAAGATGTTGCATGGATTGAGCAGGTTCGACCCAGGGTCCTCCGCTGCCGGCCCAACCCGGACCTGAGCCCATGGTCAGCGTAATTCCCAAACGCTCTGCCTCTTTAACCGCATGTTTGAATAGATCCTGCCACTCTTCACTTAAGAAAGTAACCGGACCTCTGGGAATGCCAACATTGACTTCCAGAAAGATGACACTGCCAATGCCGGCTTTTTTCATCGCCTCCAGATCTTCTGTCATCCCTTTTTGGGAGATATTTCCATCCATGAAATACCAATATACGCCAGGTCGGACAGAATCAGGTGGTGTAGCAAATCCTTTTCGAAGGGTATTTAATAATTCTCCCTTGTTGTCCTGAAGTTCTGGTTTTGCGAAGATTCCTGCGTGTAAAAACAGGCAAAAACCCAGTGATAACAGGAGCTTTCGTACAGAGAAAGATATCATAAGTAGGAGTTATTGGGAAGTAAATATACTCAACTTTTGGCTTTAACCGATTTTGGATGAAGTCTCATTTATATCTATCATGAAGCTATAAAACTGGACAATTATCTCTTATTTCTTTTCATTGGAGAAGGAGTATGGCAGATCTTCCTCCTTTGTCCCTCTCTCTTTGTTAGGAACAGCACCCATTTTACAGACAATGGTGGCTCCTTTCATCAGCTCAGAATGGCTTAGCCAATTTTTGGTATATATTTTACCGTTGACTTTCATCTCCTGAATGTACCTGTTGCCGGCAGAATTTTCCGGAGCTTCAATGATAACTTTTTTACCATTTTCAAGGTTCAGCGTGACTTTTTTGAATAATGGAGCTCCCATCACATACTGGTCCGAACCAGGACAGACAGCATAAAACCCAAGGGCACTAAAAATGTACCAGGCCGAAGTCTGACCATTGTCCTCATCTCCGCAATAACCATCCGGTGCGGGATTGTACATGCGGTTCATGGTCTCCCTGACCCAATATTGAGTTTTCCAGGGTACTCCAGCATAATTGTACAAGTAAATCATGTGTTGGATAGGCTGATTGCCATGTGCATAATTTCCCATGTTGGCGATCTGCATCTCCCTGATTTCGTGGATGACCTGTCGGTAATAGGATGCATCAAAAATTGGCGGTACGACAAAAACAGAGTCAAGCATCCTGATAAATTCTCTCTTGCCGCCCATCAGATCAGCCAGCCCCTGAATGTCATGAAAAACAGACCAGGTATAATGCCAGCTGTTGCCTTCGGTAAAGGCATCACCCCATTTGAATGGATTGAATGGTTTCTGAAAAGTGCCATCTTCATTTTTTCCCCGCATAAGTTTGGTCTCTTTGTCAAAAAGATTTCGGTAGTTCTGACATCTTTTCGCAAATAGATCGAGTTCAGCCTGAGGTCTTTTCAGCGCTTTTGCCAGTTGAAGTATCGTCCAGTCGTCATAGGCATATTCCAGGGTACGTGCCGCACTTTCGTTCAGTTTCACATCGTATGGGACATAACCAAGACGGTTGTAGTAGTCAACACCCGCTCTGCCGACAGATTTTAATGGTCCGGCATTTTCACTGTTTTTCAGGACTGCTTCGTAGAGTTTGTCAATATCATAACCTCTTGTCCCTTTCACGTAGGCATCTGCAATAATAGAGGCAGAGTTAGATCCAATCATGCAATTCCGGTGCCCCGGACTTGCCCATTCGGGCAGCCAGCCGCTCTCATTGAAAGTGTTTACCATGCCCTCCTGTACTTTTGCGCTGAAGGAGGGATGCAGCAGGTTAAAGAGGGGAAATACGGCTCTGAAAGTATCCCAATAGCCATTGTCGGTGTACAGGTATCCCGGAAGGATCTTGCCTTCATATGGGCTGTAATGCATGACTTTTCCAGTTGCATCTATTTCATAAAATTTTCTTGGGAAAAGCATGGTGCGGTAGAGGCACGAATAAAATGTTTTCTGCTGGTCGGTGGTTCCGCCTTCAACCTGGACCGAAGAGAGTCCTTTGTTCCAGATTGCCCTGCCATTCTCACAGACTTTGTCGAAGGTTTCATTGCCAAGTTCTTTCAGATTAATTTCGGCCTGTTCAAGACTGATAAATGAGGATGCTACCCTGGCATGAACGATTTCACCTCTTTTGGTTTTAAAGCGAAGTGCTGCTCCTACATGGTCGGCTTTTAATTCTGTTACATTGCTTACAATTGAGGTATCGCTACATACAAAACCTTCCTCAAATGGTTTGTCGAGCTGAATAACAAAGTAATTTTTAAAATTGGGCGCTACACTTCCGCTGTTTCTTGTTGAATAGCCAACGATTTTGTTTTCTCCTTTGATTATTTTGATGTAGGATCCTTTGTCAAAGGCATCAACCAGCAAATATGAGTTTTTATTTTCCGGGAAGGTAAACCGGAATATTGCGGCCCGATCAGTTGGCGTAACTTCGGCTGTGACATCATAGTCGGCAAGATAGACACTGTAATAATATGGTTTAGCTGTTTCAGATTTGTGCGAAAACCAGCTGGCACGCTTTTCTCCATCAATTTTAAGTGCATCGGTCATGGCAAAAAGAGAGAATTGTCCATAATCACCTATCCACGGACTTGGCTGATGGGTCTGTTTGATCCCCTGAATTTTGGTGGCATCATAGGCATAGATCCATCCATCGCCCATCTTTGCTGTTTGAGGTGTCCAAAAATTCATGCCCCATGGTAGTGCTATGGCAGGGTAAGTATTCCCATTGGATAAAGAATAATTGGAGTCACTTCCCATCAGTGGATTAACAAGATCTACTGCTGATGAATTATCATATTGCGCTGACACAGAAATTCCCGACATGATCAGGCATAAGGAAAGAACGAGAATAGTTTTCATAATAAGGATTAGTTGAAGTCGATGAAAGCATTCGGAACTGAGAAAATAACCGCATTATTGGCTGAGAAAACTCATTCGCAGAGTTTTGATAACAAATATAGCTTCATTTTTTATTTAATGAATTCACCACAGGATGCATGCAAGGAGAAATAAAAAATCCCGCTGATGACGGGATTTTAGGCAATGTCTTAACGGCATGCAGATATTATATTGCTGATTATTATGCCTCTAGAAGTGAGGTATATTCTTCTGCAGAAAGGAGATTATTTACTTCAGATGCATCTGTCAATTTAACTTTTATCAGCCATCCTTTTCCGTATGGATCTTTGTTTACCAATTCGGGATGTTCTTCGAGCAGAGGGTTGATCTCAAGAACCTCGCCGGATGCAGGCATGAAAAGATCAGATACAGTTTTGACTGCTTCGATGGTGCCAAAAATTTCTTCAGTTTCAAGAGACTCTCCGCAAGTTTCAATTTCAAGGAAAACAATGTCGCCAAGTTCGCCTTGTGCGAAATCGGTAATCCCTACAAATGCGAAATCTCCTTCAACACGAAGCCATTCATGTTCTTTCGTGTATTTTAGAGCTGATGGAATGTTCATGGGTCAAATATTAATTTATTTTTCAAAATTAAGATAAAAATGATTGTAAGAAGCTGATTTTAATCAAAATTTTATGATTAAAATTGATGTAATAAAGAGAAGAATAAGGCTAAAGGCTAAAGGTTAAAGGATAAAGTAGAGATGTTTAAGGCAGAGATTAGTTCATTAAGTGATATAAAACATGTGGCTGAAATGTTTATCGAGGCGCATCCGGCAGATAGGCTTTTTGCCTTTTATGGTAAGATGGGCTCTGGCAAAACAACTTTTATCAAGGCTCTTTGCGACAAATTGCAAGTATTGGATTACGTAACTTCACCTACTTTTTCCTTGATTAATGTTTATGAGACTGAACTTTCCCGGGAAATTTATCATTTTGATTTTTATCGGATCAAAAGTCTGGAAGAGCTTTTTGACCTTGGATATGAAGAGTATTTTTTTAGCGACAATTATTGTTTTGTGGAGTGGCCTGAATTAATTGAAGCACTGCTTCCTGCACAAACCGTCAAAATTACTATTACGGAAACGGCGCTTGGCAGTAGGATCATCGAATCAAATTAGTCTAAAAAATGAACCAGCGAAAAGAGGAGAATGCATCTGTTTGGACCAAGGAAAAATTAATTCCCAAAGAGGAATTATACAAGCCTGGCAAACGCAATATTAAATTGAGCATTGGGTTTCCAAATGTCGGGAATGTTGTCGAGTTCAGGGTCCCTCTGACACCACAGTCTGTTGAGGTATTGGTTTCTCAAGGGCACAATGTTTACGTTCAGCAGGGCGCAGGTAAAGATGCCAATTACTCGGACAGAGCTTACGCCGAATCCGGAGCTGTGATATGCCAGAATGCAGCAGAAATTTTTCAATGTGACATCGTTCTTAAGATGGCCCCTTTTACCTGTGATGAAACAGAATTGATGAAAGGGAATCAGCTACTATTCTCGCCGGTATATCTTTCACTGATTACTTCAGAGTTTGTAAGGAAACTTATGAGGAAAAAAATTACTGCCATTGGTTTCGAATACTTGAAAGACGAACATGGCATTTCTCCTATTACTCAGATTAGCAGCGAAATAATTGGAAATATTTCCATGGTCGTTGCCAGCGAATTACTAAGTTCAATTAATGGCAAAGGAGTTATTCTCGGCGAAGTGACCGGTGTTGCTCCTTCTGAAGTGGTAATTCTAGGCTCGGGAATGGTGGCCGAACAAGCTGCCAGAACTGCGATGGCGCTCGGTGCAGTGGTTAGGGTCTTTGATGATTCTATTTATAAGCTGATGAACCTGAAAGAAAGACTAGGTATGCATATCTCCACTTCGGTGTATCATCCAAAAGCGCTTAGAAAAGCATTGAAAACGGCAGAGGTGGTTCTGGGTGCCATGCCCATGAACGAGGTACCTGTTATGATAGTTCCGGAAGAGATGGTAGAGGGAATGAAAGAAAACTCAGTGATTATCGATCTTAACATCATTCAGGGTGGCTGCTTTGAGACCTCGCGTATTACCACGCTGAAAAATCCAACATACAAAGTACATGGAGTGATCCATTGTTGTGTTCCTAACCTCGAATCCAGGGTTGCACGCACTGCTTCCATTGCCGCCAGCAATATTTTTACACCAATATTGCTTGGTATAGGTCAGTCGGGTGGAGTGACAGAATACATCAAAGGAAACAGGGGATTTTGTGAGGGAGTATATTTGTTAAACGGAATCCTGACCAATCGGGATATTGCTAAAACCCTTTCGATTTCTGATAACGATATCAATCTTTTACTTGGGGCGTTCTAATTGAATTGCGAATTTCACGAATTTTTAACGAATCGGTGATCAGCGAACCTAATTACACGAATGGGTAATTTCTTTTTTATTCTTCGGCTAGAATCATCATAGAGATAGGATGCAACCGGACAATATTTGTCGTGACATGGCCCATCCCGTGAGGTTGAATCTGTCCATTTTGTGCAACAATCAACCATCTCTTTTCGGATATTTCAAATTCGACAGAGTAATTGTTGCCATTAAAAAGTACCAGAATTGTTTTCCAGCTATCCCCATTTGCATGGTCAATTAATTGATAAGCAATTACTCCCGGTATGTATTTCTGAAAGAATATAAGTTTCTCTCTAACCATATTGCTATCGCTCATCCGAAATGCCGGATGTTGTCTTCTGAGCTCCAAACAATTTCTGGTAAACAAGTATAGCCCTTCAAACTCAGCTTTTCTGCTCCATTCGATCTGGTTCACTTCATCGGGCGACCGGTATGAATCGTGATGGCCTCCTTTTGATCGGTGCATCTCCATTCCAGCATGCATGAAAGGAACTCCTTGTGATGTTAGCAAGATGCCCAAGGCCAATCGGGTCATTCGGTCTATTTCATCCATGGAAGCCTCCGGACAGGAGTACTGGAGTTTGTCGAAGAGGGTGTAGTTATCGTGACAAGAGACATAATTGACGCACTGGGCAGGATTGTTGGCCCAAGGTCTTCTCGAGGAATCGACGTAATCATAAAAAATCTGTGAATGGTCAATTGCACCGGTGATGGCAAATTTTATCTTTTCTTCCCGCAGGGTCAGTCCGCTGATAAAACCATTGCTGTAACGGTTAAACGGTGATCCTTTTAATCCGTCGCGCATGTCGTCACAAAAGGAAGCAATTCGATCAAGCTTTAAGGTATTCAGTTTTGTGGCGCGCAGATATTCAGGGAGTGGCGATTCTGCAGCGATCCACCCTTCTCCGAACATGAAAATATTCCTATCAATTTGATCGAGTCTATTGCGGATCTGGTTCATCGTTTCGATATCCAGAATTCCCATCAGGTCGAACCTGAATCCATCAAAATGGTATTCTTCAGCCCAATATGCAACTGAATCAATGATGAAATTCCTTACCATAGCCCTCTCAGATGCCATCTCGTTGCCGCATCCGCTTGCATCTGACAAGCTGCCATCTGTTCTTTGCCGATAATAATATCCGGGTACGAATTGGTTGAACCACGAATCGAAAATCAGTCCGGAGTGGTTGTAAACAACATCCATGATCACACCAACCCCTTGTTTGTGGAGAGCCTGGACCACTTTTTTCAACTCTTTTATCCGTGTTATTCCGTCAAAAGGATCTGTAGCGTACCATCCTTCCGGAGTATTGAAGTTGAGTGGATCGTAACCCCAGTTGTATTGGGAAGTAGATTTACTTTCATCGACTGTATAAAAGTCGGCAATGGGTAAAAGATGTACGTGCGTAATACCCAGTTCTTTCAAGTGATCAAGCCCGGTGGATAGACCCTGTGGCGATTTGGTACCGGTTTCTGTGAATCCAAGATATTTGCCTTTGTGCTTGATGCCAGAATCAGGAGAGATGGAGAAATCGCGAACATGAAGTTCATAAACCACCATATCGGTTGGCTGAACGACAGAACATCTTTTATCGCTTTTCCACTTGTCAGGATTGGTGGTTGCAGGATTGATGATCATCCCCCTTAACCCGTTTACACCTGTGGCTTTTGCATAGATATCCGGACATTCATTCAACCATCCGGTTTCGTCCCGAACTTGAAATGTGTACAAATTATATTCAAAGTTACCCTCTAATTCAATTGTCCAGGTTCCGGATTCTGCTGCTTTAAGTGGATAAACTGAATCAGATTGAACAGATTCAGCTGCTTTGTATAGCCTAAACTGAACTTCCAGGGCTGTAGGGGCCCAGATTCTAACAGAAAGCCTCTCATCGGACCATGTTACGCCAAGGTCACTGCCATCATAAACAGGGAATTGTGCGAAGTCAATAACTTTGAAAGTCCAGTCCCTCATCATTAGATCAGTTTTATTCTAATGGTAGGACTCATAAATTTTTTTCCTGACACCTCTCGTATCTCTGCACTAAGTCTACAGGCTCTCTTTAAAATTGGATAACGGTCGTAAAACTGATTCAGGCTGATGTTGTATGTTGCTTCATAACCTGGTTCAAGCCACATGGGAAAATCATCGATACCACCAAAAGTGTTGATCCTGAATTTGCGTTGACTGCTCCATCGCTTAAAAACCAGGCATGGCGCCTGAAGGTCGACCGGCCGGATGCCATGATTTTGTAATGACATTGTTACAAAATCCGGATTTCTGCCTCTGTCTCCTTTGATTACAATTTGCGCTCTTCTTCGGCTTACCCGCTCCTTAAACGTCAGTTTTCTCCCTTTGGTTGGTGAAGTACGTATCCTTTTATAGAGACTGATCAAACCCCAGATGCAAAGTGACCCCATGACAAACAGGCCAATCCAAAGGAGATAAGGATGGATGTTAGCCGCAAAATTGTTAAAAAATGAATCTTTGATGATCATAGTTAGCGTGTCAATTGACCCGCTGCAAAGAAAGGAATTCTGTCAACATTTTGAAAAAAAAACCAGAATGTCCCGGACTTTTTTTCATATGACTTGCGAACAAACCTATTAAGTAGCCAGAAACTGCTTCAAAGTAAGATATCCTGACTTGCTGATTTTCAGTTTGGCGCCCTGTTTTGTCAAAAGAATCCATGACTCTTTGCCGTACTGCTGAATTTCGGCCAATTGGGAAGTGTTTACAATGCAGGAACGGTGGATTCGGATGAATTTATTGGGATCGAGGTGTTGTTCAAAAAATTTCATGGTTTTCTGCTTCAGAAAATGACCTTCTTTGCAATAGATCATCACAAAATCATCTTCAGATTCCAGGTAGTCGATGGTTTCAACTGGGATGATTTTGATTTTGGTTCCGGATTTTACGACGATCCTGGTAAGTAAACCGCTTTTTTCATCATGCGTATTGCTCAGGTTTTCAAGTTCTTCATTATTGTTGGCACCAGATTGAATGCGTTTTAATGCTTTTTCGACGGCGGATTGTATCCTTTCAAGTGGATATGGTTTCAGCAAATAGTCGACGGCATTGGCCTCGAAGGCCCGAATGGCGAACTCTTCGTAAGCTGTCGAAAAAATTATTACCGGAGGGTCTGTCAAGAGTTCCAGCATTTCAAAACCGGTGATTTTTGGCATCTGGATGTCAAGGAAAACAAGATCTGGTTTGAGTTCCTGAATGGAAAGTACTCCTTCGAAACCATTGCTGCACTCTCCGATTACCTCTAGCCTGGGATCTTTGGAAAGATAACTTTTCAGTAGATCTCTGGCGAGTTGTTCATCATCGATAATTAAGATTTTTATTTTATTCATTTTAAGAAAGTGACTAAAGTGATCTAAAGTGAACTAAAGTGACTAAAGTAAATTGATATTTGTATTGAAGATTATAGCTCTCATGTCTCATATCTTATGTCTCATATCTTATGTCTCATGTCTTATGTCTCATGTCTTATGTCTTATGTCTCATGTCTTATGTCTCATGTCTCATGTCTTATGTCTCATGTCTCATGTCTTATGTCTCATGTCTTTCCTCGCATGGCAGCAAGATAGTAACTTCAAATCTTCCTTTTTCGTCCTCAATTTGCAGCAAGTTGTTGCTGTTGTAAACCAACCTGAGCCTTTCTTGTACGTTTTTGAGACCAATGCCTTCGCCTTTTGGAGGGGCTGCCTTAGGATCATAGTCATTTGATAGGACAAGTTTCGTATGATCTCCTTCTTTTTTTGCAGTCAAGGATACCTCAACCTCCTCTGATGCCTCATAAACTCCATATTTTACAGCATTTTCAAAAAGTGGTTGAAGCAAAAGTGTGGGAATTTGACAGATTAGACAATCGGGATCCAACTGAAATGAGTATTTCATTTTATTACCAAACCTAATTTTTTCAATCTGAAGATAAAGACGGATGTGGTTGACCTCTTCTTCCAAAACAACCATTTCGTTGTGCTGTTTGCGAAGCGAATAGCGCATAAAATCGGATAATGCTATGACCATCTCATGAGCTTTTTCCGGATTGGTTAGCGTAAGAGAAGCGATTGAATTCAGGCTATTGAAAAGAAAATGGGGATTTATTTGTGATTTAAGGGCTCTTAATACTGCTTCTCTGACCTCTTGTTTCAACTCGTTTTCCCGTTCATCTTTTTCCCTGTTTTTCTTGTAAAAAAAATAAAGATAAAAGATTGTAGCCATCAAGATATAGACAATGAATCCGATAAAAATCCTGTTTGTAAGCTGACGATCAAGGTAAGCGTGGTATTCCGGTGCAGAAACAATAATATTTGCAATAAAACCTGAGCAATAAACCCATACCAAGGCAAGAATTACTGCAGCAGCCAAATGGGTTGAGAGTAATTGTACAAAAGGCTTATCATCCAGGCTGTTGTACCTCACCACGAACCAAACGGCCATTCCGAATGCCCCTAGCAGGAAGCCAAAAACAGTTCCATCAACCAACGAAATCCCCCATGGGAGGATTTCGAAGAATAAGTTGAAGAATGTTTGAATGATCCCCAGGGTAATGGGTGCAATCCAATATAGAATCAGGGAATATTTATCTGCTAGGCCGGCCTTATCCATTTTAAATCTTTATGGCATTGTGGTGATTTCACCGCCTCCAAAGATGGCAACACCCTTGATCACCACGATTTTAGATTGATCTACTCTTGAGATAATTGAGTTCCCGCGTTTGTCTTCAAAACCGCCGAAGATAGAAACTACTTCTGTCTTTATGTTCCAACCTTCCGGGACGATGATTTTTGTACCTCCAAAGATCGTAGCGACATCGATGACACATCCTTCTACCGGCTTGCAATAGAGTAGATTGATCTTTGATCCGCCAAAAATCGAAGTAATCTTTCCACCCCTGAATTGTTCGGATACCAAAGACATATTTCGCCCACCGAACAAGGCTGTTTCGTCAAGTATATCGTTGTTATTTACCTCACCGCTGCCCATTGGCAAGCCAGGTTTTCTATTCCACTGAGTGATAAAAACTATTCCGACAACCACAAGAATAATCGGCCAGAAATTGTGAAAAAATTGATCCGGCACATCAAATACTCTTGGGATAAGGAAATAAGTACCTATGCCAATTAAGATAAATCCGGCTGAGCTTGATTTGCGGCTTAAGTTGTACACTCCAATCACAATCAGTAGCATTGGCCAGCTGATAAAAATGTGGGAGAGATCATATGATAGCAATTCCAAGTTCTCCAGGATCAATAAACCTCCGATGGCTACGAAAAGGATACCTAGGAAGACTCTTGAATCGGAACCATGATGTCTTCTTCTTCTGCCGCTGTAAACGTTTTCGTTGGGATCATTCGGGTCATTAATAAGTTTCATGGCAAATTTTGTTAAGTGAAACAATGAAGTTTAATTTTGACTCAAAAGTAATTTCACATCCAAATAGTATGAAGGTCAAATCGGTGAATCACGGCGAATAATCGGTGGATGGAGAATTAAGACAGTTTTTATCTTCCTGAATGAGTAATCATTTTATGCAATTCGATATTGAATTTGTTAGCTTTTAATAGTTTTTCAAGAGTGATGTGGATTCGATATCTCCAATAATGTTGCGCGACTGCTGGAATATTGATTCTTTCTGCTTCGAAATCATCACGTCGAAGCTCTTCATCCATCGCCAGTAGATCTTGAATGGGAAAGATTGTCCACATGGCTGGTGACCAAAAATGCTGCTGCAGAATATCCTTGGCCAGCCATGGTTCCATCTTTTTATTGAAAGTCCCATGATTTCCCATGATGTTTCGGAAAAACCGTTCACTTTTTCCGGCATCTTCTTCCCACCAGCCCCGCAATGTGGATGTGTCGTGAGTTGAAGTAGTACTGACGGAAAGATATGGCGCATCAAAAGGTCTAAGAAATTCGATTTTGGGATCTTTCGGCATACGTTGCACCTCCAGGCTGAGAATTCCCAAATCATTCATAACTCCTGGCACACAAGCGGGAATCATGCCAAGATCCTCTCCACATACAAGCATATCAGACGCTTCAAGAATGGCCGGTAATATTTTAATAGCCTGTTCTTTCCAGAACTCATCGTGCCGGTGGTAAAAGAATTCAATGTAAAGTTCGTCCAGCTCGTAACGGGAATGATCATCCAGGTTTATGTAAGAATTGGTGTTTTGCAAAGCAATCCTGGGATGGAAAAGGGACGGATGAATAGGATCACGAACAAAAAGAACTTCGCTAATCAGTGAACAGAGACCATCCCTGATCCTGCTTTCTTTTCCGCTAAGATGTTCCTCTTTACTATTGGATTCAAAATAATCCCATACCTGCCTTTGAGTGGCAAATTCTGTTTTAAGATTGAATTTTCCGGATTCATATTCCAATAAAAAATGATTTTTTACCTCTTCAGTAAACTCACCGAAAAGTCCCCACAAAAAGTAATCGCGGATGTAAGGTTTGGTATACCGCTCTTCATTGAAACTTATCCCCCGATCAATGATCTCATCCCTTGAATACGGAAGGGCAGGATTAAAATGACCCATCGTACCAAAAACCTGAGAAACCGGGATTTCCCAAATACGGAAGAATCCCACGATGTGGTCTATTCTGAAAGCGTCAAAGTAGTTTGCCATCTTCTTTAATCTGCTTTTCCACCATAGGTAGCCATCCTTGGCCATTACTCCCCAGTTGTAAGTTGGAAAGCCCCAGTTTTGTCCCTGGTCGGCAAATTCATCAGGAGGAGCCCCTGCTTGTTGTGAAAGATTGAATAATTCTGGCTGTGTCCATGCTTCAACACTGTTCGGACTGATTCCTATCGGGATATCTCCTTTCAGGACAATGCCTTTGCCACGGGCATAGGCAACAGCTTCGCTCAATTGTTTATGGGCATGGTATTGAATGAAATAGTGAACAGCAATATCAGGAAAGGAAATATTTTCAGGAGAAGTAAGCGACCTAATTTCTTCTTTGTTGTATTTCTGGAAGTTTTTCCAGATTCTGAAGTTGGCTGTCTTATTCTGATCTCTCAGGTAACAGAAAGCAGAATAAGGAATTAACCAGGATTTGTTTTGTTCGAAAAATTCGAGGAATGCCTGACTATGAAGGAAGGAATCCATTTGTTGGTCGAAAATCAATTTAAAAAATTTCGACTTAACTTTATGAACCTCTTCGTAATGGACAGAATCTTGTGAATTGAACCCCGAAAGCGTTTGAATAAATCCCACCATCAGGCTTTCTTCATCAAGGACTCCAATCTTGGTAATATTAAGAAAAACAGGATGTAATGCCATCACTGAGATGGATTTGTATGGATATGAATCGACCCAGCTATGAGTGGACACTGTTTCGTTTAACGGCAATAGCTGAATCAGTTTTAGTCCGGTTTTGCATGACCAGTCGACCAATTGGTACAAATCAGTGAATTCACCAATTCCGCCACTGTGTTCCGATCGCAAGGAAAATAGCGGGACAGCAACTCCTGCTCCCTTCCACTTGCCCCGTGATTGACGAAATTTTTCGTCGGTATGAATTTTTATTGACTTTTCTTCTGTGCATACAAAATCCCTTATCACCCTGTTATTTCCCTCTTCCCATTCTATTACCCGCTTCTTTGCCTGATCATAGATCACATATTTATAGTGGAGGGGAAAATTTAATTTAGAAGCATCCAGCTCTACATTCCAAATTGGCGAGTTGTTGTCGTCCATCAAAACAGCATCGGCTTCCTTCCATGCTCCCAAAACTGCATCCGCTCCTAACACTGCGAACTTATATTCTGATTGAATAGCAGGTGTATGAAGCTGCAATCGCAGAATCCGCTTTGCGGGATTTGATTTCTGCTTTTCAATAAAAGAGGTTCGATTGAACAAAACTTTTTGGAAAGCTGAAGTGAACAATGCATTTTCAGGGTCAGAACCGGAGCGCCAGAAATCGCGAAGTCGAATCTCATCTACTTCACTTTTGTTTAAAATGATTTTTCTGATAGCTCCCCATTCCCATATGAAACTTCCAGTACTATTTTGAAGCAGATACTTGTATTCCAACAATTCCGTTTCAGTTTCGAGATCGATTTGCCACTCCCCTGGATACTGGTTTTTCATCAGAATTGCATGATTGGGATTCCATTCTCCAAATTGAGGAGTTGATCCTGAAATAAATAGGGTCTCTCCCCAGGTTGTTTGATAATCGATTTTAAATGATAGTTTCATTTTTGCCCCCTTTCCATAAGTCTGGTTTATTGCTGATCTTCTTTTTCAAAATTACTAATCTGTCAGCTATTTCTGATGTTTTGCTAACTAATTTATTCTTCTATAGAATCCTTTGTACCTTTTATGCGTATGAATCACTTGTATAACAGATACACAATTGATAAGGTTCTAAAAATGAACATAGATTTCACAACAACACCTTTGCCGAAATTGATCAGATCAATCGCACTTCCATCAAGTATGGGTTTGATATTTAATACGTTATTTAATGTAGTAGATACATACTACGGAGGACTTGTTTCAACAACTGCCTTAGCGGCGTTATCACTATCCTTTCCTGTATTTTTTATTATTCTTTCAATAGGTATGGGTATGGGTACTGGGACGACAGCATTAATCTCCTCTTCCCTGGGAGCAGGCGACAATCAGAAGGCCAGGATTTACGCAGCACAAGCCATTACTTTATCATTTTTTAATGCTTTAATGCTGACAATCCTCGGGGTTATACTTGCCCCATATCTGTTAAAAGTGCTTGGTGCAAAAAATGAGTATCTGGAAATTGCTGTTTCTTATATGAATATCATTCTATCAGGAACGCTTTTCTTTTTACTCAATAGTATTCTAAATGCAACGCTCACGTCAAGAGGTGATACCAAAACGTACAGAAATTTTCTGGTGGCAGGGTTCTTCCTCAATGTCATTATGGATCCTTGGTTCATGTACGGAGGTTTTGGCGTTCCTGCAATGGGAGTCGGAGGCATAGGTTTTTCAACTGTCATTATACAGATCCTTGGATCAGGCTATCTGGTTTATAGAATTAGAAAGAGAAAAATTTTGGAAGGGATTACCTGGCAGGACTATATCCCACAAAAGAAATATTTTATTGATCTATTTAAGCAAGGTTTTCCTGCCAGTCTCAATATGTTAACCGTTGCGATAGGGATTTTTGTTATCACTTTTTTTGCCGGCAAATTTGGCAAAGAGGCGGTTGCTGCTTATGGAATTGCGACAAGAATAGAACAGTTGGTACTTTTGCCTACCATTGGATTGAATATAGCTGCTCTAACTATTGCAGCACAAAATTTGGGTGCTGGTTTGCCGGGTAGAGTTTTCGAGTCCTGGAAACTTAATATTATTTATGGATTGCTGATCATATTGGCAGGAATCATAAGTGTAATGATCTTTGCTGAACCTCTAATGAAAATTTTTTCCTCCGACCCGCAAGTAATCCTTATTGGCAAAGAGTACCTAAGTGTGGCTACACTATTCTTTTTTGCCTACATTTTTCTAAACATCTCGGTATCAACGCTTCAGGGAATTAAGAAACCCATGTATGCAATTTTCGTTGGTACCTATCGTCAATTTCTGCTCCCATTGCCCCTGTTTCTACTTTTGTCCGTTCATTTGGGTTGGGGAACCAAGGGAATTTGGTGGGGCATCTTTTTTGCAAACTGGAGTGCTGCGATTTTTACTTTTTTCTATACCCGAAACAGGCTCAAAAAGCTCAGAGAGATTAAAGTAAGCTAACTTGTTGCCATGCGAGGAAAGACATGAGACATAAGAGCTTTATGAATCAATGCAAATATCAATTTACTTTAGCCACTTTAGATCACTTTTGCTCACTCTAGTCACTCACTTCTTTGAGTTATCTTTCAATGAGACAGTTCTATTGAAAACCAAATTATCTGAGGTAGAATCTGGATCAACATTGAAATACCCCAATCTTTCAAACTGAAAATTTGATAAAGGAGTTGCATCTTTTACAAATGGCTCAATGAAGCAGTTTCTCAAAATCTTCAGTGATTCGGGATTTAGAAATTCCAAAAAATCTTTGTCTTTATGTCCGTCAGGATCCTGATCTGTGAAAAGTCGGTCGTAAAGTCTTACTTCACATGAAATAGCGCCTGAATCAGCAACCCAGTGAAGTGTTGCCTTTACTTTTCTTCCGTCAGGTGCATTACCTCCTTTTGTTTCAGGATCGTAAGTGCAAAGTAATTCGAGTATATTCCCTGAATTGTCTTTAATTACTTCATTACATTTTATAAAATAGGCATAACGCAATCGGACCTCTTTACCAGGTGCCAGGCGGTAGAATTTGGAAGAGGGTTCTTCCATAAAATCCTCACGTTCGATGTAAATTACTTTTGAGAAAGGCACTTTTCTTTTGCCCATACTTTCATCTTCTGGATTGTTGACAGCATCAACCTCTTCGACCACGCCTTCGGGATAGTTCGTAATGACAATTCTAAGCGGATCTGTCACGCACATCACCCTTTGAACTTTTTTATTAAGGTCTTCGCGTATGCTGAATTCCAGTAATGCAACGTCAGTGACACCATCTACTTTGGTAATACCTACCAATTCGGCAAAGTTTCGGATAGATTCAGGTGTATAGCCTCTTCGGCGAAGTCCGCAGATGGTTGGCATTCTTGGATCATCCCAATCCTTTACATATCCCTCTTTTACCAATTGGAGCAATTTGCGCTTGCTCATAACGGTGGAAGTGATATTCAAGCGAGAAAATTCAATTTGTCGTGGTCGGTAATCAGAATCTTTCAGCTCCTCAACGAACCAATCATAAAGAGGGCGGTGAACTTCAAATTCAAGTGTACAAATAGAATGTGTGATTCCCTCCCAGTAATCTGATTGTCCATGTGCATAGTCGTACATTGGATAGATACACCATTTATCGCCGGTACGGTGATGTGGTTGTTTTAGAATCCGGTACATCAAAGGATCGCGCATATGCATGTTGGGAGATGACATGTCAATTTTTGCCCTGAGTACGCACGCTCCTTCGTTGTACTTGCCTTCCTTCATATCTTCAAAAATGCGAAGATTCTCTTCCGGAGAACTGTTTCTTGTTGGGCTATCGATTCCTGGACGCGTAGGTGTTCCCCGCTGTTCGCTGATGATTTCCTGACTTTGAAAATCAATATATGCTTTGCCTCTTTTGATCAGTTCAACGGCAAAATCATATAGTTTGTCGAAATAATCGGAAGCGTAATACAGACGATCTTCCCAATCGAATCCCAACCATTTGACATCTTCCATAATAGAATCAACATATTCCGTCTCTTCTTTTGCAGGATTGGTATCATCGAATCGCAGGTTTGTTTTTCCTCCGAAAAGTTTGGCCGTTCCAAAGTTAAGGCATATCGATTTGGCATGGCCAATATGAAGATATCCGTTTGGTTCTGGAGGGAATCGGGTATGTATTCTTTTGTTGTTTTTGCCTACTGCCAGATCCTCAACAATCTGCTGTTGAATGAAATTTTTTGGAACGATTGGGTCCATACTACTTTTTTAAAAGTGCGCTAAAGTGACTAAAGTGAGCTAAAGTGCCTAAAGTACAAGCTATGTGCTAGACTTGCTCAAATGCAGGGAGTCCTTAACTTTAGGCATTCTAGGCACTTTAGCGCACTCTGGTCACTTTGTGCAAAGGTAACAAGAGTTGTTTATAAGCGGAAGAAAAAAATTGGGATAAAAAATACATTAAATTTGCAGCACAGTAAAAAAAGCAAACGAATGGGAATCATTGAGTTGGAAGGAATGGAATTTTATGCCTATCATGGCTACTTTAAAAGCGAGAGAATAATAGGTAACCGCTTTGAAGTAAGTATTTCCATCGAGGCTGATTGTGAGGCGGCTTCAATAAGTGATCACCTATCTGATGCGTTGAACTATGAAGGTATTTATAATTTAGTTAAGGAAGAGATGCAGCATCGTTCCCATTTATTGGAGCATGTTGCTGGTCGCATTCTTTCCAGTATTCATGAAACTTACCCTGAAGTTGGCAAAGTTCGGGTGAAGGTCTCCAAAGCAAGGCCTCCTATGGGCGGTCATATTAAAGCAGTTAGTGTAACGATGGAACGATAAACCGGATTTTTGAACCTCTGGCTTTCTCAAGCAAGAAAATTCTCTATATTTGCATCCTGAAAACGGTCGGTTGGCCGAGTGGTTAGGCAGCGGTCTGCAAAACCGTGTACGGCGGTTCGAATCCGCCATCGACCTCAATGTATTGTTTTGTAGAATCGTTTGAAATGTCAATACGTTGGATTTCAAACGATTTTCTTTTTTTTGCACCAACAAACTTGCCCTATGTTTAAATATTTATTGGCAAATTCTCAAGAAAAAAAGACGACCAATACTCTAG
>JBAXED010000044.1:0-27254 GCA_037140615.1 Prolixibacteraceae bacterium
CCATATCCCTGTCACGCGGAACATCCCAAACCATTATTCAGAATTTTATCTGGGCACTTTTTTACAACGTTGCCTTGATTCCTATCGCAGCCTTTGGGCTCCTTAGTCCGATGTTTGCAGCAGGCGCTATGGCCTTCAGTTCAATTTTCGTTGTAACCAACAGCCTTCGTCTGAAGGCTTACAAAGTGCAGACTTTCGCACCTAAAAAGACCATTCTGCGGCAATCTCTGGAACTCATTCCCCGAATTATCGCGCCGGCAATTGCCTTGGCCATTCTGATCATTGGGCCGATGCTCCTGATGCCAGCGGAAAACATGGAAATCAAGGGTACAAGTGCCGGAAACATGACCCCTCTTTTAATGATGATCATGGCTCTTTCAAATGCCATCATTGCCATATCCTATGCCTCGATTCCTTTTTTTCTCATTGTTTTTGTTAGGAAAAGAAAGGACATGCCTTTTACCTGGATTCTTTTCCTGTTTGGATTGTTTATTCTGGCTTGTGGTACAACGCACATTACTCATGTTATCGGACTCTGGTGGGAAGTAAACTGGTGGCAGGCAGCTGTCGATTCCATCTGCGCGATAATATCCCTGGCAACGGCCGTTGTCGTTTGGCCTTATCTCCCCAGACTTTTGGCCATTCCAAGTGTCAAACAGCTGAAATTATTGAATGATGAGCTGGAAATTTCCAATTTGGAAATGGAGCAAAGAGTCATTGAACGTACTCAGGAAATCTCAATAGCCAATAAACTTCTACTGGAGGAAATCGAGGAACGAAAAAAAGCGGATGAAACCATTAGATACAGTGAGGAAAGATATGCCAGTCTGCTGAACAATCTTGAAGCCGGAATAGTGGTTCATGCACCTGATACTTCTATACGGATGAATAATAGCAGGGCATCAGAATTATTAGGTTTGAGCGAGGACCAGATGAAGGGTAGACTAGCCATCGATCCAGTATGGAGGTTTGTCAGCGAAAAAAATGTAACTTTTTCGGGAGAAGAATATCCAGTAAATGCAATTTTAAAAACAAGAAGTCCCATTCATAATCTTGTTGCCGGAGTTATCCGACCAGTAACCAATGACATAGTCTGGCTCAATGTGAATGGGTTTCCAGCCTTCGATTCAAATGGCGAGATCACTGAAATACTGATAAGCTTTATTGATATTACAGAGCGCTGGAAAACAGAAGCGCAGATTAAAAAATTGAACCAGACCCTCGAAGAACGTGTAGCTCAACGAACTGAGCAACTTGAAGTTGCAAATAAGGAGCTTGAGGCCTTCTCCTATTCAGTGTCACATGATTTAAGGGCACCACTCAGACATATTAATGGGTTTATAGATTTGTTTCTGGAGAAAAAGACATCACAATTAACAGATGAGGAGCTAGGATACCTTAAAACGGTCACTAATTCAGCCAGTGAAATGGGGCAATTGATAGATGCCTTGCTCACTTTTTCCAGGTTAAACAGAACCGAGCTTCATAAAATTTCTTTCGATACTGTCCAGATTATTGAGCAGGGAATAAGAATCTTTGAGAAAGAGATGAAGGATAGAATCATAGAAATAAAAATGGAGTCGCTTCCTGAAACCTATGGAGATTATCAGCTAGTGGGTCAAATATGGATTAATCTGCTGTCAAATGCGATCAAGTATACCGGTAAACGTGAAAAAGCGATCATCGAAATAGGGAGTTACCTTGATACCAATGGTACTGTTTTTTATATCCGTGACAATGGCGCCGGATTTAAGATGAAATATGCCGACAAGTTATTCGGCGTATTTCAACGACTTCACAAAAACCGCGACTTCGATGGAATTGGCATTGGATTGGCCAATGTCAAGCGAATTGTGATGCGACATGGAGGCCGGTGTTGGGCCGAAAGCAAGGAAGAGGAAGGGGCTATATTTTATTTTAGTTTGCCAAACGGATCTTAAACTGCTTGTTCCTTTTATGAACATTTTTAGTAAATTATGTTTAGTATAATTAGCTTTTAAAACATAGAAAAATTTGGATTATGAAAACCTTCATCAGGGATATTCTTTTGGTTGACGACAGTGCCAATGATGTAACGCTAATCAAGCATGCACTGGCCGAAGCCAACATTGGCAATGAAGTCGTTGTGGCTGAAGATGGGGAAGAGGCAATCGATTTTATTAACCGCAGAGGTAAATTTGAAGGTTATGGTGGCGGACTTCCAATTTTTATTCTTTTGGATATAAAAATGCCCCTGATGGATGGAATTGAGGTATTGAAGTTGATTCGCCAAATCGCCGAATACAATCTGGTACCGATCATTATGCTTACCTCTTCGCGGGATACACAAGATTTGCAAGCCTGCTATGACAGTGGAGCCAACTCTTTTGTCGTAAAACCCGTCAATATGAGCTCTTTTATACAGGTAGTAAGAGATCTGGGGAAATATTGGGTGATCATCAATGAATTGCCTTCTTAACGTATGATTCTTAATCTATAAATGATGATTGAGTTAATTCGGATACTTCACTTAGAGGATAATATGAATGACGCTTTGCTTGTTCAGTCTATCCTTAGGCAAGCGAGTATTAAATTTGAATATGTTCTGACCGATAGTGAAATTGAGTTTCAAGCTTTTTTGCAAAAAAAAGAATTTGACATCATTCTTTCCGACTATCATTTGCCTGATTATACAGGTACTGAAGCCTTACTTTACGTCAGGAGTAATTTCCCAAATATTCCTTTTGTTTTCTTAAGTGGGACGATGGGAGAAGAAGCAGCGATCGAATCGCTGCTAAGCGGAGCAACTGATTATGTTCTTAAAAACAGGTTGGAAAGGCTTGTGCCTGCTATATACAGGGCATACAACGAATCAAAGGTTCAAAACGCCCGTTTACAGGCAGAGAAACAACTGTTACAGTCGGAAGAGAATTTTAGGCGCTCTATTTCCGAATCGCCACTCGGAATAAGGTTTGTAGACGGCAATGGAAGAACTGTCTACGCCAACAAAGCATTCCTGGAAATCTATGAATTCAGTAGCCTGGAAGAATTCAATTCCACTCCTGCAAAAGAGCGTTATTCAGCAGAGAGCTACGAGCAACACCTCGAAAGAAAGGAACTAAGGAGGATCGGCAAAGATGTTTTAGAATACGAGTTGAGTATTGTAAGAAAGAATCAGGAGAGCAGACATGTGAAAATCTTGAGAAATGAGGTACTGTGGAATGGAGTTAAACATTTTCAGGTCATCAATCAGGACATTACAGATCAAAAGAAACTGACAGCCGATCTCATTGCAGCCAAAGAGAAAGCAGAAGAAAGTGACAGGTTAAAAACTGCATTCTTGGCCAACATCAGCCATGAAATAAGGACTCCGATGAATGGAATTCTGGGGTTTGCCGAACTACTCAAAGAACCCAAGCTTTCCGAAGCAGAATCAATGGAGTATATCTCGATTATCGAAAAGAGCGGAATACGGATGCTCAATCTGATGGAGCAAATAATCAATATTTCGAAGCTCGAAACAGGACAGGTAACAGTAAGTAAATCAGAAACAAACGTTAATGCACTAATTGAGCAGATACACCATAGTTATCAGCAAATAGCTGAAGAAAGAGGGATTAGACTTGGATTTAAAAATGCCCTGCCAGCAGACAGATGTATCCTGAAAACAGACCGGACTAAAGTTTATGAGATTCTTTCAAACCTGGTCAGAAATGCTATTAAATTCAGTGATGAAGGCACCGTCGAATTTGGATATACCATCGTGGAGATGCAAGATCGGTCGCCCCAGATGCAATTTTATGTCAAAGACCAGGGCATAGGGGTTCCAAAAGACAGGCAATCTGCGATTTTCGAACGTTTTATTCAGGCAGATATAGGCGATAAGCGAGCCTTTCAGGGTATCGGACTTGGATTGTCTATTTCGAAAGCATATATCGAAATGTTGGGAGGAAAGATTTGGGTTGAAAGTGATCCGGAAAATAAAACAGCTGAGAAAGGTTCTGTTTTTTACTTTACGCTACCATATAAAAATAAGAAGGACGATTAGAATATGCTCAGTTTGGTCATTGAACCATAGATCAGGTACCTGAATCCGTGTTTGAAAAATTTTACCTTTGGAGATCGAATTGATTCAGATGAACCTGGAGACTAATGACTATATGCTATGGGAGGATTTTAGAAAGGGCGATAAACAAGCTCTTTCGACTATCTATTTTCTCTATGTCAATCCATTGTACCGCTATGGAAAAAAGTTTTCCTCAGATGATGAGCTCATAAAAGATCTCATCCAGGATCTTTTTTTTGATTTAATCAGAACCCGCTCAACTCTTGGATCAACAGATCATATCTATTTTTATCTAATCAGATCACTAAGACGAAGAGTAGCCCAACATAAATCTGGGTCAAAGAAAAAGGAATGGAGCAATGACCAGGCTGATTTTCTGGAAGCTAATATTGTCTATTCGTTTGAAGATGAATTAATTAACAAGGAAGAGGTTTCTAAAAAGGAAAGTGCTGTCCTAAAGGCCCTGGCAGAGTTAAGTAGCAAACAAAGAGAAATCATCTATTACAGGTATACCTGTGATTTTGAGTACGAACAAATCTGTGAATTGATGTCGATGAAATACGACTCTGCCAGAAAAATGGTTTTTCGTGCATTAAAATCATTGAGGGCAAGTCTGACGGGCACAAATTTTCAGCTTTTTATGCTTCATGTCAAGATTTCCTAAAATAAAGTAATTTTTTTTTCAGAATTGAGTCCACAAAAATCACGTTTCATGCTTTACTATCTTGTAAGACCAGAAGCAGAACAACGTGAAAAAAGAATATCTAGATTTTTCCCTCGAAGAACTATTGGAAGATCAGGCATTTGTAGCCTGGGTACTTCGGAATGAAAATAATAATGAATGGGAATCCTTCCTGGCCACCTATCAGGGATTCCGGAATACAGCAAAAAAGGCCCGTGGTATCATTGAACTTCTCAAAGATCGCCACGTAGATCTTGGAGAGCAGGAGATCGTGGCATTATGGAAAAATATTGATCGTTATGATGACTTGATCAAAAAGCGCTCAAATTCCAGCCTTTTCAGAAGTTTTCAGCGCTATGCCGCCCTATTTATTCTGGCACTTTCCCTCGGAACAATTACCTATATTTATTTGCAAAAAGAGTCGAAACCCTACGAATTTGCATCAGCTGTTTCGGTTGGATCAACGAATAAATCAAGATTGTCCCTGGCCAATGGCACCGTTGTTGACCTTGACAAGGAAAACTCGAAAGTGGCCATGAATGGCAACCAGCATGTGGTGATCGACAATGAAAAGGAGATCGATCTTAGCCAAAGCAATTCGGCAGATGCTGCCAAAATGAATGAGGTTATCATTCCCTATGGTAAAAAATCAAACCTTATCCTTGAAGACGGTACCAAAGTATGGCTGAATGCAGGTAGCCGCATGGCTTTCCCTACTAAATTTCAAGGTAAAACGAGAGAAGTCTTTCTGGATGGAGAGGCGTATTTTGAAGTGTTCCGAAACGAGCAACTGCCATTTATCGTGAATACAGGTGACATTGCGATCAGGGTACTGGGAACGAAATTTAATCTTTCTGCCTACCAGACTGATAAACTAACTGAAACGGTTTTAATTGAAGGGAAAGTATCTCTCAGCGAGCGGTCAGCCATGGGATATCTTAAAAAGGAAACCATCTTAAACGCCAACCAAAAAGCCAGCTACAACCGTGAAGAGAAGGCAATCTCTGTGAAGGAGGAACCCAATGCTGATCTTGCCATTGCCTGGATAGACGGTATGTTTAAATTTTCCCAGCAAAGTGTTCAGGAGGTGTTGAACAAGCTGCAGCAATACTACAATGTTCAATTTGTGTTTGACAGCAAGTTCCCTTCATCTGACCTGATATCCGGAAAACTGGATCTGAAAGATTCCATTGAAAAGACGATGCAGGCACTGGCCGATGTAGCTTTCCTAAAATACAGAATAGAAGGAACCAAAATTTATATTGAAAAAATAGCGAAGATGAGCAAATAAAAAAGTCGGCGGGTCTGCCAACCTACCGACTTAGTGAACGATTACAAATGTGTTAAATGTAAACCTTTCAAAATTATGAAAAAAAAATGTAAAAGGAAGTGCTTTCCTCCCGGAGGTATGTCCAAAATCCTGTTGCGAATGAAACTAATGGCCTTTTTTATTTTTGTCTCCATGCTTACTGCTTCAGCAAGCAGTTATTCCCAACAGACAAAGTTCACGCTAAACCTAAACGGCGTAACTGTCAGGGAAGTGTTCAATGAAATCGAGGCGAACAGCAAGTTTATTCTCCTTTACAACGAGAAGATGCTGGATGTTAACCGGAAAGTTGACGTCAGCGTAGAGAATGAAACGGTAGAGTCTATCCTTGATCAGACTTTTAAGGAAACGCCGAATACCTACAAAATCTATGATCGTCAAATTGTCATTTTAACAAGCGAAAATCAGGAGGTATCTGCGCTCGCTGTTTCAGGTGTTCCTGCTGACCAGAAAAAGCAAATATCCGGTACAGTAAAGGATAGCAATGGCTACTCTTTGCCCGGAGTCAGTGTCGTAGTGAAAGGTACAACCATCGGAATTGTCACAGACATCGACGGTAAATTTTCTCTTTCGCTTCCGGCAGATGCCAAAACGCTGGTTTTTTCTTTTATTGGCATGAAAGCGAAAGAGGTCGACATAACCGGAAAATCAACCTTGGCTATTGTTCTGGCAGAAGAGACAATTGGCATAGAAGAGGTAGTGGCCGTTGGATATGGTGTCCAGAAAAAGTCTGACCTGACAGGTTCTGTGGCTTCTTTCAACACCAAATCACTTCAGGAGCATCCACAACCCAATCTTATACAAAACCTGCAGGGTACGGTTGCCGGATTAAATATTGCCATCACCGGTTCTGATGCGGAAGGCTCATCCACCGCAACAACCATTCGTGGAACAAATTCGATTACAGCTTCAAATAAGCCCTTGATTATTCTGGATGGAATTCCTTTCACCGGAAGTTGGTCTGAATTGAATCCAAATGATATTCAGGCGATCGAAATATTGAAGGACGCCTCATCCGCTGCTATTTACGGAGCCCGCGGTTCAAACGGCGTTATCCTGGTAAGCACCAAGAAAGGCAAAAAGGAACAAATGACCGTTTCTTACGACGGATTTATGTCGATGGACCAGGCTGTCAATATCCCTAGTCTGATGGATGGAGATACATTTTATAAGTACAAAATTGAAGCCTTAAAAGCTGCCAATACGACCGCAATCACACCCGCTAATCCGGAACCATGGATGGGCGCCATCACGGCTACGGAAGACCGGATGCACAAGGCAGGGCTTTCCACCGACTGGCTTAAATTATCACTCAGGAATGGTTTCAAGCAGCAGCACAATGCGTCATTCCGCGGATCAGTCGGAAAAACTTCTTACTATGTTTCCCTTAACTACACCGATTCAAAAGGTATTTCCCTGAACGACAAATTCAATCGGGTTGGATTTCGTATCAACTTTGAACAGGAGCTGACTTCCTGGTTGAGATTTAGCACCAATACTCAGTTTGGCCGTTACGACAGAAGCGGGAATGAGCCGCAGTTCAGCAAAGCTTTTATGATGAATCCATTGTCAGAGGCTTACGATTCAAATGGCAACCTGAAACTTTCGTCATGGGAAGATTCCAGCGTTTCATATGCCAGAAATCCGCTGAGTTCTATCAATGAGAAGAATAGTGATATCTCTCAAAAGCTCATTACCAACAACGTTTTCGATGTGACCATTCCGTTCATCAAGGGACTTACCTACAAACTGAATACAGGTTACACCAGCGAATTTCAAAAAGTTGACAACTACCAGGGGCGGGATACCTACGAAGGACTTAATGCGAATGGTGTTTTGGCCAATAGTACCGACAATTCGACCGACTGGATCGTGGAGAATATCCTGAGTTATATCCAGAAATTTGGCAAACATTCTTTGTTTGTTACCGGACTATATTCTGCCCAGAGCACAACCAGTGAATCAAACAATGTGAATGGTTTGAATTTCGGGAACGATGTAATGTATTACTATCAAGTGTCTAAGGCTGGTGTTTTGTCAGGTTCGGCAAACTACACGAAGGCCAACCACATATCACAGATGCTTAGAGTAAATTATGGCTACGACGGCAGGTATTTGCTGACTATGACAACCCGCCGTGACGGATATTCCGCCTTTGGCGAAAATTCAAAATTCGGACTCTTTCCATCTGTTGCTTTGGGTTGGAATGTATCGAACGAAGGTTTCTACAAAGGGTCAATGCTTAGCTCTGTCCTGACGAATTTGAAGTACAGGTTCTCTTGGGGAAAGAACGGAAATGAAGCCGTTTCTGCCTATGTGACACTGCCAAATTTATCATCTGCCAACTATCTTTCGGATGCCAAGGCACCTTCCTATGGATATTATCCTTCAAGGCTAGCTTCTCCGAATCTGGGTTGGGAAACCACCCGATCGGTCAACACCGGACTTGATTTTGGATTCCTAAACGACAGGATCCGTGGAACATTTGACATGTATTGGTCAAATACCTCCGATCTGCTTTTGAGTCGTACGATTCCTTCGATCAATGGGACAAATTCACTGATTGGGAACATCGGGAAGACAAAAAACAACGGTTTAGAGCTTCAGATTTCATCCAGAAATATTTCAAACAAGAAGTTTAGCTGGACAACAGACTTAACCTTCTCCCATTACAAGACCCAGATTGTGAACATTGGCTTGTATGACGCAGCAGGTAATCCCATCGATGACATCGCTTCCAACTGGTTTATTGGTGAACCTGTCAATGTTAATTACGACTACAGAATTACTGGCATCTGGCAGATTGAAAACGCAGCTAATCCTACAGGTAAGCAGAATGCTGATTTTCAATATTCCGTTCCCGGATATGTGAAATACGACAGAGTTAGCGCGACAGGCGATATCACTCCTGCTGACAAGCAAATTATTGGTTCAAGAATACCCGATTTTTTAGCCGGGATGAACAATACTTTCAAATACGGCAATTTTTCGCTGAGCGTATTTCTTAATTCCTCTTATGGAATCACCGCACGAAATCAATTGATGGATGTTGGAAGTGTTTCCTGGAGGGAGAATCAGCTGAACAAAGTCTTCTGGACACCTGAAAATCCGATCAACACTTATCCTAAAAATGATCTGAACGGTTCTGTGAACCCACTAAAAGCCGGATTCTACGAAAAGGCAAATTTCCTTCGTGTACAGGATGTGTCACTTGCCTACCGGTTTCCTGAAAAGATAATCAAACGTCTGAAAATGCAGCGATTGGAGTTATATTTGAATGTCAACAATCTTGCTACCTGGACCAGCTGGACCGGGTTGGATCCTGAATTTATCGGAAGTCAGAGGGCGACCCCAAAGACGCGCTCGTTTTTACTTGGACTAAGATTTGATTTATAATATTTAAGAAAAGATTACGATGAAAAAATTTATATACATTTTCTTTTTACTCATCGCAACCTTTATTTCGGGTTGCAATGAGAAGAATTTTCTGAAAGAGGAGCCAAGAGATGATATCTATGCGGAAAACCTTTTGGCCAACTACACCGGTTTCCAGAGTATGGAAACAGCCATTAAATCGCTGATGCGTGAGGAATACAACAGGGTTGACAATCTAGGCCGGTACGGCTCAGCTACTCTTCCAATTGCACGCCATGCGATGTGGGGATGCGGAACCGACAACTCCTGGAGCAACAATACGCACTCCTCTTTCCGGTTTATGTACTATCCGAGTTTGATCAAACAAACCGATCTTGATTGCATGATGCTGACTTTTGAGTGGCTATATAAAATCGTAAGTGCTTCCAACATGGTTATCAACCGTGCTGAAATGGCCAACATCAACTGGGAGGGCAGCAATGCCACTGCAAATACAACCAACAAGGAGACCACCATTGCCAAAGCGCGCTTTGCAAGGGCCTGGGCTTACAGGCATCTTACCTATTCATTTGGCGCAGTACCACTCTCTACAACAGAAATAAACGGACTTACCTACCGCACTGACTGGGAACGCACACCTGTTGCCGAAATTCGTAAAGTCATGGAAGCGGATCTTTTGTATGCAATCGAAAAACTGCCTGTCAGAACAACAAACAATACCACCATATCGGGTGCAGTAGCCCGTCATTACCTGGGTGAACTTTACCTGGCCATGGGCAATCCGACAAAAGCAGAAGAGGTACTTAGGCCACTGGTTACAGGAACGGATTACTCTTTGATGACCGCTCGGTTTGGCAGCAATGCAGCCCAACCGGGAAATGCTTTTATCGATGTCTTCCGTTCTCCGCTCTATTCAAGCGGCAACAAAGAGGTCCTGTTGGCCTTCCTAAATACTCAACCTGAAAATGCATCGACTGGTTCAGCCCCAATATACCTGAAAAGTACCTGGAAAAACTACTATTCAAACGACGCAGATATCAAGAAAAGCAATGTTTCAGCCCCCGAAGTAGTTAGTGGTGCCATCAACAACATCAAGATGCTGTGGTTGGTTAATGGCGGAAAAGGTGCTGCAAGGTCATCCGTTTCTCTGGGATCCATCCGTTTATACAATTACAAAGGGATGGGTGCCATCGACGATCGAAATTCAAATTATGCTATGGTTTGGAAAATTTATGAGAAGAACTCAGCCGGCGCGATCGTTGAATATCTGAAGAGCGGTAAAAGCGTGATTGACACAACTGTCTCTGCTGCCATGGTCGACGACAGCAAAACGACCATCCAGAATTACAAATGGCCTTCCACACGGAAATGGGATTATGTACAAACCGTTGCCGCCAATGGTGATGCAGATGAGTCCTACAACGACATGGTCTACCTGAGACTTGCCGACACCTATTTACTCTATGCTGAAGCCTTGTACAAGCTTAAAAATGCCACTGCGGTCGACTGGATCAACAAGGTTCGCCAAAGATCTCAGTCGGTGGCCCTGACAGCCAACGACCTCAATACCCTCGGACTCGACCTTATCCTTGATGAGAGAAGCCGTGAACTTCTTTCTGAGGAGGAACGCCGACATACCCTAATCCGTGTGAGTCAGGAGAATGGTGGTGATGAAAGGGATGTCAACAACTATTTCAAGAAGCGGGTAAGGGCCTACAATGAAATTTGTGGCCGTCCGGCAAGAGGAATGAATGATCCAGCAATTCCGGTATTGTTCCCTATTCCTCAGATATTTATCGATTCCAACACCGGAAGTGTGATCGCTCAAAATCCGGGTTACTAAAAATATTTTTATCCCGGGACCAATTTCATCGGTCCCGGGATAAAATATTCCATCCATCATGATAAACGTAGCTGCTGTAAGTTCGCTGGTTTTTATTGTCATAACAGCAATTTTCCTGTACAAAAGATACAATCCACAAGGAGTGCTTATCGTATCAGGTGTTTTGATGTTCCTTCTGGCGCTTTTGCTGGGTACCCATGCGATTGAACTAACCAAGCCTACTGGGACCGGTTTTTTTGATCTTTTCAAGGCTGTTGATGAGGGTTTCACAAGCAACCTTGTGCGTGCAGGTTTCATGATTATGACCATAGGCGGATACGTGGCTTATATGAATAAAATCAAAGCCACCAACGCTTTGGTATACGTTTCAATGAAGCCACTCGGCTTTTTCAGAAACTATCCTTACCTGGCCTCCACCATCACCATTGTGATTGGCCAAATGCTATTTATTACCACGCCATCAGCGGTTGGCCTCGGACTCTTGCTTGTTGCCTCGATTTATCCTGTATTGGTCAATTTGGGAGTGAGTAAACTGACTGCCTTATCTGTCATCTCTGCTTCGACAATTTTTGATCAGGGTCCGGGATCCGCAAATACAGCCCTTGCTTCGCAGCTAATCGGGAAAACCAATGTGTTTTATTTCCTCAATCACCAGATTCCCTTAGTCATTCCGACGACTATTTTTGTGATGATACTCTACTACTTTAACAACCGGTATTTTGATAAGAAAGACAGGGCGAGTGGAAAGATTTCATCAGAACCGGTTATTTCCTCCGATTTTAAAGTCGATGTACCCTTAATTTTTGCCTTTTTGCCGGTTTTGCCATTGATCATGCTGATCGTCTTCTCTCCTTACCTAAAACTCTTTAATCCGCCCATTACCATTGATACCACCACCGCCATGATGGCCTCCTTATTCATTTCAATGATTTTTGTATGGGTGTACAAACGGAGCATCAAGGAGGTTTTTGAATCAATTTCTGCCTTTTGGAAAGGAATGGGCGAGGTTTTTGCCACCGTTGTAACCTTGATTGTTGCAGCAGAAATATTTTCAAAAGGCTTGATAAACCTTGGTTTTATTGAAGCATTGGTCAATGTTTCCACACATATCGGACTTTCAGGCATTGGCATCGCCATTTTCATCACGATTTTGCTCTTTTTTGCTGCCATGCTGATGGGCAGTGGCAATGCTGCCTTCTTTTCTTTTGGTCCGCTCGCACCGCAGATTGCCACTCAGTTTAATATGACTGCAGTATCAATGGTCCTTCCCATGCAGCTTTGTTCAAGTATGGGCCGCGCAACCTCACCCATTGCCGGCATAATTGTAGCTATTTCCGGTGTAGCAGGGGTTTCGCCTATTGATCTCGCAAAAAGAAATACGATACCATTGATTGGTGGAATGTTGTTTTTAATAACTTACCATTTTATTACCGGATAACAAGAAATTTTATGCTTAAACTTCTTAAGAATTGCCAGGTCTATGCGCCTCAAAACTTGGGCAAAAAGGATATTCTGGTTGCAGGAGAAAAAATCGTGCGGATAGCTGAATCAATTAGCCTAACGGGGATTGACTATCAGATGTTTGATTTAAATGGTAAAATTATTGCACCCGGGTTTATTGACCAGCACGTTCATATAACGGGCGGAGGCGGTCAGGCCGGATATTCGTCCATGGTCCCTGAAGTTCAGATGAGCGAATTGATTGCATGCGGGACTACCACAGTGGTGGGTGTATTGGGCACAGACGGATTCGTCAAGGAGCTAACAACTCTTTATGCAAAATGCAAAGCCCTGGACATGGATGGAATAACCACCTTCATGCACACCAGCTATTATGGTCTGCCTGAGAAAACGATACTTTCCTCTGTGGCCAACGATCTGATATTTATTGACAAAGTTATTGGTTGTAAGCTGGCCATCAGCGACGACCGTTGCTCGTTTCCTTCAGAAACTGAAATTTTACGCCTGATCAATCAGGTCAGGCTGGGTGGATTTACTTCCAACAAGGTTGGAATCCTGCATCTGCACGTCGGAGCGCTAGAGAGTGGCATTGAAGTGCTGCTCGACATTGCCAGGAAGTATCCAACGCTGGTTCAACACATCTCGCCAACACATGTCATCCGCACAAAAGCGCTTTTTGATCAGGCTATTCAATTTGCAAAGCAGGGAGGAATGATCGATGTCTCTACAGGCGGAACGCAATATGATGAGCCCTATAAATGTGTGTTGGAGGCGATTGGTCAGGGAGTTTCTGTTGAAAACATGACCTTTTCGAGCGATGGAAGGGGAGGAGTCCGCAGAATTGATCCCGTAACCGGCGAAAATACTTACCGGCCTGCTCCGCTGCATCGGAATTATAGTGAAACTGTGAAGCTGGTCAAAAGTGGCGGACTGCCCCTGGAACAGGCGCTTTGCCTCATTACCTCAAGTCCGGCGAGAAATCTAAAAATTCCCAACAAAGGTTCAATTTTAGAAGGCAACGATGCAGATTTTTGCATCCTGGATCAGGAATTGAATTTGACAGATGTATTCGCAAAAGGAGTCTTGATGATGACTGATTCAAGAGTGATCAGAAAAGGGAAGTATGAAATGTGAGACAGGAGAAGTTGAGAGTTGAGAACTGAGAGTTGAGATTGGGGAGATGGGAAGATGAGAAGATGAGAAGATGAGAGGGGTAGAATGGGGCGGCCCTGCGTGGCTGTCCGATCAGTTTGTTGATTGAGAGATAAGACTTGAGACTTGAGAGATGAATGGTGGGGCATTAGATATTAATTGATTATATTGGACATTATGAGAAAATTGTGTGTTTTGTTGATTCTGGTATTTCTTTTTGGAGGGTTGTTTGCTCAGAATCAGCCGGCAAAGATGACCGAAAAATTCTTTCCGGATCCGGCATTTAAAATTGAGACTCCGGGTAATCAAAAGCCATTTGAAAAGGGCTTGTGTACCTATGGAGAGATGATGGATTTTCTTCAGGCAAAAACGAAGAACAATCAGTCCAAAGTCCGGCTCGATATAATTGGCAAGACACCAAACGGAGTTGACATTCCGATCCTGTATTTTGGAGATGGTAAAAATCCCAAAAAATTAAAGATTTGGATGCAGGGTGGAATCCATGGCAATGAACCAGGCGGCACAGAAGCGCTGTTTATGCTTATGAACCATCTGTTGGGCAGCCCGGAAGGAGCGCTCCTCCTGCAAAAAATGGATATTGCCATACTTCCGGTAGCCAATGTGGATGGTTATATTGCACAGAAAAGGACCTCGGCCGACGGATTTGATCTGAACCGCGACCAGACAAAGTTTTCCGATCGGGTGAGTACGGTGATAAAGGAGGCGTTTATTCGCTGGAACCCGGAAGCTTCATTCGATTTCCATGAATATACCCCCTTGCAGAAGAAGGGAACAGAGGGAATCCTGGATGGCAATTCGGCAGGATATTATGATGTTCTTTTTCTGCCTTCAGGGAATCTGAACGTGCCTCAATGCTTGCTGAAAATGTCGACCGATCTTTTCGAAGCCAATGCTGAAAAAGCACTCGACGAAAAGGAATACTCCCATAATTTTTACTTTACTCCTGGCGTGAGGCCGGAAGGTGTGGTACTTGCCAAAGGCGGCAACAACGCCCGTTCAAGTTCGACCAACTATGCACTTTCAAATTCAATATCCATCCTGGTCGAGATTCGTGGAATCGGACTTGGACGGACCTCCTTTGCCCGACGTACCTATTGCGGTTTCCTGGTAGCAAAGAGTTTTCTTGAAACGGCTTCCAATAACCTGTCAGCAGTTAAAAGAACGGTGAAAAAAGCCATCAAGGAAACCATCAAAAGGAAAAATGATATAGCAGTAACAGCCGATGAAGCATTGGTCAATTATCCTGTGAAGTTTATTGATTCGGTGTCGAATGAATTGGTAACCCTCGATATGAAAGTTTATGATGCCTTGTTGCCAATTGCCACACTTACCAGGAAACGCCCTTTTGCATACATCCTGACTCCTGACTGTACCAGAGAGGTTGAAATGCTGAAGATATTGGGAGTTGCAGTGGAAAGGATTGACAAACCATTGACCCTGCCGGTAGAAGCTTATACAATCAGCAAATATGAGGCAGATAAAGTGAAATGGGAGGGTATTTTTCCTGTTACTGTTCAGTCAAATATTGCACCAGTTGTGAAAATATTTCCGATAGGTAGTTTTATCGTAAAACTTAACCAAAAAAATGCGAACTATGCAATAATATTGCTAGAGCCTGAATCTGAAAATGGTTTTGTTAACTCCGCCGTGACCAAAACAGCAAAAGGTCGGGAACTTCCATTTTACAGAGTTGAAAAGGGCAAACTGCCATAGAAACCGGTAGACCAACAACTGTCAAACCAAGGATCGACGATGAGAAAAATTTATAAAGGCCTGTATTTCCAGGTAATTGTGGCAATTATCCTGGGAATTCTACTGGGCGTTTTCTATCCAACATTTGCTGAGTCCTTAAAACCTTTGGGTGATGGATTCATCAAGCTGGTAAAAATGATGATTGCCCCCATCATTTTTTGTACCATCGTCACCGGAATTGCCGGGATGCAGGATACGAAAAAGGTGGGTCGGGTAGGAATAAAGGCCATTGTCTATTTTGAAGTTGTTTCTACCATTGCCCTTATCATCGGACTGATCATCGTGAATTTGTTAAGGCCCGGTGTCGGGATGAACATTGATCCTCACACCCTCGACCAGGCAGCGGTGGCCAAATATGTTACTCCTGCTCAGGGGGGGCAAGGCGTAGCCGAATTTTTCTCTAATATTATTCCGGACAACATTGTAGGGGCATTAGCCAATGGCAACCTCCTTCAGGTCCTTTTCTTCGCCGTATTGTTTGGCTTTGCTTTATCTAAGATTGGAGAAAAGGCTACTCCTTTGCTAAAAGGTATCAAATCCCTGGAATCAGGTCTTTTTGCAGTAATCAGGGCCATTATGAAGGTTGCACCAATTGGTGCTTTTGGAGCGATGAGCTTCACAATTGGCAAATATGGTTTGGGTTCTCTCGCCTCGCTTGGACAGCTGATGTTCTCCTTTTATACCACTTGTCTGCTATTTATTCTCATCATTTTGGGTGCCATCATGAAATTTTCAGGCTTTAGCCTTTTTCGTTTGCTGCAGTTGATTAAGGAGGAGATTTTAATTGTTTTAGGGACTTCCTCCTCCGAGGCCGCACTTCCGGGATTGATGGAAAAGCTGGAGACGGCCGGCTGTTCCCGTTCTGTTGTGGGTCTTGTTGTGCCTACCGGGTATTCATTTAATATGGATGGCTCATCTATCTATCTTACCATGGCGGCTGTTTTCCTGGCTCAGGCCACAGGTACGCACCTGGATATCTCTCAACAGATTTATTTACTGCTTGTGCTGCTGATTACCTCCAAGGGAGCAGCTGGCGTCACAGGAAGCGGGTTTATAACATTGGCTGCGGTGTTGCCCATTGTCGGTACAGTTCCTGTAGCAGCTTTGGCCCTGATTTTGGGTATTGACCGATTTATGAGTGAGGCCAGGGCCATCACCAATTTAATTGGAAATGCGGTTGCAACTGTTGTTGTTGCTAAATGGGAGAACGAGATTGATCCTGAAATTTCCAACAAGATTCTGAGGTAGTCGATTATTGATTTGCCGGAATGACGAAGCAGAAACGGCTTCCTTTCCCGGGTTTGCTTTCAGCCCAGATTCGTCCCCCATGTTTGTGGATAAATTCTTTGCAAAGGATGAGTCCCAAACCAGTTCCTTTTTCATTTTGAGTCCCAGGTCTGGAATAGCTTTCGTCAATTCTGAAAAGCTTGTTCAGTTCATTTTGATCCATGCCTAAACCATTGTCAGAAACACATACATGCAATTCATCCGCAACGATTTCTGCTTTGATTTCAATGGCACCTCCCGGATGGGTAAATTTAATTGAGTTGGAAATTAAATTTCTCAAAACACTTAAAATCATCTCCTTATCTATTATTGCATAAAAATGGCCATCTGCTTTTTTCGTAAGGAGAATAGATTTTTGCAAGGCAGAGATCTTTAGTAAATCAAATGACTCCTGTAAGATGGAACCAATATCTGTCATTTTGGGACTAAAATCCATGCGTCCGGATTGTGCACGTGACCATTCCATTAGGTTCATCAAGAGGTCAATAGCTTTCTGGGAAGAGTACTGGATGATCTCTGCATACTCTTCGATGTTGTCGTAATCTCCGTGCTTTATTTGGTCGGCAAGAATATTGCTGAAACCAAGGATGCCATTGAATGGGCTTTTTAAATCATGGGCGATGATGGAGAAGAATTTATCTTTAGTGGCATTTAGTTCGCGCAATTGGGATTCGCTTTCATGCAAAGCATTCATGGTATTTTTTTGAGCTGTGATGTCACGAAAACTCCATACACGACCAACGCAATTCCCATTATAAACTTGAGATTGAGAATAGCGTTCAAAAGTCCGGCCGTCTTTAAACTCAATAAAATCCTTGGAAGTTGCTGCGTAATTATCGTAAAGCTCTTTTACTTTATTCAGGAAGCCATCCGGATCAACCAATTGATTAACTACAAATGACAGTAATTCTTCGTCCTTGCCAGATGAAAGAATCGATTCCGGAATTCTCCATAGCTCAATAAATTTGTTGTTGTAATTGGTTACATGCCCGTTTATATTGACGACCAGTATTCCATCGGCAGTCGACTCCAGGGTTGCAGAAATGAGTGAGTGTGATATTTCAAGTTCATTTTCGGCCCTCTTTCTTTCGATGACATTGGCAACCTGACTACCAATCGAATCCAGAAATTTCAAATGGTGTTCAGAATAAATATTCTCCTCAGAATAATGTTGAAGCACTAAAACACCAATTGTCTTAGAAGATGTTTTTAATGGTACACCAATCCAGGAAGGGGAGGTTGAACCGACTAATTCAATCTCACCTGCCTCACTTAGTTCCTTAAATGCGGACGGCGTTATCAATTGTGATTCTTCAGATTTAAAAACATAAGCGGTACAGCTTTTATACATAGCTACTGGTTCCGGGGCCGAATCGAACTTATCAACAAAATAGGGAAAGCTAAATAATCCGGTGCTTTCATTATAAAGGGCAAAGAAACAATTCTCGGCATATAATACCTTTTTGAGGGATTGATGAATCCGCTTAAGTAATTCATAAAGGTCTGGCGTACTAACTACTGCATGAAAAATGTCAAATAGAGTGTTCATCTCATTTTCTGATATCTTCAGATCAGAGATAGTTGAAGAATGAATCACCTCTCCGGCAGGATCATATTCCAATAGTTGTTGTGCCCTGATGCTATCTTTGGGTTGTAAATCTTCTTTTATACTCATTACGATGTTTAGCTATACTTTTCTATTACTTCAAGTAAGATATTTTTCTTGATTGGCTTCGCTATAAAATCATCACAACCAGCCAGGACCGCCTTCTCTTTTTCCTCTATTGAGGCATAGGCTGTCTGCGCAATGATTGGAATATTCGGATGACTTATTTTGATTTTTTTTGTCGCATCATAACCATTCATCTCGGGCATCTTCAAATCCATAAAAATCAAATCATACATCTTTTTGGAAACCATTTCGACAGCTTCTTTTCCATTGTGTGCATGATCAATTTTCTTGACGCTGCTTTTTAGTAAAATTTCGAGATAAAGGAAATTTATCTGTTCATCATCTGCGATCAATATGGACATATCTTTCAGCTTATAATGCGTATTGTGTACCAATTTTTCTTCAAAGGCCAATTCTTTGGTCAAAACCACAGGAATAGAAAAATAGAAGATAGAACCATTTCCTGGTTGTGATTCCAACCATATTGAACCGTCCAAAGATTTTACGAGCTCTTTAGCAATGCTTAATCCTAGTCCTGTTCCTCCTATGGCCAAAGATATTGCTTGCTCACCTCTGTAAAATGAGTCAAATATTTTTTTGTGCTCCTTCAAAGGAATGCCTATCCCGGAATCTTTTATATGAAAATTTATTTTTTCTTCAATGATCTCATAGCCAATCTCGATGAACCCATTCTTAGTATATTTTACAGCATTAGCGGTTAGGATGATCAGTATCTGCTTGATTTTTTCCTGATCAGTGTAAATAGACTGATGAATATTCTCTGCCGGTTTTTTGACTTCCAGGGTCACTTTATTGTCTTTGCAATCTGATTTGAATAAATTGCTAAGACTCTCAATAAGTTCCTGGGGATCAAAAGCATGCTTGTTTATTTCAGTTTTTTCACTTTGCAATCTTGAAAGAAGGATCACATTTTCAATAAGAGACAATAATTGATTCGAACTGCTTAGGATAATTTCTGCGTATTGATCCTTTTCAACCCCTTTTGCTTCTGACATTAAACTCGAAAAGCCCATTATGTGGTTCATTGGCGTGCGAATCTCGTGGCTCATGTTATTCAGGAAAGCAGTTTTTAGCTGGTTGCTTTCCACGGCTTGTTCCTTGGCTGCAATCAGCTCAGCTCTCGCCTTTCGCATATCTGATATATCTGTGGCCACGCCAATCAATGCAATTGGATTATCTTTTTCGTCTTTAATGATTGAGGTTGAAAGTAGGATCGGAAAAAGAGTACCATCTTTTTTTCTGTTCATTATTTCTCCTCTCCAACCTCCTTCGAATGTTATCGGAAGAATGTCTCTGACATGTTCGAAAGCCATATCAGATGATCGAAGAATGCGGGTATGCTGACCAATTAGTTCTTCTGAACTATACCCGTAAGTATTTAAAAATGACTTATTTATATAGATTATCTGATCATTGTTGTCGGTGATTGAAACGCATTCGCTGATACTTTCAAGCGAATAGGCCAACAATCTTATCCTTTCCTCAATCTGCCTTCCTTTAGTGATGTCTCTGCTAATATTCATGATACCCGGCTGATTTTTGTAATTAATCATCACTGCTTTAATCTCAACATCAATCAGATGACCGGATTTGTGCTTTAATTGTGTTTCAAAACCAATTTGTCCATTCTTCAATAGTTCACCTTGTCTCCATTGAAGCACCTCATCCGAAACAGGAATTTCAACGTCTTTAGGTTGAAAATGTAAAATTTCCTCCTTACTATATCCGAGTAATAAGGCATTATTTTCATTACAATCTACAAATTGAAGGGTTCTTTGGTCAGGATGAATTTGGAAGATGGCAATACTATCCGAATTTGATTCAAAAAGTTCCCTGTATTTTTTTTCACTTTCCATTAAGGAATTTTCGACCTTTTTACGTTCGGTGATATCTGATATAATCCCATACCAAAGTGTACTTCCATCCGGCATTCGTTCCGGTTTGGCATCACACAATCGCCATTGAACGCCAACTTCAGGCAAGATGACTCTAAATTCACTATGGTAAAGCTCCATAGTACGGGCAGACTCCTGAATGGAAGAGACGATGAAGTCAAAATCGTCAGGATGCAATCTGCCAAATACGGGAGTCGCATCTTCCCTTACTTCTTCAGGTGTTACACCATAAATATCGATCATCCCGGGACTAGAATAGGGGAAACATGAATGACCATCCTCGTACAGTCGGTATTGATATACGACGCCTGGAACCTGTTCGGTTAACTTGAAAAGCATTTCATTGCTTTGCTTCAGGGCATATGTGCGTTCTTCGACCAGTGCAGTGAGATGTTCTTTTTCGTGACAAAGTTCGTTGTAGGCTGCTTTTATTTTTATCATTGCCTTAACCTGGGCAACAAGTTCTGATTCGTCAATTGGTTTGGACAGGAATCCTTCTGCCCCAATTTCCAGGGCTTTTATCCGGTTTGCCTTGTCGCCCTTTAATGCAGTTATAAACACCACAGGAATTTCCTGTACCCGTTTGTCAGATTTTAACCTTCGACAGACTTCAAATCCATCCATATTCGGCATAACAACGTCCAGCAGGATTACGTCAGGATTTTCGGCAATAGCCAGTTCTATTCCATGCTGTCCATTTTGGGAGGTGAAAACGACTATGTCAGAAAAGAAATCCATAAGAATGGCTTTCAAGCTAATCAGATTGTCGATATTATCGTCAATGGCGAGAATTTTAATCATAATTTTCAACGTTTAATCCCCAAAGCATTGGTAATGATTTGTTCAAATATTTGGTGGTCAATTGGTTTTGAAATGTAATCATCAAAACCGCATGAGATAAAATGTTCTTTATCCCCTTTCATGGCACTTGCCGAAACAGCGATAATACAGACATTCTTTAATAGTTCTGTTTCACGCATCTTTCGTAAAACCTCAATGCCATTCATCTCGGGTATTGCGATATCCATCAGGATAAGGTTTGGTACATGTTCAAGAGCCAATTCTATTCCTTTTAACCCATCAATGGCTTCCAGAATAGTTCCATATCCACTAAGCAGTGCTTTAATTGTGAGCATGTTATCCGGATTATCTTCAACAACTAAAATGACGGGATCCCCATCTTGATGAGGAATGATTTGCTTTTTCTCCGGAATTTTATTGTCAGCTTTCTCACTGAAGATCATTTCTGACAAAGCCTTCAGCAGTTGATCCTTGCTAATATCTCCTTTTTGAATAAGCTGATGAATATGGTTGTGCTTCAGGAAGGCAAGTTCCTCTTTCGTTACATATTTGGCAGTAAGGATGATGACAGGTAGCTGGGCAGTTACCTCATTCTCCCTGATTCTTCTCAAAACTTCGAAACCGTCTACCTCAGGCATCATAAGATCCAGGATCAAAGCATCCGGAGTTTTCAGCGCTATTTGATCAAGTGCTTGCCCGCCATTTTGTGCAATCAATACTTGATAACCCTGTGAAGAAAGCATTTCCTTCATTTGGATGATGGCAGCTTCCGAATCTTCTACGAGCAGAATGGTTTTTTCTCCCCATTTATGTTCTTTTTTGTCATGCCGGCTATCACCGGATACATAAATCGGATGGATATGTTCATAGTGGCCTGTTGCCTCAGAAAAAACATGGTCAATGGGCAATCGTAAGGTAAACTTTGATCCTTTTCCTTTCTCACTTTCTACTGTAATGTCACCGCCCAGGAATGCTGAATATTTTTTTGCTATGGACAATCCGAGTCCGGTGCCACCATGTTTTCTTGAATTGCTATTGTCAGCCTGACGGAATTCTTCGAAAATCTGACTAATGAACTCTTTTTCTATTCCAATTCCAGTATCAGATACTTCAACCAAAAGTGATTTATTATCGGTTAAAGTTCGAATGGAAACAGCACCGGCATCAGTGAATTTGATCGCATTTGCAACAATATTTTGTACAATGTGCCGGCACTTTTCGTAATCGCTTAGAATGATGGGTAAATTATCATTGGCCTCAAAAGTAAGTCCAATATTTTTTTGCTGCGCCTGGGATTGGATTAGGTCAATAACTTCATGGACAAGTGAGTTGACATTAAATCGATCTGCCTGAATCTCCTCAAATCCTGCCTCAATCCGCGAAAGATCAAGAATATCATTGATGAGTGCCAATAAAAGTTTCCCATTACGTTCGATGACGTCGAGATAGCTGTACTCCTCATCTGGTATTTTATTGGCAAGCTTTCTATTAAGTACGCCACTCAGCGCGATCACTGAATTAAGTGGTGTCCTTAGTTCGTGGCTCATGTTCGACAAGAAATTTGTTTTTAGCTGGTTGCTTTCGTTGAGTTGTTTTTTTTGAACTTCCAGTTCTGAATTTTGTTGAAGTAATTCGTTCGCTTGCGCGGCCAGCTCCTTTTTTTGTGATTCCAATTCGATGTTTTGGAATTTTAGATTTTCTCCAAGTTGCTGAATCTTTTTGCTGGCTATCAGCGCATTCAACCATGTGGTCAGGGGTGCTTGCATGTCAGAGACCAGTCGAATGGATTGACTATCAAACTCATGAAGACTTGCCAGCGAGATCATGGCTACGACTGTTTGCTTGTCCAACAGTGGTATGGTAATGATCTCCTTTGGCCTAAAATCGCAGGTGACTGTGGCGAGAGTATGGTGAGTATCAACTTGAATATTTTTGATCAGCTCGACATTTTGGCTTGCCAGTGCGATTCCAAATTCACCTTCAAAATCAGACGCGGAAAAGGAATTCTTTTTGGCCGATTCCATTCCTATCGATTCGACATTTTCAAAATGTGTATTCCGATCATTTATCAGGTACACTGCCCCAACTTGTGAATTGGTCTGTTTCATCAGGATTCCGAGAACTTGATTGATCGGATTCTTTGATTCAAGTCCCTTTAGCATACCATTGTTAAGTTTGGAAGCACGATCCCTGAAGCTCATTTCTTTTTCCAATATTTCTGCCAGATTGTTGAATGAACTTGACAAGTCGCCAAATTCATTGCCTGAAAAATAGCTACTTCTCGTTTCCATTTTACCTTTTGCAAACAACTGGGTTACCCTGATCATTTCGCTCACTGGCCGATCGAAATTTCTTATCAGTATCGCAATTATTAGAAAGGAAAGTATTAGAATAGAAACCAGTATGGTAGCAAGCTGTCTGCTCAATGTCTGTTCCAGAATTATACTTGAAGAATACAGCAGATCTCCCTTTTTCAGCGCGAAAACATCAATCTTCTTAATGGTTTCAAAGACTTTTTGACCGATTTTTTCCAATTCAATTCTTTCATCTAAACGATTCAGCTCATCTTTACTTTTGTCAGCAAAGACCTCATTCTTAAATCCTTCCAGAGAGGACGTCCAATTAATAAATGCATTATGCGCCTCTTCAACATCCGTTTTCGGACCTAAATATTGCGAGGACAAAATATTGAAATTTTGTTCAGCATCTGCCTGAAGAAGGGTCATATTGGTCAGGGATGCATGTCGGGCCGGGTCATCATTTGACAAAAGGATATTCAAAAATTCTACCCTGATTGAAAGTGCATCAGTCTTTATGTCACTTAAAGCCCTGCGCACTTTTAGAGGATGATTGTATAAATCGTCGGTCTGCTGGGCTATCTGGTTTGACTGCCACCATGAAAGTGCTCCCAGAATCAGGATGAGCAGCAGGATGAGGCCAAATCCTAATTTTAGCTGAGTTCCAATTTTTAAATCACGTATATTCATTAGTTCTAATTTTGATTTTAATGGTCTGATGAAATGCCTTTCCGCCAGTTGGTGGATTCGGCTAAGGCGATTTTTTTTCGCGCATATTTCATCGCAGCTTAACTTATATCAATGATTTAATATTACATTTTTTTGAAATATAGCCGAATTCATATAAACTTCCTGGTAATTACTCTTTTGCAAAAATTCCCTTTCAGTTTCACCAGTGACCAGGAAGCCTCCCAAGGCAAGTGTTTTTCCGATTTTCTCAATCATTCGTTTGCGTGCAACGGGCATGTAGTAAAATAGCACATTGCTGCAAATGACCAGATCAAAATTTCCATAGATGCTGGGTGCAGGAGATGACCGTTGATCGGTAAGCAGATCAAACAGCGAGAAGTCGACCCGTTGACTGATTGTCTGGGAGATCGAATAGCTGTCGTTTTTTTTGATAAAATATTTTTGAGCTCTGCAAAGAGTGATTTTTTGTAGAGCACTAAAATCGAAAATGCCGTTTTTTGCTTTTAATAGCTCCCCGGGATTGTTGTCTGTCGCAAATATCCGGTAGTTGATCTTTTTTGTCGACTGCTGATTCAGTTCATCGAGAAGTATGGCAATGCTATAGGCTTCCTGACCAGAAGCACATGCAGCCGACCAAATCCTGATCTCAGTATTCTTTTCCTTCAGTTTTTGGTTGCGGAGTTGCGGCAAGACGAACTGTTCCAAATAGGCAAACGTCAACGGATTGCGGAAAAATTCGCTGTATGAAATGTGAAGTGAATCTAATAGTTGTTGTCCTTCTTCCGGGTTAATCCTCAAAAAGGGGAGATAATCTTTGATTGGTAAATTATTATGAAAGACTAGTCTCCTGTCAATAGATTTTTCAACGAAAGATTTATCAAATCCTGATACATCAGTTTCATAGGATACTCTTAATAGATCTACAATTTCAGAGATCAAATTTTCCATGATACATTACCTCCTGTGAAGCAAGGAAGCGCTCTTGTCTTTGGTTAAAAAAAAGATTAATATGTTAATCATCTAGAGTAAACAATCTATCTTAAAGAATGTTCAGGAAGAAAGTCCTGAATTTTAATTTTTAATACAGAGGAAAGCTTTGGAATAATGACACTATAAATATATTCATTTTTATAATAAACAGGAAAATATTGGGTTCGAGATTCTTGGTTCAAATTAGATATCTTTGCGCCTTCAAAAAATGGCAAGGTATGATTTCAGTAGATGGACTAACGGTTGAATTTGGCGGATCGACACTTTTTTCGGATGTATCTTTTGTGGTCAACGACAAAGACCGGATAGCCCTGATGGGAAAGAACGGGGCGGGTAAATCCACCTTGCTCAAGATTATGGCCGGTGTAAAAACTGCTAGCAAAGGCCGGATTTCAGCTCCCAAAGAGGCCGTTATTGCATATTTGCCACAGCATTTGCTTACCGAAGACAATCGCACTGTTTTTGAGGAGACCGCGCAGGCATTTGCCCGGATCCAGGGGATGGAACGTGAGATTGCCTCGTTGAATGAGGAATTGGCAACGAGAACAGATTACGAATCTGAAAGTTACAGCAGCATCATTGAAAGGGTATCCACCCTGAGTGAAATGTACTATTCGATCGAAGAGATCAATTTTGATGCTGAGATTGAGATCATATTGCTTGGTTTGGGTTTCTCGAGGGAGGATTTTACCCGACCTACGAGCGAATTCAGCGGAGGCTGGCGAATGAGGATAGAACTGGCCAAAATTCTCTTGCAAAAGCCGGATCTTATACTGCTTGATGAGCCCACCAACCACATGGACATCGAATCGGTGCAGTGGCTTGAGGATTTTCTGATCAACAGTGCCAAAGCCGTGATGGTGATTTCCCACGACCGTGCATTTGTCGACAACATCACCACCCGGACCATCGAAGTAACCATGGGCCGGATTTACGATTACAAAGTGAACTACTCCAAATACCTTGAATTGCGCAAGGAAAGACGGGAGCAACAGCAGAAGCAGTTTGATGAGCAGCAAAAGATGATTGCCGAAACGACAGAGTTTATTGAGCGCTTCAAGGGTACTTATTCAAAAACATTGCAGGTGCAGTCGAGGGTAAAGATGCTTGACAAGCTGGAGATGGTCGAAGTTGATGAAGTGGACAGCTCAGCCCTGAGGTTGAAATTTCCACCGTCGCCACGGTCGGGCAATTATCCTGTGATTGTGGAGGATTTGGCTAAGAAATATGGCGATCACCTGGTTTTTTCAAATGTAAACCTGACCCTTGAAAGAGGGGAGAAGATAGCATTTGTGGGTAAGAATGGTGAGGGGAAATCCACGCTGGTAAAGGCTATCATGAATGAGATTGACTTTCATGGTAATTTAACGCTGGGGCACAATACACTGATTGGTTATTTTGCACAGAATCAGGCGTCTATGCTGGATGAGGAACTGACTGTATTTCAAACAATTGATGATGTGGCGGTGGGAGATATCCGCACAAAAATCAAGGACATGCTTGGCGCATTTATGTTTGGTGGGGACGATATTTTCAAAAAGGTGAAAGTGCTTTCGGGGGGAGAGCGGACGCGGCTTGCGATGGTGAAATTATTGCTTGAACCTGTTAATCTGCTGATTTTGGATGAGCCAACGAACCACCTCGATATGCGCACGAAGGACATCCTGAAAGGTGCCCTCAGGGATTTTGACGGGACATTGATCTTGGTCTCCCACGACCGTGATTTTTTGGATGGATTGGTGGGCAAAGTGTATGAATTTGGCAACAAGAAAGTGAAGGAGCACCTTGGGGATATCAGAAGTTTCCTGCAAAAGAAGAAAATGGATAATCTGAAGGAGTTGGAACGCAAAACGCAAAAATGAGCCCAGTCCTTACCACGGATTTCACAAATTACACCGATTAAAGAAGAAATTATAATCCCAGTCCTTACCACGGATTTCACA